>NZ_JBHURV010000010.1:77235-243899 GCF_042673865.1 Streptomyces sp. NPDC056987
ATGTAATCCTTCCGGGCTGCGGCCGCGGCGCGGGGGGGCGGCCGCCACACCGGTGGGGGGGGGGGGGGCCCCCCGCCCCCCCGCCCCGCTTCGTGCTGTTACGGGTTGTCACGGCGCGCCCCGCCGCCTCGGCGGGGCGCGGTCACCAGCCGCGCGCCCGCCACTCCGCGAGGTGCGGGCGCTCCGCGCCGAGGGTGGAGTCGTTGCCGTGGCCGGGGTAGATCCAGGTCTCGTCGGCCAGCTTCCCGAAGATCTTCGTTTCGAGGCCGTCCATCAGCGACGCGAAGTCCGCCGGGTCCGTGGTCCGGCCGGGGCCGCCCGGGAAGAGGCAGTCGCCGGTGAAGACATGGGCGTGGTTGTGCGGGTCGTCGTAGACGAGGGCGATCGACCCCGGTGTGTGCCCCATGAGGTGGACGGCGGTGAGTGCGACGTCACCGACCCGGACCGTGTCCCCGTCGTCGACGAGCACATCGGTCGGCACGGGGATGCCCTCCGCGTCGTACCGGCCCGCGTAGGTCCGTGCCCCGGTGGCCGCCACCACCTCGGCGAGGGCCTGCCAGTGGTCGCCGTGCCGGTGGGTGGTGACGACGGAGGCGATGCCCCCGTCGCCGATCAGGGTCAGCAGGGTGGCGGCGTCGTTGGCCGCGTCGATCAGGAGCTGTTCGCCGGTGGCCCGGCAGCGCAGCAGATAGGCGTTGTTCTCCATCGGCCCGACGGCGACCTTGGAGATCATCAGAGCGGGCAGTTCATGGACGTCCGCCGGTCCGCCGACCGTCACGGTTCCGCTGTATGTCATATGGATCACCCTAGGCGAGTCGGCACGCGGCGGACCGGGGAACGCGAGGGGTGCGACAGGGTCTAGAGCGGCGGCAGTACGGGCAGGGGGCCGGCCGGGGAGGTCAGGGCCGCGCCCTCGCGGCGGCCCGCGAGCCACCCCATCAGCTCCGGCGCGGGGCCGGTGACGGTGCGGGGGGTGCCGTCCGGGCGCCCCGTCCGCCAGTGGCGGCCGTCGGGGGTGGTCAGGGCCAGCGGCGGGACCTCGGCGTGGCCGGCGAACCGCTCCACCAGGAAGTCGATCTCCCGTCCGGTGAACTCCTCGGGCAGATCTTCGAGCGCCCGGCCGATCCCCAGGTCGACATGGTGCAGCTCGACCTCGACCAGCCGCCGGAACGGCACCCGGGCCGCCACGTCCGTGACGCCGTTGCGCAGGGTGAGTACGCGGCCCCAGTCGGCGGGCCGCCCGGCGGTCTCCAGGAAACGGTCGCCGGAGTCGCGTACGTCGGCGAGGTGCGCGGCGAGCGGCCTCGGGGCGTCCCGCTCGATGTCCGCGTCACGGGTCGCCGCGTCCCGGTACATCGGCCGGCCTTCGAGGGCATTGACCAGTGCGTCCGCGTTCCTGGCGATATGCGCCAGGACATGGCCACGGCTCCACCCCGGGAGCCGTGACGGTGCGGCGACGGCCGCGTTGTCC
Source organism: Streptomyces sp. NPDC056987 (assembly GCF_042673865.1). Taxonomy (NCBI): domain Bacteria; kingdom Bacillati; phylum Actinomycetota; class Actinomycetes; order Kitasatosporales; family Streptomycetaceae; genus Streptomyces; species Streptomyces sp. NPDC056987. Next base: position 78,707 of record NZ_JBHURV010000010.1, read on the forward strand.
AGTGCGGCGGCCGCGCTGAGGAGTCGCTCGGTCGCTTCGCGTACTGCTGCCAGGTCACGCGCGTGGTCGATCATGGCGCCGACGATAGCGCCGCCACCCGATCGGGTGAAGTCGGTGGAGAGCCGCCGTAAATCGAATGCGCGTGCTATAAGCTCGGCGGAGGCAACCTGGCCAAGAGGAGAATCCCGTCCGGCACTCCCGCGCCGGGTGCTCCGTCTCTCGCAAATTCATCCTTCTGGCGGTCCCCCGTACTCTGGGACGGGGGCTCTGCCCTTGCTTCTCTTCAGAAAGGTGCGGACCGGCGTGGCCGACCGTCTCATCGTCCGTGGCGCGCGCGAGCACAATCTCAAGAACGTCTCGCTCGACCTGCCCCGTGACTCACTCATCGTCTTCACCGGGCTCTCGGGATCGGGCAAGTCCTCCCTCGCGTTCGACACGATCTTCGCCGAGGGGCAGCGCCGGTACGTCGAGTCGCTCTCCTCGTACGCCCGGCAGTTCCTCGGTCAGATGGACAAGCCGGACGTCGACTTCATCGAGGGGCTCTCCCCGGCCGTCTCCATCGACCAGAAGTCGACCTCGCGCAACCCGCGCTCGACGGTCGGCACGATCACCGAGGTCTACGACTACCTCCGGCTGCTCTTCGCCCGGATCGGCAAGCCGCACTGCCCCGAGTGCTCCCGGCCGATCTCCCGCCAGTCGCCGCAGGCCATCGTGGACCGGGTGCTCGAACTGCCCGAGGGCAGCCGCTTCCAGGTCCTCTCGCCGCTCGTGCGCGAGCGCAAGGGCGAGTTCGTGGACCTCTTCGCGGACCTCCAGACCAAGGGGTACAGCAGGGCCAGGGTCGACGGCCGGACGATCCAGCTCACCGAGCCGCCCACGCTCAAGAAGCAGGAGAAGCACACCATCGAGGTGGTCGTCGACCGCCTCACGGTGAAGGACAGCGCCAAGCGACGGCTGACCGACTCGGTCGAGACCGCGCTCGGGCTCTCCGGCGGCATGGTCGTGCTCGACTTCGTGGACCTGCCGGAGGACGACCCCGAGCGCGAGCGGATGTACTCCGAGCATCTGTACTGCCCGTACGACGACCTCTCCTTCGAGGAGCTGGAGCCGCGCTCCTTCTCCTTCAACTCGCCCTTCGGAGCCTGCCCCGACTGCACCGGCATCGGTACGCGCATGGAGGTCGACCCGGAGCTGATCGTCCCCGACGAGGAGAAGTCCCTCGACGAGGGCGCGATCCACCCCTGGTCGCACGGCCACACCAAGGAGTACTTCGGACGGATGATCGGCGGCCTCTCCCAGGCCCTCGGGTTCCGTACGGACATCCCTTGGGCGGGGCTGCCGCAGCGCGCCAAGAAGGCTCTGCTCCACGGCCACAAGACGCAGGTCGAGGTCCGCTACCGGAACAGGTACGGCCGCGAGCGCGCCTACACCACCCCCGCCTTCGAAGGGGCGGTCTCCTTCGTCAAGCGGCGCCACACCGAGGCCGAGAGCGACACCAGCAGGGAGCGCTTCGAGGGGTACATGCGCGAGGTGCCCTGCCCGACCTGCGAGGGCACCCGGCTCAAGCCGATCGTCCTGGCCGTCACGGTCATGGACAAGTCCATCGCCGAGGTCTCCGCGCTCTCGATCAGCGACTGCGCCGACTTCCTCGCCAGGCTCACGCTCAACGCGCGCGACAAGAAGATCGCCGAGCGGGTCCTCAAGGAGGTCAACGAACGACTGAGGTTCCTGGTCGACGTCGGCCTCGACTACCTCTCGCTGAACCGCGCCGCGGGCACCCTCTCCGGCGGTGAGGCCCAGCGCATCCGGCTCGCCACGCAGATCGGCTCCGGTCTGGTCGGGGTGCTGTACGTACTGGACGAGCCGTCCATCGGACTGCACCAGCGGGACAACCACCGGCTGATCGAGACCCTCGTCCGGCTGCGCGACATGGGCAACACCCTGATCGTCGTCGAGCACGACGAGGACACGATCAAGGTCGCCGACTGGGTGGTCGACATCGGCCCCGGCGCGGGTGAGCACGGCGGCAAGGTCGTCCACTCGGGACCCTTGAAGGGGATGCTGGCCAACAAGGAGTCGATGACCGGCCAGTATCTTTCCGGCAAGCGGTCCATCCCGACCCCCGACGTGCGCCGGCCCGTCGACCCGGGACGGCGGCTCACGGTGCACGGCGCCCGGGAGAACAATCTCCGGGACATCGACGTGTCCTTCCCGCTGGGGGTGTTCACGGCGGTCACGGGCGTCTCGGGCTCCGGCAAGTCGACGCTGGTCAACGACATCCTGTACACGCATCTCGCCCGCGAGCTGAACGGCGCGAAGTCGGTGCCGGGGCGCCACACCCGGGTCGACGGCGACGATCTGGTCGACAAGGTGGTCCATGTCGACCAGTCGCCCATCGGCCGTACGCCCCGCTCCAACCCGGCCACGTACACCGGTGTCTTCGACCATGTCCGCAAGCTCTTCGCCGAGACGATGGAGGCGAAGGTCCGCGGCTACCTCCCGGGCCGCTTCTCCTTCAACGTCAAGGGCGGCCGCTGCGAGAACTGCTCGGGCGACGGCACGATCAAGATCGAGATGAACTTCCTGCCGGACGTCTACGTCCCCTGCGAGGTCTGCCACGGCGACCGCTACAACAGGGAGACGCTGGAGGTCCACTACAAGGGCAAGTCCATCGCCGAAGTGCTGAACATGCCGATCGAGGAGGCGCTGGACTTCTTCGAGGCCGTGCCGACGATCTCGCGCCACCTCAGGACCCTCAACGAGGTGGGCCTCGGCTATGTCCGGCTCGGTCAGTCCGCGCCGACCCTCTCCGGCGGCGAGGCGCAGCGGGTGAAGCTGTCGAGCGAGCTGCAGAAGCGTTCCACGGGCCGTACGGTCTACGTCCTGGACGAGCCCACCACGGGTCTGCACTTCGAGGACATCAGCAAGCTGATCGCGGTGCTGTCGGGACTGGTCGAAAAGGGCAACTCGGTGATCGTCATCGAGCACAACCTGGACGTCATCAAGACGGCGGACTGGGTGGTCGACATGGGGCCCGAAGGCGGCAACGGGGGTGGGCTGGTCATCGCGGAGGGCACTCCGGAGCAGGTGGCCGGGGTCCCGGCCAGCCACACCGGCAAGTTCCTGCGGGAGATCCTGGACCCCGAGCGGATCAGCGACGCGGCGACCCCGGCGAAGAAGGCCCCGGCGAGGAAGACGGCGGCCAAGAAGGCGACGGCGGCGGCCAGGACGGCCGCCGCGCGGACGACGGTCACCGCGAAGACGACGGCCGCCGCCAAGAAGGCTCCGGCCAAGAAGTCCGCCACCGGTTCGCGCCGCTCCTGACACCGGCGGCCCCGGGCCCCCGGTTCGCCCGTAGGACCGTGCCGTCCGGCCCGGATCCGGCACAATCCGCAGGGTGGACGAGACGGTGCGGACGGACGACGGGGTACGGCTCTGGGCCACGCGGGCGGCGGACGGGCCGGGCGAGCCCGTGATCCTCTGCCACGGCGGCCCGGGCCTCTGGGACACCCTGGAGGCCCCGGCCGCGCTGCTCGCCGGCACCGGCGGTAGCGAGGAGACACGGGGCCGCCCCGTCGTCCGGTGGGACCAGCGGGGCTGCGGACGCTCCCAGCGCTCCGGGCCGTACCGCGCCGACCGCTCGGTGGCCGATCTCGACACCGTACGGCGCCACTTCGGCCTGGAGCGCACGGCGCTGCTCGGCCACTCCTGGGGCGCGCACCTCGCCCTGAGCTACGCCCTGGCCCACCCCGCCCGGGTCAGCGCGCTGATCTACGTCTCGGGTACGGGCATCGACGAGGACGCCACCTGGCACCCGCACTACAAGGACGCCCTCCACCGGAAGCTGGGCGCGCACCGGCGGCGCTGGGAGGAGCTGTGCGACCGGGGCGAGGACCGCACCCCGGAGGAGAGCCGTGAACTGGCCGTCCTCCAGTGGTCGGTGGACTTCGAGGCCGCACCGGACCGGGCGCGGGAGTACGCCGAGGCCATGGCGACCCCCTGGTTCGGCGTCAACTACCCGTGCAACACAGCCCTGGTCGCGGAGATGCGGCAGAGCCTCGCCACCGGGGCGCCGCGCGAACGGTGCGCGGCGCTGGAGGTCCCCGTACTGATCGTGGACGGCGAGCGGGACATCAGGCCCCGCTGGGCGGTGGACTCATTGGAGCGCGCCCTGCCGCGGGTGACCAGGACCACCCTGGCCGGTGCCGGCCACCTGCCGTGGACGGAGGACCCGGAGGGCTTCCGCGCCGCGGTCGCCGCGTTCCTCGGCTGAGCCCCGTCCCCCGTCACCTGACACCCGCCCCCGTCCCCGGTCACCCGGTGCCCGGACGAACGCCCCCTCACCAGGTCACGGGCAGTTCGTGGACGCCGTACACGAGCATGTCCTCCTTGAAGCGGAGCTTGCTGTCGGGGACGGTGGCGCGCAGACCGGGGAAGCGCCGCAGTAGCGCCGGATAGGCGAGCTGCAACTCGGCGCGGGCCAGGTTCTGGCCCAGGCACTGGTGGGTGCCGTGGCCGAACGCGATGTGGCGCCGTACCCCGGCGCGGTCGATGTCGAGCCGGTCGGGATCGGGGAAGACGGTCTCGTCACGGTTCCCCGCGTCGTTGGCCAGGACGACCCCCTCGCCCGCGCGGATGAGCGTGCCCGCGATCTCCACGTCCTCGGTGGCCAACCGGCGGCGCCCGCTGTGGGTGATGGTGAGGTAGCGCAGCAGCTCCTCCACGGCGTTGGCCACCCGGGCCGGGTCCTCGCTGTCCCGGACCGCGGCGAGCTGTTCCGGGTGGTGGAGCAGGGCGAGCGTGCCCAGGGCGGTCATGTTCGCGGTGGTCTCGTGCCCGGCCGCCAGCAGCAGGACCGCGTTCTCGACGAGCTGCGCGCGGTCCAGCTCACCGGTGCGCACCCGCTCCACGACCAGGGTGCTGAGCAGATCGTCGGCCGGATCCCGGTCCTTGACGGTGATCAGATCATCGAGATATCCGGCGAGTTCCCCGGCGGCCGCCTTCGCCTCCTCCGGTGTGCTGCCGAGCGTGACCAGGGTGCGCGCGGCGCGCTGGAAGAGGGCGTGATCCCGGTGGGGGACCCCGAGGAGTTCGCCGATGACCAGGGAGGGCATCGGCAGGGCGAACGCGCTCACCAGGTCGGTCGGCGGGCCCGCCGCCTCCATGGCGTCCAGCAGCTGGTCGATGACCTCCTGGATACGGGGCCTCAGGGCGGCGATGCGTTTGACCGTGAAGTGGGAGGTGAACATGCGCCGCGTGTGGTGGTGCTCGGGGTCGTCCTGGACGAGGAAGGGCAGATGGTCGGGGTCGCGCCGGGCGTGGACGCCCGCGCTCTGGACCGGGTGCCCCGGACGGGTGACGTCCGCGCTGAACCGCGGGTCGGCGAGCACGGCGCGCTGGTCCTCGTAACGGGTGAGGAGCCAGGCCACGGCGCCGTTCCACAGCCGGATCGGGGAGACAGGCGCTTCCTTGCGCAGCGCCGCGTACCGCGGCGGCGGGTCGAAGGGGCAGCCGGCCGCGCGGCTGAGGGGAAAAGCGGGAATGGCCGTCTCGGTCATGACACGTCCTCCGGGGCAGAGCGGGGGCGGTGCGGGGGGCGGTGCGGGGCGGTGCGAGCCTGGATGTTAGTTACCCAAAGTATTTTCTACTCCGGATGTGTGTATGGGGCAAGTGCTTCTTCGGCCATCCGGAACCGGCATGATGGGGCGGATGGACGGTCCCCCTGCCCACGAGCGCGATGCTCCCGGCGGCATCGCCGAGCTGCAGGTTCTGCTGAGTGCCCTCGCGTACGACATCACCCGGCCCCGCTCCCACGAACTGCTCGTGAGCATGGCCGGGGCGCCCGTCGACCGGGCGGGCGTCGCGCTGCTGCGCGTCCTGGCGCACGAGGGGGAGCCGCTGCGCATCGGCCGGATCGCGGAGCGGCTCGGCGTCCGCGCTCCGCATGTCACCCGGCAGGTCAGGGAGTTGGAGCGGCAGGGTCTCCTCGTGCGGGTGGCGGAGGCGGCGGACCGGAGGGCCCAGCGGGTGGCGCCCACCGGCAAGGGGCTCGACACCCTCGCGCGGCTCGACCGGGCGGCCCAGGCGCTGCTCGCCGAGAGTCTCGAAGGGGTGCCCGCCGACCGGATCGGTTACGCGATCGAGGTGCTGCGCCGGATCTCGGGCGCCCGCCGGCCGGGCGATCCGCTCGTCGGCGGCCGCTGAACGGCCGCCGGAACGGCCCCGGTATCGTCACGTATGTCACCGACACCCCTCCGTGCCGAGGGCACCCGTTCGGACCCCCAGAACAGTGGAGACACCATGGCCGGCTCGTCCGCCCCCCGCCGTACCGTGCTGAAGGGCGCCGCGCTCGCCGGTGCCGCCGGGCTGGGGGTGGCGGCCTGCTCCACCGAGTCGAAGCTCGGCCATGCGGAGACGCCCACGCCCACCACCCCCGTCGAGCTGGGCGCGGCCTCCGACGTCCCCGTCGGCGGCGCCAGGCTCTACAAGAAGCAGCGCGTCGTGGTGAGCTGCCCGGCGAAGGGCCGGTACAAGGCGTTCAGCGCGCAGTGCACCCACGCGGGCTGTCTGCTCGGGGAGCTGGAGGGCACGGTGGGCGACTGCCCGTGCCACGGCAGCAAGTTCGACGTCACGACGGGGCAGGTGTTGCACGGCCCGGCCACCGCCCCGCTGCCCGAGGTGCCCGTCACGGAGCGGGACGGAAAGCTCGTCGCGGGCCCCGAGGCCTGAGAGCCGGTCGGGCACCCCCGGTCCGAGGCCGCGCGGAGGTCCTGCTGTCGGTCCCCGACAGTAGGGTGGAGTGCATGGCCGACCCCTCCAGCTACCGCCCCAAGCCGGGACAGATCCCCGACTCGCCGGGGGTCTACAAATTCCGCGACGATCACCGCCGGGTGATCTACGTCGGGAAGGCGAAGAGCCTCCGGCAGCGGCTCGCCAGCTACTTCCAGGACCTGGCGGGTCTGCATCCGCGTACCCGCACGATGGTCACCACCGCCGCCTCCGTCGAGTGGACCGTCGTCTCCACCGAGGTTGAGGCGCTGCAGCTCGAATACTCCTGGATCAAGGAGTTCGACCCCCGCTTCAACGTCAAGTACCGCGACGACAAGAGCTATCCGTCGCTCGCGGTCACGCTCAACGAGGAGTTCCCGCGCGTCCAGGTGATGCGCGGCGCCAAGAAGAAGGGTGTGCGCTACTTCGGACCGTACGGACACGCCTGGGCCATCCGCGAGACGGTCGACCTGATGCTCCGTGTCTTTCCCGTACGGACCTGCTCCGCCGGGGTGTTCAAGAACGCGGCCCGCACCGGCCGGCCCTGCCTCCTCGGCTACATCGGCAAGTGCTCGGCGCCCTGCGTCGGCCGCGTCACCCCGCAGGAGCACCGCGAACTGGCAGAGGAGTTCTGCGACTTCATGGCCGGCCGCACCGGCACGTACATCCGCCGTCTGGAGCGGCGGATGACGGAGGCGGCCGAGGAGATGGAGTACGAGAAGGCCGCCCGGCTGCGTGACGACATAGGCGCGCTGCGCCGCGCGATGGAGAAGAACGCGGTGGTGCTCGCCGACGCCACCGACGCCGATCTCATCGCGGTCGCCGAGGACGAGCTGGAGGCCGCCGTCCAGATCTTCCACGTACGCGGCGGCCGGGTCCGCGGCCAGCGGGGCTGGGTCACCGACAAGGTGGAGGCCGTCAGCACGGCCGGCCTCGTCGAGCACGCCCTCCAGCAGCTCTACGGGGAGGAGCGCGGCGACGCGGTCCCCAAGGAGGTGCTGGTCCCCGCGCTGCCCACGGACCCCGCCGAGACCGAGGCCCTCACCGAGTGGCTGAGCGAGCGGCGCGGCGCCCAGGTCTCCCTGCGGATCCCGCAGCGCGGCGACAAGAAGGACCTGATGGCGACCGTCGGGCGGAACGCCCAGCAGTCCCTCGTCCTGCACAAGACCAAGCGCGCCAGCGACCTCACCACCCGCTCCCGCGCCCTGGAGGAGATCTCCGAGGCGCTCGGCCTGGACAGCGCGCCGCTGCGCATCGAGTGCTACGACATCTCGCACTTCCAGGGCGACGACGTCGTGGCCTCGATGGTGGTCTTCGAGGACGGCCTCGCGCGCAAGAGCGAGTACCGCCGCTTCCAGATCAAGACCTTCGCCGGCCAGGACGACGTCCGGTCGATGCACGAGGTGATCAGCCGCCGCTTCCGCCGCTACCTCCTGGAGAAGGAGAAGACCGGGGAGTGGTCGGAACAGGCGGAACAGCAGGCCGAGCAGCAGACCGAGCAGCAGGCAGGGGCCGCACTGCCCGGACAGCAGACCCAGCCGCGGTCCGACCAGCAGCCCGAGCAGCAGTCCGAGCCCTTCACCGAGGACGACGGCAGGCCCAAGCGCTTCGCCTACCCGCCCCAGCTGCTCGTCGTCGACGGCGGACAGCCCCAGGTCGCGGCGGCCAAGCGGGCCCTGGACGAGCTGGGCATCGACGACGTCGCCGTCTGCGGTCTCGCCAAGCGCCTCGAAGAGGTCTGGCTGCCCGACGAGAGCGACCCCGTGGTGCTGCCCCGCTCCAGCGAAGGCCTCTACCTCCTCCAGCGGGTACGGGACGAGGCGCACCGCTTCGCCATCACCTATCAGCGGGCGAAGCGGGCCAAACGGGTCAGGACGAGCCCGCTGGACGACGTCGCGGGCCTCGGTGAGTCCCGCAAACAGGCGCTCATCAAGCATTTCGGCTCGGTGAAGCGGCTCCGGCAGGCGACAATCGACCAGATCTGCGAGGTGCCGGGCGTGGGCCGCAAGACGGCCGAGTCCGTCGCCGTGGCCCTGGCCGCGGCGGCCCCGGCGGCACCCGCCGTGAACACGGCGACAGGAGAGATCATGGAAGACAACGGGGGAACGGCGCATGACTGAGCACGACCGGGACGGAGCAGGGCACGTGAGTACGGGCACCACGAAGGAGAACGGCGAGGCCGGCGAGGCGGCCATCCCCGAGCTGGTGATCATCTCCGGCATGTCCGGCGCGGGCCGCAGCACCGCGGCCAAGTGCCTGGAGGACCTCGGCTGGTTCGTCGTGGACAACCTGCCGCCCGCGCTGATCCCCACCATGGTGGAGCTGGGCGCCCGCTCGCAGGGCAACGTGGCACGGATCGCCGTCGTCGTGGACGTCCGCGGCCGGCGCTTCTTCGACAACCTCCGCGAGTCGCTGGCGGACCTCGACGCGAAGCAGGTCACCCGGCGCATCGTCTTCCTGGAGTCCTCCGACGAGGCGCTGGTCCGCCGCTTCGAGTCCGTACGCCGCCCGCACCCCCTCCAGGGCGACGGCCGGATCGTCGACGGCATCGAGGCGGAGCGCGATCTGCTCAGGGAGCTGCGCGGCGACGCCGACCTGGTGATCGACACCTCCAGCCTCAACGTCCACGAGCTGCGCGCCAAGATGGACGCCCAGTTCGCCGGCGACGAGAAGCCGGAGCTGCGGGCCACGGTCATGTCGTTCGGCTACAAGTACGGCCTGCCCGTCGACGCCGACCTGGTGGTGGACTGCCGCTTCCTGCCCAATCCGCACTGGGTCCCCGAGCTGCGCCCCTTCACCGGGCTCAACGACGAGGTCTCCGCGTACGTCTTCAACCAGCCGGGCGCCAAGGAGTTCCTCGACCGCTACACCGAGCTGCTGCAGCTCATCGCCGCCGGATACCGGCGCGAGGGCAAGCGGTACGTGACCGTCGCCGTCGGCTGTACGGGCGGCAAGCACCGCTCCGTAGCCATGTCCGAGAAGCTCGGTGCCCGTCTCGTCTCCGAGGGCATGGAGACCGTCGTCGTCCACCGGGACATGGGGCGCGAGTGACCGGACGCACCTTCCGGATGCGCCGGCTGCGCCGGGGCATCCCCGCGCTGTCGGGGCGCGGAGCGGCCGCCCAGCCCAAGGTCGTCGCGCTCGGCGGCGGCATGGGGCTCTCCGCGTCCCTCGCCGCGCTCCGCCGGATCACCGGCGACCTCACAGCGGTCGTCACGGTGGCCGACGACGGCGGTTCCAGCGGCCGGCTCCGCGAGGAGCTGGGGGTGCTGCCCCCCGGCGACCTGCGCAAGGCCCTCGCCGCGCTCTGCGGCGACGACGACTGGGGCCAGACTTGGGCCAGGGTGATCCAGCACCGCTTCCAGTCCCAGGGCGACCTGCACGAGCACGCGGTCGGCAATCTGCTGATCGTCGCGCTCTGGGAGCAGCTGGGCGACCATGTCCAGGCGCTGGACCTGGTCGGCAAGCTCCTCGGCGCGCACGGCCGGGTGCTGCCCATGTCGGCCGTCCCCCTGGAGCTCCAGGCGCTGGTACGGGGCCACGACCCGGCGCGCCCGGACGAGGTCGACACGGTGCGCGGCCAGGCGACCGTCGCGCTCACCCCCGGTGAGGTGCAGTCCGTCCACCTGGTGCCGAACGACCCGCCGGCGGTCCCCGAGGCGGTCGCCGCGGTCCTGGACGCCGACTGGGTGGTGCTCGGCCCCGGCTCCTGGTTCTCCTCGGTGATCCCGCATCTGCTGGTGCCCGAACTGCTCGACGCGCTCGTCGAGACGAAGGCCCGCCGGGTCCTCTCGCTGAACCTCGTACCGCAACCCGGCGAAACCGATGGCTTCTCACCGCAGCGTCATTTGGAGGTTTTGGGGCGACACGCCCCTAAACTCGCCTTGGACGTGGTGCTGGCCGACGAGGCCGCCGTGCCCGACAGCGAATCGCTCTCCGATGCCGCCCGGCGGTTCGGTGCCGCCGTCGAGCTGGCGCCGGTGGCAGCGACCGGCAGTTCCCCCAAGCACGACCCGGAGCTGCTGGCAGCCGCGTACGACCGTATTTTTCGGATGCATGGAAGGATCGGCCCATGGCGATGACGCCAGCGGTGAAGGACGAGATCGCCCGCCTCCCCGTCACCCGGACGTGCTGCAGGAAGGCGGAGGTCTCGGCGATCCTTCGGTTCGCCGGCGGGCTGCACCTGGTGAGCGGGCGCATCGTGATCGAGGCGGAGCTGGACACCAGCATCGCCGCGCGCCGGCTCCGCAAGGACATCCTGGAGATCTTCGGACACAACTCCGAGCTCGTGGTGATGGCACCCGGCGGACTGCGCCGCGGCAGCCGTTACGTCGTACGGGTGATTACGGGGGGTGACCAGCTCGCCCGGCAGACCGGTCTGGTCGACGGGCGGGGACGCCCGATCAGGGGGCTGCCGCCCCAGGTGGTCTCGGGGGCCACCTGTGACGCGGAGGCCGCCTGGCGCGGCGCGTTCCTGTCGCACGGCTCGCTCACGGAACCCGGCCGCTCCTCCTCGCTGGAGGTGACCTGCCCGGGCCCGGAGGCCGCGCTCGCGCTGGTCGGCGCGGCCCGCAGGCTCCAGATCGCCGCCAAGGCGCGCGAGGTGCGCGGGGTGGACCGGGTGGTCGTACGGGACGGTGACGCCATCGGCGCGCTGCTCACCCGGCTCGGCGCGCACGAGTCGGTGCTGGCCTGGGAGGAGCGGCGGATGCGCCGCGAGGTCCGGGCCACGGCCAACCGGCTCGCCAACTTCGACGACGCGAACCTGCGCCGCTCCGCCCGCGCGGCGGTGGCCGCGGGGGCCCGGGTGCAGCGCGCGCTGGAGATCCTGGGCGAGGAGGTGCCCGAGCATCTGGCCGCCGCGGGCCGGCTCCGTATGGAGCACAAGCAGGCGTCCCTGGAGGAGCTGGGCGCGCTCGCCGACCCGCCGCTGACGAAGGACGCGGTGGCCGGCCGGATCCGGCGGCTGCTGGCGATGGCCGACAAGCGGGCGCAGGACCTCGGGATCCCGGGTACGGAGTCCAACCTGAGCGAGGAGCTGGCCGACGGCCTCGTCGGGTAGCCGGGCCTCGCCCGTGCCCTGGTGCACCACCCGGGCCTGCCCCCGCGCACCACCGCTGCCGGTACCGAAAGGTGCCGGCAGCAGGTATTTTGCGGCCCCTTGGGGCACTCTTGACATGATCATGAAGCCTGGTCAGCCTGACGTCTGTTCATGGACACGGCAGTCGACGTCGACGGCAAGAGGGGCACATGAGACGAAGAGCGGGATCGATCCTGGTGGCGGGCGCGCTGCTGCTGGGCGGAATGACGGCGGCCACCACCGCCCAGGCACAGCCGGCGCCCGGCGCGACGGCCGGGGAGGGGACCGCCGCCGACGCGGTGAAGGTCTTCGACGCCGAGGTCACCGAGGAGCCCTGCTCCTCGCGGCCGGCCAGGACGCGCACGAACTGAGCGAACGGGCCCCCGAGAAGGGCACGGCGAAGGTCGAGGTCTTCCTCACCGACGCCCAGGCGCGCGACCTGGAGCGGCAGGGCGTCACCCTCACCGAACGCACGGTGTCCGCCGGGACCACCGGACGGCTGCGGGCCGCCGGGGACGGGGTCTTCCGCCCGTACAGCGGTCCGGGCAACCTCCAGGAGGAGATCGTCACCACCGGGCAGGCCAACCCCCGGATAGCGAAGGTCGTCTCCCTCGGCAAGACCCTGCGCGGCCAGGACATCCTCGCCCTCAAGCTCAGCAAGGGCGCGCGGACCACCAAGGACGGCGCCAAGCCGTCCGTGCTGTACATGTCCAACCAGCACGCCCGGGAGTGGATCACTCCCGAGATGACCCGCCGGCTGATGCACCACTACATCGACAACTACGGCAAGGACCGGCGGATCACGAAGATCGTCGACTCCACCGAGCTGTGGTTCGTCCTGTCCGCCAACCCCGACGGCTACGACTTCACCCACAGTTCCGACAGCAACCGGCTGTGGCGCAAGAACCTCCGTGACGTCAACGGGGACGGGCAGATCACCTCCGGGGACGGCGTCGACCTCAACCGGAACTTCGCCTACAAGTGGGGCTACGACGACGAGGGTTCGTCACCGCGGCCCGCCAGTGAGACCTACCGCGGCGGCGGCCCCGGCTCCGAGCCGGAGACACAGGCCATCGACCGGTTCCAGAAGCGCATCGGCTTCGACTACGGCATCAACTACCACTCCGCCGCCGAACTGCTCCTCTACGGCGTCGGCTGGCAGGTCGCCACCCCGACCCCCGACGACGTGCTCTACAAGGCACTCGCGGGCACCCCGGAGAACCCGGCGGTCCCCGGCTACTACCCGCAGGTCTCCTCCGAGCTGTACACCACCAACGGCGAGGCCGACGGGCACGCCGCGAACGTCAACGGCACGATGATGTTCACCCCGGAGATGACGACCTGTCAGACCGCGTCCGGGCTCGACCCGGACGACGCCTGGGAGGCCAGGGACTGCCGCTCCGGCTTCAACTTCCCCGACGACGAGAAGCTGATCCAGGGCGAGTTCGCCAAGAACATCCCCTTCGCGCTCTCCGTCGCCGAGACCGCCGCCCACCCCGACCAGCCGTCCTCCGCGGTCGGCCTGACCGCGCCCGACTTCACCACCGACCCCTTCACCACCTCGTACGCCCGCGGCACGGGCCAGGAGGTCTCCGTCACCGCCCGCAAGGCGCTCCGGAACAAGGAGCTGAAGTACCGCGTCAACGGCGGCCGCGTCCAGACCGGGAAACTCCACGCCTGGAAGGGCGGCGAGACCTACGGCGGCGAGGACAACCTCCACTTCGACGAGTACCGCGGAACAACCGGCCTCGCTCGTACGGGTGACAAGGTCGAGGTCTGGTTCACCGCGCGCACGGCGAGCGGAAAGCCCACCGCCAGCGAACACTTCAGCTACACCGTGGCCGAACGCCCCCGCGCCGACACCCTCGTGATCGCCGAGGAGGGCGCCCCCGCCCAGCGGACCGGCGCCTACGTCGACGCGCTGCGCGCCACCGGCCGGACCGCCGCCGTCTGGGACGTCGCCACCCAGGGCGCCCCGCACCCGCTCGGCGTCCTCGGCCACTTCTCCGCCGCGGTCCACTACACCGGCGCCACGGCCCCCGGCGGCGCCACCCAGCTCGCGCTGCGCGCCTTCCTCAACGAGGGCGGCAAGCTGATCGAGGCCGGCCGGCTCGCCGGCGGCAGCACCCAGATCGGCCGCGCCGCCACCAACGACATCAGCCAGTACTACTTCGGCGCGTACGGCCGCACCGCCACCCCCGGCGCCACCGGCTTCACCGGCGCCGGGACGCTCACCGGCGCGGGCGGCGCCCTGACCGCCCTGCCCGGCACCCCGCTGAACCCGGTGGGCGCGTACACCGTCACCTCCGACACGCTGGACCCGGCGGCGTATCCGCAGTTCACCAGCGCCCAGGCGGGCTCGTACGCGGGCGTGAGCAACCCGTACGCGCCCTACGCCGGCCAGTGGATGGCCGCCACCGCCCACCAGGACAACGCCTGGCGCCGCCTCACCCGCACCGTCGACCTGACCGGGGTCGGCGCGGCCGACCGGCCCGAGCTGCGCCTCGCGCTCAACTGGAACACGGAGGAGGGGTACGACCACGCCCTCCTGGAGGCCCGCACCAGCGGCGGCGAGGACTGGACCACCCTGCCCGAGGCCGGCGGCGCGAGCAGCACCGCCGTACCCGCCGAGTGCGAGGCGGGCTTCTTCCTCCAGGGCCACCCGTTCCTCGGCCACTACCTGACCCTCGGCGCCGACGGCTGCACCGCCACCGGCACCAGCGGCGCCTGGAACAGCCTCACCGGTGCCTCCGACGGCTGGCAGCAGGTCTCCTTCGACCTGAGCGCGTACGCGGGCACCAAGGCCGAGCTGTCGCTGAGCTACGTCACCGACCCCGGCAGCGGCGGGCGCGGCCTCTTCGCGGACGACGCGCGCCTGGTCGTGGGCGGCGCGGAGCGGGAGACCGAGGGCTTCGAGACCTCGCTGGGCGCCTGGAGCGTGCCGGGACCGCCGGGCGGCTCCCCGGCGGTCGCGGGAGACTGGGCGCGCTCCCGGACGCTCTTCGCCTCGTACGCCTCGGTCACCACGCGTGACACCGTGCTCTTCGGATTCGGTCTGGAGCACCTGACCGACGCGGGGGAGCGCGCCGCGCTCCTGGACAAGGCGCTGCGCTCGCTCCGGCGCTGATTCCGTCAGCGCGCGCCGGGCGCGCGCCCGTACCCGTGCCGGCAACCGCGCGCCGGCACGGGTACGGGGCCAGGCGCGCGCCTGGTACGGAGCGCCGCCGGTTTCCGGGGACACTCGATGTCACCGGCGGGGCCGTGGAGAGGTAGGGTCGTAAGCGGTCGGGGACATCCCATACAACTCGCCGGCGTCGAAACCCGGCGTACCTAACGAGGAGATCGGTTCGTGACGATCCGCGTAGGCATCAACGGCTTTGGCCGCATCGGTCGTAACTACTTCCGCGCGCTGCTGGAGCAGGGTGCAGACATCGAGATCGTGGCTGTCAACGACCTGGGTGACACCGCGACCACCGCGCATCTGCTGAAGTACGACACCATCCTGGGCCGCCTCAAGGCCGAGGTGACCCACACCGCCGACACGATCACCGTCGACGGTCACACGATCAAGGTGCTCTCCGAGCGCAACCCGGCCGACATCCCCTGGGGTGAGCTGGGCGTCGACATCGTCATCGAGTCGACCGGCATCTTCACCAAGAAGGCCGACGCCGAGAAGCACATCGCGGGCGGCGCCAAGAAGGTCCTCATCTCGGCTCCGGCCTCGGACGAGGACATTACGATCGTGCTGGGTGTCAACGAGGACAAGTACGACGCGGCCAGCCACCACATCATCTCCAACGCCTCCTGCACCACCAACTGTGTGGCGCCGATGGCCAAGGTCCTCCTGGAGAACTTCGGCATCGTCTCCGGCCTGATGACCACGGTCCACGCCTACACCAGCGACCAGCGTCTCCAGGACTTCCCGCACAAGGACCTGCGCCGGGCCCGCGCCGCCGCCGAGAACATCATTCCGGCGAGCACCGGCGCGGCCAAGGCCCTCGGCCTGGTCATCCCGGAGCTGGCCGGCAAGCTCAACGGCATGGCGATGCGCGTGCCCGTCCCGACGGGGTCCGTCACCGACCTGGTCGTCGAGACGGAGCGCGTGGTGACCAAGGACGAGGTCAACGCCGCGTTCCAGAAGGCCGCCCAGGGCGAGCTCAAGGGCTACCTGGACTACACCGAGGACCCGATCGTCTCCTCGGACATCGTCAACTGGCCCGCGTCCTGCACCTTCGACTCCTCCCTGACCATGGTCCAGGGCAAGAGCGTCAAGGTCATCGGCTGGTACGACAACGAGTGGGGCTACTCCAACCGCCTGGTCGACCTGACCGTCTTCGTCGGCGCCCGGCTCTGACGGACACTCCGCGACACGCACCAGGCAGCTCGATATGAGTGACAGGGCTCGGCCGGCGCGCATGAGGCGCCGTTCGAGCCCTGTTGGTCTGTCTGTCCAGAGATCCCAAGGAGCCCAGCAGCAGTGAAGACGATCGACGAACTCCTCGCAGAAGGGGTCGCCGGCCGGCGCGTATTCGTCCGTGCCGACCTCAATGTGCCGCTCGACGGCACGACCATCACCGACGACGGCCGGATCCGCGCCGTACAGCCGACGGTCGCCCGGCTCGCCGAGGCCGGCGCCCGGGTGATCGTCGCCTCGCACCTGGGCCGCCCCAAGGGCGCCCCCGACCCGGCCTTCTCGCTCGCCCCCGCCGCCGCGCGCCTCGGTGAACTCCTCGGCGCCGAGGTGGCCTTCGCGACCGACACGGTCGGCGACTCCGCCCGCGCCACCGTCGCCGCGCTCGCCGACGGCCAGGTCGCCGTCATCGAGAACCTCCGCTTCAACGCGGGCGAGACCGCGAAGGACGACGCCGAGCGCGGCGCCTTCGCCGAACAGCTCGCCGCGCTGGCCGATCTGTACGTGGGCGACGGCTTCGGCGCCGTGCACCGCAAGCACGCCTCCGTCTACGACCTCCCGGCCCGGCTGCCGCACGCCGCGGGCGGACTCATCGCCACCGAGGTCGGCGTCCTCAAGCGGCTCACCGACGATGTGCGGCGGCCGTACGCCGTCGTGCTCGGCGGCGCCAAGGTCTCCGACAAGCTCGGCGTCATCGACCACCTGCTGGAGAAGGCCGACCGCATCCTGATCGGCGGCGGCATGGCCTACACCTTCCTGAAGGCGCAGGGCCACGAGATCGGCACCTCGCTCCTTCAGGAGGACCAGATCCCGGCCGTCCAGGGCTACCTCAAGCGGGCCGAGGAGCGCGGCGTGGAGTTCGTGCTCCCCGTCGACGTCCTCGTCTCCGCGGGGTTCCCGGACCTCAAGGCCAAGGCGCCCACGCACCCCGCGACCGTGGCCGTGGACGCCATTCCGGCCGGACAGATGGGCCTGGACATCGGCCCCGAGACCGGCCGGCTGTACGCCTCGAAGCTCGCCGACGCGGCGACCGTCTTCTGGAACGGTCCCATGGGCGTCTTCGAGCACCCCGACTACGCCGAGGGCACCAAGGCCGTCGCCCAGGCGCTCGTCGACTCCCCGGGCTTCTCGGTCGTCGGCGGTGGCGACTCCGCCGCCGCCGTCCGGATCCTGGGCTTCGACGAGAAGGCATTCGGCCACATCTCGACCGGTGGCGGCGCGAGCCTCGAATACCTAGAGGGCAAGACGCTTCCCGGCCTCGCCGCACTGGAGGACTGAACCCGCATGACCGCTTCGACCGAGAAGACCGGCCGCACGCCGCTGATGGCGGGCAACTGGAAGATGAACCTCAACCACCTTGAGGCCATCGCCCACGTCCAGAAGCTCGCCTTCGCCCTGGGCGACAAGGACTACGACGCCGTGGAGGTCGCCGTCCTGGCGCCCTTCACCGACCTGCGCTCCGTACAGACGCTCGTCGACGGCGACAAACTCAAGATCAAATACGGTGCCCAGGACATCTCGGCGCACGACTCCGGCGCGTACACCGGCGAGATCTCCGGCCCCATGCTGGCCAAGCTGAAGTGCGCCTTCGTGGCCGTCGGTCACTCCGAGCGACGCCAGTACCACGCCGAGACGGACGAGATCTGCAACGCCAAGGTGAAGGCCGCGTACAAGCACGGCCTGACCCCGATCCTCTGCGTCGGCGAGGGCCTGGACATCCGCAAGGCCGGTGACCAGGTCTCCTACACGCTCAGCCAGCTCGACGGCGGTCTCAAGGACATCCCGGCCGAGCAGGCCGAGTCCGTGGTGATCGCGTACGAGCCGGTGTGGGCCATCGGCACCGGCGAGGTCGCCACCCCCGAGGACGCGCAGGAGGTCTGCGGCGCGATCCGCGGCCGGCTGGCCGAGCTGTACTCGCAGGAGCTGGCCGACCGGGTCCGGATCCAGTACGGCGGCTCGGTGAAGTCCGGCAATGTCGCCGCGATCATGGCGCAGCCCGATGTGGACGGCGCTCTGGTGGGCGGCGCGGCGCTGGACGCCGACGAGTTCGTCAAGATCGTCAGGTTCCGCGACCAGTAGGACCGACCCGGTCGGTCCCGGTATGCGGGGACACGGATCCGTCGTACCCTGGCGGGGGTCGAGTGGGTATTTCCGGTGCGTTATCGCGGGAGATGCCACCCGGCCCCCGCTGTTCTTTATGCTTTATGCGTTCTGCCGATAATCAGTCCCGTTGATCCTGTCAGTTCGATCAAGCCGACAGGTCGATCAGTCCGAGGAAGTTGGTCCAGCCGTGGTTATGGGGTTCTCGATCGCCCTCATCGTCTTCAGCCTGCTGCTGATGCTGCTGGTGCTGATGCACAAGGGAAAGGGCGGCGGCCTCTCCGACATGTTCGGTGGCGGAATGCAGTCCTCCGTCGGCGGGTCCTCGGTCGCCGAGCGCAACCTCGACCGCATCACCGTCGTGGTCGGGCTGCTGTGGTTCGCGTGCATTGTCGTGCTTGGCCTCGTGCTCAAGCTGGACAGCTGACCCGGACCCCGGGTACGGCCGCGGTACGGGGCCGCGGGCGCGGCCTATCATGGGTTGCGCGACCGGCGGCAGGAGGGTAACTCCCTTCACTGGACGCGCGTTGGGCCTTACGTAGACTGGGGCGCCCGGCAGCGGAGCTGCCTACCGATGCTTTGCGGCACCATCACGCAGGGAGTTACGACCGTGGCAAGTGGCAACGCGATCCGGGGAAGCCGGGTCGGAGCGGGGCCGATGGGTGAGGCCGAGCGCGGCGAGTCCGCGCCCCGCCTGCGCATCTCCTTCTGGTGCTCGAACGGGCACGAGACGGTGCCGAGCTTCGCCAGTGACGCACAGGTTCCGGAGACGTGGGACTGCCCGCGCTGCGGATTCCCGGCCGGTCAGGACCGGGACAATCCGCCGGACCCGCCGCGCACGGAGCCGTACAAGACCCATCTCGCTTATGTGCGGGAGCGGCGCAGTGACGCGGACGGCGAGGCGATTCTCGCCGAAGCCCTCGCCAAACTGCGCGGCGAACTTTAAGGACCGTACCGCTTCCGGTACGGGAGAGATTTTCCGGCCGGACACGTGGCGCGTGTCCGGCCGAACCGTTTTTGCCCGCGTCGCGTCCTTTCGGCGCCGCCGCTCTCCGGCGGCATTGTCAGTGGCTCCCCTTACGGTCTGTAGCAGTCGACCGGAGGGGAGAAGTGATGACGGCTGTCGGCACGGTGGAGGTACGGGCGCCCGCCTGGCGCGGGGGGTTCGGGCGGCTGTGGTCGGCCGCGGTCGTCTCGCGGTTCGGTGACGCGCTGCGGACGGCGGCCCTGCCGCTGCTCGCCGCCTCGCTCACGGACGATCCGGTGCTGATCGCCTCGGTGACGGCCTGCGGCTATCTGCCGTGGCTGCTGTTCGGGCTGGTCGGCGGGGCGATCGCGGATCGGGTGGACCAGCGGCGGGCGATGTGGGGTGTCGACCTGGTGCGCGGCGCGCTGATGGCGGGGTTCGCCGTGGCCGTCGGCCTCGGACACGCGTCGATCGCGCTCCTCCTCGCCCTCGCCTTTCTCCTCACGACGCTCCAGACACTCTTCGACAACGCGGCCACCGCCCTGCTGCCCTCGCTCGTGCCGCAGCCGGCCCTCGCCGGAGCCAATGCCCGGCTGATGACCGGGCAGCAGATAGCGAGCGGTTTCGTGGCCGCCCCGCTGGTCCCCGTGCTGCTGCTCGTCGGGGTGGCCGCGCCGCACGCGGCCAACGCCCTCACGTACGGGGTGGCGGCGCTGCTGATCGCCTCCCTGCGGATCGCGGCGCCGGAGCGGCCGGCCCGTAAATCCGGATCCACCCTGCGCGCCGAGATCGCGGCGGGGATCCGGTTCCTGGCGGCGGACCGGACGCTGCGCGGGCTGTGCCTGGCCACGACGCTCTGCAACGTCGCGATGGGCGGACTGATCGCCACGCTGGTGCTGCACGTCACCGGCTGGCTGGGCGGCGGTGACCGGGCGTACGCGCTGACCCTCACGGCCTTCGGCGCGGGGAGCGTGGTGGGCGGTCTGCTCGCCGGGCGGCTCACCGAGCGGATCGGGCGCGTCCGGGCCGTGTTTCTGGCCGGGGCCGTGCAGATCTGCTGTCTGGTGGCGCTGGGCTCGGTGCGGGAGATCTGGGTGCCCGCCCTCTGCCTCGGGGTGTTCGGCACGATGAACATGGTGTGGAACGTCAGCCAGACCACCTTGATGCAGGAGCGCAGCCCCCGCGAGATGCTGGGCCGGATCAGCTCGGCCTTCCGTACGCTCTCGCTCGCCGGGGCGCCGCTCGGCGCGCTGCTGGCGGGGGCCGCGGCGGCCGGCTGGGGACTGAACACCCCCGCCCTGCTCGCCGCCGGGCTCTTCGTACTGGCTGTCGCCTCGCTCGGCACTCTGATCAATTAAGTTGGGACCGGCAGTGGGGGCAGACAGACTCGCAGGCGTACACAGACACGCACGCACACAGGCACGAGAAGAAGTGGGCTGATGTCCGAGATGAACGCGGAAAGCCGTACGAGGCTCAACCGGACGCCCGAGTGGAGCGCCCTGGGCAAGCACCGGGAGCAGTTGGCGGGGACCTCCCTGCGGGAGCTGTTCGCCGCCGACCCGGCGCGCGGCACCGGCTACACCCTCCAGGTGGGTGACCTGTACCTGGACTACTCCAAGCACCTGGTGACGGACGAGACGCTGGCGCTCCTGCGCGAGCTGGCCGCGGCCACCGGGGTCACGGAGCTGCGGGACGCGATGTTCCGCGGCGAGAAGATCAACACCACGGAGGACCGCGCCGTCCTGCACACCGCGCTCCGCGCCCCGCGCGACGCCGTGATCGAGGTCGACGGGGAGAACGTCGTGCCGGCGGTGCACGCCGTCCTCGACCGGATGGCCGCCTTCGCCGACCAGGTCAGGCACGGCGAGTGGACGGGCCACACGGGCCTGCCCATCAGGAACATCGTCAACATCGGCATCGGCGGCTCCGACCTCGGCCCCGCCATGGCCTACGAGACGCTGCGCTCCTTCACCGACCGCGACCTGACGGTCCGTTTCGTCTCGAACGTGGACGGCGCGGACCTGCACGAGGCGGTACGGGACCTGGACCCGGCCCAGACGCTCTTCATCGTCGCGTCCAAGACGTTCACCACGATCGAGACCATCACCAACGCCACCTCGGCCCGCAACTGGCTGCTGACGGAGCTGCGGGTCGGTCCCGAGGCGATCGCCAAGCACTTCGTGGCGCTCTCCACGAACGCCGAGAAGGTCGCCGACTTCGGCATCGACACGGCGAACATGTTCGAGTTCTGGGACTGGGTCGGCGGACGCTACTCGTACGACTCGGCCATCGGGCTCTCGCTGATGATCGCGATCGGCCCCCGCCGGTTCCGCGAGATGCTGGACGGCTTCCACCTCGTCGACGAGCACTTCCGCACCGCGCCCCCCGAGGAGAACGCGCCGCTGCTGCTCGGGCTGCTGGGGGTCTGGTACGGCGCGTTCTTCGACGCCCAGTCGCACGCCGTCCTGCCGTACAGCCACTACCTGTCGAAGTTCACGGCCTACCTCCAGCAGCTCGACATGGAGTCCAACGGCAAGTCCGTGGACCGGGACGGCAATCCGGTGGACTGGCAGACCGGGCCCGTCGTCTGGGGCACCCCGGGCACCAACGGCCAGCACGCCTACTACCAGCTCATCCACCAGGGGACGAAGGTCATCCCGGCCGACTTCATCGGCTTCGCCCGGCCCGTGGACGATCTGCTGCCGGGCCTGGTCGCCCAGCACGACCTGCTGATGGCCAACTTCTTCGCCCAGACCCAGGCGCTCGCCTTCGGCAAGACGCCCGAGGAGGTGCGGGCCGAGGGGGTGGCCGAGGAACTGGTGCCGCACAAGACGTTCCGGGGCGACCACCCGACCACGACGATCCTCGCGGAGACGCTGACCCCGTCCGTCCTGGGCCAGTTGATCGCGCTGTACGAGCACAAGGTGTTCGTCCAGGGCGCCGTGTGGAACATCGACTCCTTCGACCAGTGGGGCGTCGAACTCGGCAAGGTCCTCGCCAAGGAGATCGAGCCCGTGCTCACCGGAGAGGCCCCGGGCGAGCAGCTCGACGCCTCGACGGCGGCGCTCGTCGCCACGTACCGCTCGCTGCGGGGCCGCTGAGCCGATGGGGGAGGGGGTGCGGAGGATGCGGCCGCCGAACAACACGCTGGACGAGCGGGCCGTCGGCTGGTGGCGCGCGCAGTGCCTGCTGACGACCCTGGTCCCGGTGGCCGTGCTGACCGTGCTCGGCGTGTTCATCGCCCCCGCGCGGGGATGGCTGCTGGGCCCGGCGGCCGTCCTCGCGGTGCTGGGCCTCGCCGGTACGGCGCTCATACCCGTGTGGTGGTTCAGGGTGCACCGCTGGGAGGTGACGGACGAGGCCGTCTACGTACGGACCGGCTTCTTCCGGCAGGAGTGGCGGATCGCGCCGATGTCCCGGATCCAGACCGTGGACACCGTGCGCGGCCCGCTGGAGCAGCTCTTCAGGCTCTCCACGGTCATCGTCACGACCGCCTCGTCCAAGGGCGCCGTGCACATCCGGGGCCTCGACCACGAGCTGGCGGCGGACCTCGCCGAGCGGCTGACCCACATCACCCAGGCCACACCGGGGGACGCGACATGAGCGGCCCCCCGGAACCGGCGCCGGAGGCGGTGGGGCGGGTCCCGGTCCCGGCCGAGGTCCCGGCCCCGGTCCCCGCTCCCGAGGCGGAGGCCGCGGGTCCCGTCCCCGTCCCCGGGGCGGATTCCCCGGCTGCCGAGGCGGAGTGGCGGCGGCTCGACCGGCGCACCCTGCTGGTCACCGCCCTCGTCCTGGCCGGGGTCGTCCTCGGCGCCGGGCTGCCCACCGCCGTCGGGATGGCCGGCCGGATGCCGCTGTGGGAGTCGGTGGCCTGGGTGGTGGCCGGGGCCGCGCTGCTGGTCGTCGCCGGCACCGGCGGCGAGTACGTCCGCTGGCGCCGCACCCGCTACCGGATAGGGCCCGAGCGCGCCGAACTCCACACGGGGCTGTTCCTGGTCAAGCGCCGCTCACTGGCCCGGGAGCGGATCCGCAGCGTCGACCTGACAGCGCATCCGCTGCTGCGGATCCTCGGCCTGGTGAAGGTCCGTATCGGCACCGGCGAGCACTCCGGCGGCGAATCCACGCTGGAACTCGACCCGGTCACCCGCGCCGAGGGCGAACGGCTCCGTACGGAACTGCTCGACCGGCCACCGGGTGAGCCGGGGACCCACCCCGAGGGCATGCTGGCCGCCCTCGACCCCGGCTGGATCCGGTACGCGCCGATCTCCTTCGTCGCCCCGGTGCTCGGCGGCGCCGCGGCCGGCGGACTGCTCCAGATCAGTGAGTGGTTCGGCGCGCAGACCCAGGTCATCGACTGGGTGCGGGACCTCTTCGAATCCACCCCGCTCGTCTGGACGATCCTCGCCCTGGTGGCCGCGGCGGCCCTCGCGGGCGTCGTCGGCGCGCTCGGTCTGTGGATCGAGATGTGGTGGAACTACCGGCTGGAGCGCGAGCCCGGCGGCACCCTGCGGGTCCGCCGCGGACTGCTCACCTCCCGCTCGGTCTCCATCGAGGAGCGCCGGCTGCGCGGCGTGGAGCTGGTCGAACCGCTGGGCGTCCGGCTGGCCGGCGCGGCGCGGGTGGACGCGGTCGCCACCGGCCTCACCCAGGACGAGGAGGACGAGCACGCCGACAACAAGGCGCTGCTGCCCGCCGCGCCCCGCGCGGTGGCCCACACGGTGGCCGCCCGTGTGCTGCGCGAGGCCGTCTCCCCGACGGACCCGGCGGGCGGGGCGCCGCTGACCCGGCACCCGCGCGCCGCCCGGGGCCGCAGACTGCGCTGGTCCCTGGCCGCCGCCCTGCTCCCGGTGGCGTTGCTCGCGGGGCTCGGCCTGCTGCTGACCGATGTGCTCCTGCGGGTGGCGGCGGCCTGCGCGGTGCTGCTGCTCCCCGCGGCGGTCCTGCTCGCGCTCGACGCCTACCGCAATCTGGGCCACGGACTCGGCGGCGGCTATCTGGTGGCCCGCTCGGGTACGGTCCGCCGCTCGACGGTGGCGCTCCAGCGCTCCGGGGTGATCGGCTGGACCGTCAAGCAGTCCCTCTTCCAGCGCCGGGCCGGCCTGGTCACCCTGACGGCGACGACGGCCGCGGGAGAGGGCGCGTACCACGTGTACGACGCAGCGGAGGGCGAGGCGCTCGCCTTCGCGGAGACGGCGGTCCCGGGCCTGCTGACGCCGTTCCTGGAGCCGATGGCGCCGGTCGAGCCGCGGAAGCACTGAATCCGCCCGGCGGGGGCGGGCCCTTACACACACGCGCGGCCCGGTCGCCGGGGTGGCGAGCCGGGCCGCGCATGCGTACACCGATTACCGGGCCTCAGGCGGAGGCCGGGGGGTACAGGGCGCGGGGGAGGGCCGAGGCCGCCGCCGCGTCCAGCAGCCACAGCGTGCGGCTGCGGCCGTACGCGCCCGCCGCCGGGGCCTGGATCTCGCCCGCGCCGGACAGCGCGATCTCCGCCGCCTTCGCCTTGTCCTCGCCCGCCGCCAGCAGCCAGACCTCGTGCGCCGCGCGGATCGCGGGCAGGGTGAGGGAGATCCGCAGCGGCGGCGGCTTGGGCGCGCCGTGCACCGCGACCACCGTGCGCTCGGTCTCCCGGACACCCGGCAGCTCCGGGAAGAGCGACGCGACATGGGTGTCGGGGCCGACGCCCAGCATCAGCACGTCGAACGTCGGCACCGGACCGTGGTCCTCGGGCCGGGCCTCCGCCGCCAGCTCCGTGGCGTACGCGGCCGCCGCCGCCTCCACATCGCTGCCGTACGGACCGTCCGAGGCGGCCATCGCGTGCACCCGCTTCGGGTCCAGCGGCACCGAGTCGAGCAGCGCCGCCCGCGCCTGGGTGATGTTCCGCTCCGGGTCGCCCTCCGGGAGGAAGCGTTCGTCGCCCCACCACAGATCGAGCCGCGACCAGTCGATCGCGTCCCTGGCGGGCGCCGCCGACAGCGCGGCCAGCAGACCGTTGCCGTTGCGCCCGCCGGTCAGGACCACCGACGCGGAGCCGCGCGCGGCCTGGGCGTCCACGATCTTCGTGATCAGCCGGGCCGCCGCGGCCTGCGCCATCAGCTCCTTGTCGCGGTGCACGACGAGCTGGGGAGCGCTCACTTCGACGCCGCCTTCTTCACCGGCATGCTCGCGGGCGTGACCGGATGCGCGGGCGCGTGCTCCGACGACCCCGCCTCCCTCGTCGGCAGCGGCGGCAGGGAGGACTTCGCTTCCCCCAGCCGGTGCACACCGAACTTCAGAGCCGAGGCGTAGATGTCGTCCGGGTCCAGCCGGCGCAGCTCCTCCGCGATCAGCTCCGAGGTCTCCCGGCGCTTCAGCGCGACCGCGCGGTCCGGCTGCCCCTGGATGGAGAGCGTGGCGAGCGCGCCGTCGGCCCGGTCGAGCGTGATCGGCCCGCAGGTCGTCTCCATCCGTACGGCCGTGAGCCCGGGGCCCGCCGAGACCGAGCGCCGCACCGGCACCCGCAGCCGGTTCGCCAGCCACATCGCGAGCAGCTCGCCGCTCGGGTTGTGCTCCTCGCCCTCCACCTCCACCGAGGTGACCGAGCAGTCCACCTGGTCCAGGGCCGCCGCGACCATCGAGCGCCACGGGGTGATCCTCGTCCAGGACAGGTCCGTGTCGCCCGGGGTGTAGGCGTCGGCGCGGGCCGTCAGCTCCTGCACCGGGTGTTCGGCGGCGTACGTGTCCGTCACCCGGCGCTGCGCCAGCCTGCCCAGCGCGTCCTTCGCCGGGTTGACCGGCGCGTTGACCGGCCACCACACCACGACGGGGGCGTCGGGCAGCAGCAGCGGCAGCACCACCGACTGGGCGTGGTCCATCACCTCGCCGTACAGCCGCAGGACGACCGTCTCGCCGGTGCCCGCGTCCGTGCCGACCCGCACCTCGGCGTCGAGCCGGGCCTGGGCCCGGTCGCGCGCCGAGCGCGAGATCCGCTTCACGACGACGAGCTTGCGCGACGGGTGCTCGCGGGACGCCTCGTTGGCGGCCTTGAGCGCGTCGTACGCGTTCTCCTCGTCGGTGACGATGACCAGCGTGAGGACCATGCCGACCGCGGGGGTGCCGATCGCGCGACGCCCCTGCACGAGCGCCTTGTTGATCTTGCTGGACGTGGTGTCCGTAAGGTCGATCTTCATGGCCGGCGCCAGCTCCGTCCGTCTCGTGCGAGCATTTCGTCCGCCTCGACCGGACCCCAGGTCCCGGACTCGTACTGCGCGGGCTTGCCGTGCTTGTCCCAGTAGTGCTCGATCGGGTCGAGGATCTTCCAGGACAGTTCGACCTCCTCCACCCGCGGGAAGAGGTTCGAGTCGCCGAGCAGCACATCGAGGATGAGCCGTTCGTACGCCTCGGGGCTGGACTCCGTGAAGGACTCGCCGTACGCGAAGTCCATCGAGACGTCCCGGACCTCCATCGAGGTGCCGGGGACCTTCGAACCGAACCTCATCGTCACGCCCTCGTCCGGCTGGACGCGGATGACCAGGGCGTTCTGCCCCAGCTCCTCCGTGGTCGTGTGGTCGAAGGGGGAGTGCGGCGCGCGCTGGAAGACGACCGCGATCTCCGTGACCCGGCGGCCGAGCCGCTTGCCGGTGCGGAGGTAGAAGGGGACGCCCGCCCAGCGGCGGTTGTCGATCTCCAGCTTCACCGCGGCGTAGGTGTCGGTCTTCGAACGGGCGTCGATCCCGTCCTCCTGGAGATAGCCGACGGCCTGCTCGCCGCCCTGCCAGCCCGCGGCGTACTGCCCGCGCACCGTGTCCGCGCCCAGGTCCTTGGGCAGCTTGACCGCGCCCAGCACCTTGGTCTTCTCCGCGGCCAGCGCGTCCGCGTCGAAGGAGGCGGGCTCCTCCATCGCGGTCAGCGCGAGCAGCTGGAGGAGGTGGTTCTGGATGACGTCACGGGCGGCGCCGATGCCGTCGTAGTAGCCGGCCCGGCCGCCGATACCGATGTCCTCGGCCATGGTGATCTGCACGTGGTCGACGTACGACCGGTTCCAGATCGGCTCGAAGAGGGTGTTGGCGAACCGCAGCGCCAGGATGTTCTGGACGGTCTCCTTGCCCAGGTAGTGGTCGATCCGGAAGACCTCGTTGGACGGGAAGACCTCGTGGACGACCTTGTTCAGCTCCTTGGCGGAGGTCAGGTCGTGACCGAAGGGCTTCTCGATGACCGCGCGGCGCCAGGAGCCCTCCTTCTGGTCGGCCAGCCCGTGCTTCTTGAGCTGCTGGACGACCTGCGGGAAGAACTTCGGCGGCACGGAGAGGTAGAACGCGAAGTTCCCGCCCGTGCCCTGCGCCTTGTCCAGCTCGGCGATGGTCGTCTTCAGGTTCTCGAACGCGTCGTCGTCGTCGAAGTCGCCCTGGACGAAACGCATGCCCTGGACCAGCTGCTGCCAGACCTCCTCGCGGAACGGCGTACGCGCGTGCTCCTTGACCGCGTCGTGCACCTCCTGCGCGAAGTCCTCGTCCTGCCATTCGCGGCGGGCGAAGCCGACGAGCGAGAAACCCGGCGGCAGCAGACCACGGTTGGCGAGGTCGTACACCGCAGGCATCAGCTTTTTGCGGGACAAATCGCCCGTGACGCCGAAGATGACCAGGCCCGACGGCCCCGCGATACGCGGGAGCCGTCGGTCCGCGGCGTCACGGAGCGGGTTCGCTCCGTGGGTTGCGGTCAAGGGTTCAGCCCTCCGAAGGAGCGAGGCGCTTGAGCTCCGCCTCGGTCGACTTGAGCAGATCGTTCCAGGACGCCTCGAACTTCTCGACGCCCTCGTCCTCCAGGAGCTGGACGACGTCGTCGTACGAGACGCCCAGCTTCTCGACGGCCTCCAGGTCGGCGCGCGCCTGGTCGTACGTGCCGCGCACCGTGTCACCGGTGATCTGCCCGTGGTCCGCCGTGGCCTCCAGCGTGGCCTCCGGCATGGTGTTCACCGTGTTGGGCGCGACCAGCTCGTCCACGTACAGCGTGTCCTTGTACGCGGGGTCCTTGACGCCCGTCGAGGCCCACAGCGGACGCTGCTTGTTGGCCTGCGCGCGGTCCAGGGCGGCCCAGCGGTCGGAGGAGAAGACCTCCTCGTACGCCTCGTACGCGAGCCGCGCGTTGGCCAGCGCCGCCTTGCCGCGGGCCTCCTTGGCCTCCGGCGTGCCCAGCGCGTCGAGGCGCTTGTCGATCTCCGTGTCCACGCGGGACACGAAGAAGGACGCCACCGAGTGGATCGTGGAGAGGTCGAGGCCGGCGGCCTTCGCCTTCTCCAGGCCCGTCAGGTAGGCGTCCATGACCTCGCGGTACCGCTCCAGCGAGAAGATCAGCGTCACGTTCACGCTGATGCCCCGGCCGATGGTCTCGGCGATCGCGGGCAGCCCCGCCTTCGTCGCCGGGATCTTGATGAGGGTGTTCGGGCGGTCCACCAGCCAGGCGAGCTGCTTCGCCTCGGCGATGGTCGCCGTGGTGTTGTGCGCCAGACGGGGGTCGACCTCGATGGAGACCCGGCCGTCCTGGCCCTGCGTGGCGTCGAAGACGGGGCGCAGGATGTCGGCGGCGTCCCGGACGTCCGCCGTCGTGATCATGCGGACGGCTTCCTCGACGGTGACCTTCCGGGCCGCCAGGTCGGTCAGCTGGGTCTCGTACCCGTCGCCGCCGGAAATGGCCTTCTGGAAGATCGACGGGTTGGTCGTCACGCCGACCACGTGGGACTGGTCGAGGAGCTCGGCCAGGTTCCCGGACGTGATCCTCTTGCGCGACAGGTCGTCGAGCCAGATCGCGACGCCTTCGTCGGAGAGGCGCTTGAGTGCGTCTGTCATGAGGTTTGCATCTCCTACAGTTCGTATATGGGCGTCAGCGCGCCGCGGCCTCAAGAGATTCCCGCGCGGCGGCGGCCACCGCGTCGGCGGTGAAACCGAACTCGCGGAAGAGGACCTTGGCGTCCGCCGAAGCCCCGAAGTGCTCCAGCGACACGATGCGGCCCGCGTCGCCCACGAAACGGTGCCAGGTGAGCCCGATGCCGGCCTCGACCGCCACCCGCGCCTTCACCGACGGCGGCAGAACGCTGTCCTTGTACGCCTGGTCCTGCTCGTCGAACCACTCGACCGACGGCATCGAGACGACCCGCGCCGGCACCCCGGACGCCTGGAGCTGCTCGCGCGCCTCCACCGCGAGCTGCACCTCGGAGCCCGTGCCGATCAGCACGACCTCGGGGGCCGTGGCCCGCCCGTCCGCGCCCGTCGCCTCGAACAGGACGTAACCGCCCTTGGCGGCGTCCTCGTTGGCCTCGTACGTCGGCACACCCTGGCGGGTCAGCGCCAGGCCGTGCGGGGCGCCCTTGTCGTGGCGCTTGAGGATCTCGCCCCAGGCGATCACCGTCTCGTTGGCGTCGGCCGGGCGGACGATGTTCAGCCCCGGGATGGCGCGCAGCGCCGACAGGTGCTCGACCGGCTGGTGCGTCGGGCCGTCCTCGCCGAGGCCGATGGAGTCGTGCGTCCACACGTACGTGACGGGGACCCGCATCAGCGCGGCGAGCCGGACGGCGGGGCGCATGTAGTCGGAGAACACGAGGAACGTGCCGCCGTAGATACGGGTGTTGCCGTGCAGCGCGATGCCGTTCATCGTCGAGCCCATGGCGTGCTCGCGGATGCCGTAGTGCACCGTGCGGCCGTAGGGCGACGCCTCCGGCAGCGGGTTGCCCACGGGCAGGAACGACGACGTCTTGTCGATCGTGGTGTTGTTCGAGCCCGCGAGGTCGGCGGAGCCGCCCCACAGCTCGGGGATGACCTCGCCCAGCGCCTGGAGGACCTTGCCGGACGCGGCGCGCGTGGCGACGGCCTTGCCGGTCTCGAACGCGGGCAGCTTGTCCTGCCACCCCTCGGGCAGCTCGCCCGCCCGCACCCGGTCGAACGTGGCCGCGCGCTCCGGGTTGGCGGTGCGCCAGGCGGCGAAGGTCTTCTCCCACGCCGTACGGGCCTCGCGGCCCCGGTCGAGCGCCTCACGCGTGTGCGCGATGACCTCGTCGGCGACGTCGAAGGACTTCTCGGGGTCGAAGCCGAGGACCTTCTTCGTGGCGGCGACCTCCTCGGCGCCGAGCGCCGAGCCGTGCGCCGCCTCGGTGTTCTGCGCGTGCGGCGCGGGCCAGGCGATGATCGAGCGCGCCGCGATGAACGACGGGCGCTCCGTCTCGGCCTTGGCCGCCTCCAGCGCCGCGTACAGCGCCTGGGGGTCGAGGTCGCCGTCGGCGGACTGCTCGACGCGCTGGACGTGCCAGCCGTACGCCTCGTACCGCTTCATGGTGTCCTCGGAGACCGCGGTCTCCGTGTCACCCTCGATCGAGATGTGGTTGTCGTCCCACAGCAGGACCAGGTTGCCGAGCTTCTGGTGCCCGGCCAGCGAGGACGCCTCGGCGGAGATGCCCTCCTGGAGGCAGCCGTCGCCCGCGAGCGCGTAGATGGTGTGGTCGAACGGCGACGTGCCCGCCGCGGCGTCCGGGTCGTACAGCCCGCGCTCGTACCGGGCGGCCATCGCCATGCCCACCGCGTTCGCGACACCCTGGCCGAGGGGGCCCGTCGTGGTCTCCACGCCGACCGTGTGTCCGTACTCCGGGTGGCCCGGGGTCTTCGAACCCCAGGTGCGGAAGGACTCCAGGTCGTTCAGCTCCAGGCCGTACCCGGCCAGGTAGAGCTGGATGTACAGCGTCAGCGAGGAGTGGCCCACCGAGAGGACGAACCGGTCACGGCCGGTCCACTGCGCGTCGGAGGGGTCGTGCCGCATCAGCTTCTGGAACAGCACGTACGCGGCCGGAGCCAGGCTCATGGCCGTACCCGGATGGCCGTTGCCGACCTTCTGTACGGAATCCATGGCCAGGACGCGGGCGGTGTCTACAGCCCGACGGTCCAATTCGGTCCATTCAAGGTCTGTGGTGGTCGGCTTGGTGCTCACCCTGAGTCAGGGCTCCTCTCCACATGTTCGAATCCCGGTGTCTGAGGGCGCACCGGTTCATTGTCGAGCCTACCCGCAGCAACCGACATCTTTCCGAGCGTCTTTCCAGGGTGCGGTGCGTGCGGGGACTTCGCCTCTCGGCAAGCTGTCGGCAGGGTGTACGGGACAGGTCGGGACCGCGTTCAACCCGGCGTTCAACACGGCTCCGCACGCTCCGACCCCGGCGGCAATCGCGATATGGGCAACGTCTAGAGTGGCGTGGTAAGCGCAAGTCTTTACGGGGCCTTCACGCCCGGATGCTTGCTGGGATTTCTCTGTCAGGGGTGTGCGTGACGGCCGTCGAGTCCCGACCCGCAGGGGTCGCCTTGACTCCGAGCTCGGGGGGCCACCGGCCGTTCGGTGCCCGCGTCAAGGCGTTCGTGATGCTGACCAAGCCGCGGATCATCGAACTGCTGCTGATCACCACCGTTCCGGTGATGTTCCTGGCGCAGCAGGGCGTACCGAATCTGCTGCTGGTGCTCACTACGTGTATTGGCGGTTACCTCTCCGCCGGTGGCGCGAATGCGCTCAACATGTATATCGACCGCGACATCGACGCGCTGATGGACCGGACGTCGCAGCGCCCTCTTGTCACGGGAATGGTCTCGCCGCGTGAGGGACTCGTCTTCGGCCTGACGTTGACGGTCGTCTCGACCCTCTGGTTCGGGTTTCTCGTCAACTGGCTGTCCGCGGCACTCTCGTTGGGGGCGCTCCTTCTCTACGTCGTCGTCTACACGATGATCCTCAAGCGCCGTACCGCCCAGAACATCGTCTGGGGCGGGATCGCGGGCTGCATGCCGGTGCTCATCGGCTGGTCGGCCGTGACGAACTCGATGTCCTGGGCCGCGGTCATCCTCTTCCTGGTCATGTTCTTCTGGACCCCGCCGCACTACTGGCCGCTGTCGATGCGCGTGAAGGCGGACTACGAGCGGGCCGGCGTCCCCATGCTGCCGGTCGTCGCGACCAACCGCGTGGTGGCCCGCCAGATCGTCCTCTACAGCTGGGTGATGGTCGGCGTCTCGCTGCTGCTGACGCCGCTGGGGTACACCGGGTGGTTCTACACGGTGGTGGCACTGCTGTCCGGCGGCTTCTGGCTCTGGGAGGCGCACGGACTCCAGTCGCGTGCCAAGGCCGGGGAGTCGGGCGCCAAGCTCAAGGAGATGCGGCTGTTCCACTGGTCCATCACCTATGTGTCGCTGCTCTTCGTGGCCGTCGCGGTGGACCCCTTCCTCCGTTAGGGAAAGACTTTCCGGTTACGGGCGGGTACGTGGTCAAGGCCACGTGGCCCGCCCGTCGCCAGTTGATCTACCCGTCGGTAGCATCCCGTGCATGGCAGAGACCCAGCAGGCAGATCAGAGCGGCGGCGACGACGGGACCGGCGGGGCCGGTGGGACCGGTGGGAGTACCGAAAAGCGCGCGCGGAGCCGGCACGAGGCGCGCGCAGAGCGTACGGCCGCCCGGCTCGCGAAGCAGATCGGCGCCTTCGCGGGGAAGCACGGCGGCGCCGAGGGCCAGCTCGCGTACCTGGGACAGGCCGGCACCCGGATCGTGCTCGTCGGCGAGGACGGCGCGTGGGGCGATCTCGTCGCCCCCACGCCCGCGGTCGCGAGCGCCGCGGCCGAGCGGGCCGGGCTCACCGTGCACGACTCCTTCGACGGCGAGTTCGCGGCCAAGGTGCGCACCGGACCGTACGAGTGGCGACGGATGGCCGGACTCCAGCTCGGCGGCCGGCCCGACGACCGCCGGCCCGCCTGAAGCGCTCCCCTGATCCGGCGGTGCGCCCCTGATCCGGGGGTGCGCCCCTGAAATGCTCCCCGCGCGCTCCCGGAGAGATCCCCGAGACGCCACCGGAACCCGGGTTCACCCGTTAGGACTGTAGGAGTACGGCCTGGGCGTCGCGAGCCCGCTCGTTGTCGCGCACCAGTCCGTCAGACCGTCGGTCACCGGTTCAGTCGGTCATGCGGTCCATGATCCACGGTCCACGACGGGAATCCCGATGATCGAGACAGCGTCCCTCGTGGACCAGTACTGCCACGGCGTACTCACCACGGAGCTGGGGCTCGGCGCCTTCGAGGCCCAGCTCGGCGGGGCCGCCGCCCTGCCCGCCCCCGGCACCACCTTCTTCGACACCCAGCTCGGGGCGGCGGTACGGCGCTGGTGCCCGCCGCTGCTCGGCCTGGAGCCGCACTGCACACCGGCCCGCTATCTCGCCCGCCGCCGGGAACTCGGCACCCCGGAGGTCACCCGGCGGCTGCTGCGTGCCACGGGGATCTCCACCTATCTGGTCGACACCGGCTCCGGGGGCACGGACCCGGCGGGCGAGCTGACCGGCGCCGCCGAGACCGCCGCGGCGGGGGCGGCCCGCGGCCGGGAGATCGTCCGGCTCGAACCCCTCGCCGTGCGGGTCGCCGCCACCGCGGGCGGCGTGGGCGCCTTCCTCACCGGGCTCGCCGAGGCCGTGCACACCGCCGCCGCCTCGGCCGTCGCCCTCAGCGCCGCCGCCACGACCCATCCGGGTCACGCGCTCGACCCCGAGCCGCCGGGGCCCGGGGAGGTACGCGGCGCGGCGGGCCGCTGGCTCTCGGCCCGCGCCTGCGGCGGCCCCGGTGACGGGAGGCTCACCGACCCCGTACTCCTGCGCCATCTCCACTGGAGCGCCGTCCGCACCGGGCTGCCGCTGCACCTCGGCGCGGGCGGCGGGGCCGACCCGTACCCCTTCGCCGCCGCCACGGCCGGGACCGGCGGCGCGCTCGTGCTGCGGGACACGTATCCGTACCACCGTGACGCGGCCCTGCTCGCCGGCCTCTTATCGCAGGTCCACGCCGACCTGGGCTCCGTCCTCACCCGTACGGGGGCCGGGGCGGCGGGCGTGCTGGCCGAGATGCTGGAGAGCGCGCCGTTCGGGAAGCTGCTCTTCTCGACCGGCGCGCGGGGCCTGCCCGAGCTGCATCTGGTGGGGGCCCGGGTCTTCCGGGTGGCGCTGGAGCGGGTCCTCGGCGGCTGGGTGCGCGACGGGGCCTGGTCGGCGGCGGACGCCCGGCGGGTGGCCGGGCTGATCGCGGCGGGCA
Organism: Streptomyces sp. NPDC056987; assembly: GCF_042673865.1. NCBI lineage: Bacteria > Bacillati > Actinomycetota > Actinomycetes > Kitasatosporales > Streptomycetaceae > Streptomyces > Streptomyces sp. NPDC056987. Next base: position 113,086 of record NZ_JBHURV010000010.1, read on the forward strand.
ACGCCCGCCGCGTCCACGGCCTCGCGGAGGCCTGAGCCAGGCCCCGCAAGGGGCCACCGGCCTCAGACGGTCGCGGGCGTCTGGTGGTCCGCCTGGGCGGGGATCTCCGCCGTCGTACGGGGGCGCTCCCGCATGCTGACCGCGACCCGCAGTACCGCGATCCACACCGCGCACGAGCCGAGCATGTGGGCGCCGACCAGCAGCTCAGGAGTGTCGGTGAAGTACTGCACATACCCGATGGCGCCCTGCGCGAGCAGCACCAGCAGCAGATCGCGGGCGCGCGCCCGGGTGTCGGCGGGGGCGTCCACCACCCGCAGCACCAGCCACATCGCGACCGCCAGCGCGCAGACGACCCAGGCGAACACCGCGTGCACATGGGCGACGTTGACGTAGTCGAAGGGCATCCGCGGCACATCGCTGCTGTCGCCCGCGTGCCGCCCGGAGCCCGTCACCAGCGTGCCCGCGGCGATCAGCACCCCCGACGAGACGATCAGGGCCCAGGAGAGCTTGCGCACCGGACGCGGCACGCGCGGGCGCGGCGTGCCGTCGCCCTCGCGGGTGCGCAGCCAGGTGAGGGTGGTGACCGTGAGCAGGGCGGTGGCGGCCAGGAAGTGGCCCGCCACGGTCCACGGGTTGAGCTCCGTGAGGACCGTGATGCCGCCGAGGACGCCGTTGAACATGACGAGCCAGAACTGTGACCAGGCGAGCCTGCTCAGACCGCGCCGCCGGGGCTTGACGGAGCGCGCCGCGATGATCGCCCAGCCGACCGCCGCGCTCAGCACGTACGTCAGCATCCGGTTGCCGAACTCGATCGCCCCGTGCAGCCCCTGCTCGGGTGTGGCGACGAGGCTGTCGTCCGTGCACTTGGGCCAGGTGTCGCAGCCGAGGCCGGACCCGGTCAGCCGGACCGCGCCGCCGGTCACGATGATCACCACGCTCATCACGACGGCGCTGAGCGCGGCACGCCGGAGCATACGGGGTGAGGGGGTCCAGCGCTGGGCGATGTACGCGAGGGGGTTCAACACGGCCACCATCGTAGGACGGAGCTTGTGCAGGATTTCACGAGGGGTACGTATGCCTCATTCACCCTGGTGGACTCCGCTCCCGGCCCCTACTCCCAGCGGAAGAACCGGCCCGCCGCGCCCAGACCGAGCACCGCCCAGACGGCCAGCACCCCGACACCGCCCCAGTCCAGCCCCGCACCGTGCTGCAGGATGTCGCGCAGCCCGCCCGAGAGCGCCGAGATCGGCAGCAGCTCCAGCGCCGCGCGCGCCGCGTCGGGGAACTTGTCCAGCGGCACGATCACCCCGCCGCCGACCAGGAGCAGCAGGAAGACCAGGTTGGCGGCGGCCAGTGTCGCCTCCGCCTTGAGCGTGCCCGCCATCAGCAGCCCGAGCCCGGAGAACGCGGCGGTGCCGAGCACGAGCAGCAGCAGCACGGCGAGCGGGTTGCCCTGCGGCGACCAGCCCAGCCCCAGCGCGATCACCGCCAGCAGCACGACCTGGAGGACCTCCGTGACCAGCACGGAGAGCGTCTTCGCGGTCATCAGGGCCCAGCGCGGCAGCGGCGACACCGCGAGCCGCTTGAGCACCCCGTACCGCCGTTCGAAGCCGGTGGCGATGGCCTGCCCGGTGAACGCCGTGGACATCACCGCCAGCGCCAGCACCCCCGGCGCGAGGAAGTCCACCGCCTCGCCCTTCCCCGTGTCGACCACATCGACCGTGGAGAAGAGCACCAGCAGCAGCGAAGGGATGATCACGGTCAGCAGCAGCTGCTCGCCGTTGCGCAGCAGCAGCTTCGTCTCGAACGCCGTCTGCGCCGCGATCATGCGCGCCAGCGGCGCCGCGCCGGGCGCCGGCGCGTACGTACCCCCGCCCGCACCCCCGCTCCCACTCCCGCCCGCGGCGCTGTCCGTGGTCATGCTCATGGCCGCAGCTCCTTGCCGGTCAGTTCGAGGAAGACGTCCTCCAGCGTGTGCCGCTCGACGGAGATCCCGTCCGCCATGACGCCGTGCTGCGCGCACCAGGACGCCACCGTCGCCAGGAGCTGCGGGTCGACCGAACCGCCGATGCGGTACGCGCCCGGTGCCAGCTCGGCGGCCTCGGAGCCGTCGGGCAGCGCCTTCAGCAGCGAGCCGAGGTCGAGCCCGGGGCGCCCGGTGAAGCGCAGGGTGTTCTCCGCGCCGCCGCGGCACAGCTCCTCGGGGCTGCCCTGGGCGATGACCCGGCCCGCGTCGATGATCACGACATCGTCGGCGAGTTCTTCCGCCTCGTCCATGAAGTGCGTGGTCAGCACCACGCCGACGCCGTCGGCGCGCAGCTCGCGGACCAGTTCCCAGGTGGCCCGGCGGGCCTGCGGGTCGAGTCCGGCGGTCGGCTCGTCCAGGAAGACCAGCTCGGGGCGGCCGACGACGGCCAGCGCCAGTGCGAGCCGCTGCTGCTGGCCGCCGGAGAGCCGCCGGTACGTCGTCCGGCCGCAGCCGCCGAGGCCGAGCCGTTCGATCAGGGCGTCCACGTCGAGCGGGTGGGCGTGCAGCCGGGCCATGTGGCGGAGCATCTCGCCGGCACGGGCGCCGGAGTACACGCCGCCCGACTGGAGCATCACGCCGATGCGCGGGCGCAGCGCGGCGGCGTCCGCGACCGGGTCGAGACCGAGGACCCGTACCGAGCCCGCGTCGGGCACCCGGTACCCCTCGCAGGTCTCGACGGTGGTGGTCTTGCCGGCGCCGTTGGGACCGAGGACCGCGGTGACCGTACCGGCGCGTACCACCAGGTCGAGGCCGTTCACGGCGGTGGTGGTGCCGTACCGTTTGACCAGGCCACGGACCTCCACGAGGGGTGTTCCCGAGGGCGGGCCCGAGGTCGTGCCGCTGTCGGGCAGGGGGCCGCCCGGGAAGACGCTGCGCATGCCCGGAAGTGTAGGCAGGGCGGTGGGCGGCCCGGCCCGGCGGGGGCGCGAGGTGGGTGAAAGGGGCGCCAGGAGGGCCGGAAACCACCCTTGCTTAGGTAACCCTAAGTGATGAAGGGCACCGGAGGCCGTCCAGCACCTCGGTTGTCAGCGCCGAAGGAATTACGCAACAATGGCGTTGTGAAATACGTGGGCGAGGCTCCGCAGGAGGAACTCGCGACCGGTGAGCACTCCACTCGCAACCGGGTCGCGCGCTCCATCCTGGACCACGGCCCTTCCACGGTCTCCGACCTGGCGAAGCGCCTCGGGCTCACCCAGGCGGCCGTCCGCCGGCACCTCGACGCGCTGGCCGCCGAGTCCGTGGTGGAGCCGCGTGACCAGCGGGTCTACGGCTCGCGCGGGCGCGGCAGGCCCGCCAAGGTGTTCGCCCTGACCGACTGCGGCCGGGACGCCTTCGACCAGTCCTACGACCAGCTCGCCGCCGACGCGCTGAAGTGGATCGCGGCCTCCGCCGGCGGCGGAGCGCAGGGCGAGGCGGCCGTCGCCGCGTTCGCCCGCGCCCGGATCGCCGCCCAGGCCGAGAGCTACCGGAAGTCGGTCGACGACGCCGGGCCCGGCGGCCGCACCGAGGCGCTCGCCAAGGCGCTGAGCGCCGACGGGTACGCTGCTACGGCGCGCGGCGCTCCCGGCCAGCAGGGCGAGCAGCTCTGCCAGCACCACTGCCCGGTCGCGCATGTCGCCCAGAAGTTCCCGCAGCTCTGCGAGGCGGAGACGGAGTTCTTCTCCCAGCTTCTCGGGACACATGTGCAACGGCTCGCCACCATCGCCCACGGCGACGGCGTGTGCACGACCTTCATTCCGCGCGCCGCCCCACAGACAGCCATCCCCCAGACAGCCACCCCACAGACCACCGATCACGCATCCGAAAGCACAGCCGGGAGGAACCCCGCATGACGCTCCCCACCGAGACTGCCCATCCTGAGCTCGAAGGCCTGGGTACGTACGAATTCGGCTGGGCGGACTCCGACGCCGCCGGCGCAGCCGCCAAGCGCGGCCTCTCCGAGGCTGTCGTGCGCGACATCTCGGAGAAGAAGAACGAGCCGGAGTGGATGCTGAAGCTGCGGCTCAAGGGTCTGCGGCTGTTCGACAAGAAGCCCATGCCGAACTGGGGCTCCGACCTGTCGGGCATCGACTTCGACAACATCAAGTACTTCGTCCGCTCCACCGAGAAGCAGGCCGCTTCGTGGGAGGAACTGCCGGAGGACATCAAGAACACGTACGACAAGCTCGGCATCCCGGAGGCGGAGAAGCAGCGCCTCGTGGCCGGTGTCGCCGCCCAGTACGAGTCGGAGGTCGTCTACCACCAGATCCGTGAGGACCTGGAGGAGCAGGGCGTCATCTTCCTCGACACCGACACCGCGCTGAAGGAGCACCCGGAGCTCTTCAAGGAGTACTTCGGCACGGTCATCCCGGTCGGCGACAACAAGTTCGCCTCGCTGAACTCGGCCGTGTGGTCCGGCGGATCGTTCATCTACGTGCCGAAGGGCGTGCACGTCGACATCCCGCTCCAGGCCTACTTCCGTATCAACACGGAGAACATGGGCCAGTTCGAGCGGACGCTGATCATCGTCGACGAGGACGCCTACGTCCACTACGTCGAGGGATGCACCGCCCCGATCTACTCCTCGGACTCGCTGCACAGCGCCGTCGTCGAGATCATCGTCAAGAAGGGCGGCCGCTGCCGCTACACGACGATCCAGAACTGGTCGAACAACGTCTACAACCTGGTCACCAAGCGCGCCGTGGCGTACGAGGGCGCGACCATGGAGTGGGTCGACGGCAACATCGGCTCCAAGGTCACCATGAAGTACCCGGCCGTCTACCTGATGGGCGAGCACGCCAAGGGCGAGACGCTCTCCATCGCCTTCGCGGGCGAGGGCCAGCACCAGGACGCGGGCGCCAAGATGGTCCACATGGCCCCCAACACCTCGTCGAACATCGTCTCCAAGTCGGTGGCGCGCGGCGGCGGCCGTACCTCCTACCGCGGTCTGATCGAGATCGGCGAGGGCGCCGAGGGCTCCAAGTCCAACGTGCTCTGCGACGCGCTGCTCGTCGACACCATCTCGCGCTCCGACACGTACCCGTACGTCGACGTCCGCGAGGACGACGTGTCGATGGGCCACGAGGCGACCGTCTCCAAGGTCTCCGAGGACCAGCTCTTCTACCTGATGAGCCGCGGCCTCTCCGAGTTCGAGGCGATGGCGATGATCGTGCGCGGCTTCGTCGAGCCGATCGCCAAGGAGCTGCCCATGGAGTACGCGCTGGAACTGAACCGGCTGATCGAGCTCCAGATGGAAGGCTCCGTCGGCTAGCCGCCCACCAGTCCGGGTCATTCCGTCGGGCCGGCCGGCCCGACGGAGCAGGCCCCCGCGCGGCCCGTACGTCCGGATCGGCGTACCGGAGCAGCGGACCGATTTCCTTACGCAGAGGCAGAGAGAGAGCACGACGACAGCCATGGCTGAGGCTCAGAACATTCCGGCGGGCTCCACGACTGCCGGATCGATCGCGGTGGCCGCCGAGTCGACCGTCGCCACGCGCATGAGTGCGCCCCCGTCCTTCGACGTGGCGGACTTCCCCGTCCCGCACGGCCGCGAGGAGGAGTGGCGGTTCACGCCGCTGGAGCGGCTGCGCGGGCTCCACGACGGCACCGCCGTCGCGGTGGACGGCGGCGTCACGGTCGAGGTGACCGCCCCCGAGGGCGTCACCGTCGAGACCGTGGGCCGCGACGACGCGCGGATCGGCAGGGCGGGCACCCCGGTGGACCGGGTCGCCGCCCAGGCGTACTCCTCCTTCGAGAAGGCGTCCGTCGTCTCGGTGCCCAAGGAGACCGTCGTCACCGAGCCGATCCGGATCGCCGTCCACGGCGCGGGCGGCACCGCCTACGGCCACCAGGTCGTCGAGCTGGGCGCCTTCGCCGAGGCGGTCGTGGTCATCGACCACACCGGCGACGCGGTGCTCGCCGCCAACGTCGACTACCTGATCGGCGACGGCGCCAAGCTCACCGTCGTCTCCGTCCAGGACTGGGACGACAAGGCCGTCCACGTCGGCCAGCACAACGCGCTGGTCGGCCGCGACGCCTCGTTCAAGTCCATCGTCGTCACCTTCGGCGGCGATGTCGTACGGCTCCACCCGCGCGTGCAGTACGCGGGCCCCGGCGGCGAGGCCGAGCTGTTCGGCCTCTACTTCACCGACCAGGGCCAGCACCAGGAGCACCGCCTCCTGGTCGACCACAACGCCCCGCACTGCAAGTCCAACGCCGTCTACAAGGGAGCGCTCCAGGGCTCGGACGCCCACGCCGTCTGGATCGGTGACGTCGTCATCCGCGTCCAGGCCGAGGGCACCGACACGTACGAGATGAACCGCAACCTGGTCCTCACGGACGGCGCGCGGGTCGACTCCGTACCGAACCTGGAGATCGAGACCGGTGAGATCGCCGGCGCCGGTCACGCCTCGGCCACCGGCCGGTTCGACGACGAGCAGCTCTTCTACCTGATGGCCCGCGGCATCCCGGAGACCGAGGCCCGCCGCCTCGTCGTCCGCGGCTTCTTCGCCGAGCTGGTCCAGCAGATCGGACTGCCGGACGTCGAGGAGCGCCTGCTGGCCAAGATCGAGGCCGAACTGGAGGCGTCCGTCTGATGACCTTCGTCCGTGTCTGTGCGCTCGACGAGCTGGAGGAGGACACCCCCAAGAGGGTGGAACTCGACGGCACGCCGGTCGCCCTCGTACGCACCGAGGGCGAGGTGTTCGCGGTCAACGACATCTGCTCGCACGCGAACGTCTCCCTTTCCGAGGGCGAGGTGGACGACTGCACGATCGAGTGCTGGCTGCACGGTTCCCGCTTCGACCTCCGTACCGGAAAGCCGTCCGGTCTTCCCGCGACGCGCCCCGTCCCCGTATACCCCGTACAGATCCAAGGGGACGATGTGCTCGTCTCCGTCACCCAGGAGTCCTGAGTCACCCATGGCAACGCTTGAAATCCACGACCTGCACGTCTCCGTCGAGGCGGAGAACGGCGCCCGCGAGATCCTCAAGGGCGTCGACCTGACCGTCAAGCAGGGCGAGACGCACGCCATCATGGGCCCCAACGGCTCCGGCAAGTCGACTCTCGCGTACTCCCTCGCGGGCCACCCCAAGTACACGATCACCGGGGGCACCGCCACGCTGGACGGCGAGAACCTGCTGGAGATGACCGCCGACGAGCGCGCCCGCGCCGGTCTCTTCCTCGCGATGCAGTACCCCGTCGAGGTCCCCGGCGTCTCGGTCTCCAACTTCCTGCGCACCTCCGCCACCGCCGTGCGCGGCGAGGCCCCCAAGCTGCGCACCTGGGTGAAGGAGGTCCGGGAGACCATGGAGCGCCTCCAGATGGACCCCGCCTTCGCCGAGCGCAACGTCAACGAGGGCTTCTCCGGCGGCGAGAAGAAGCGCCACGAGATCCTCCAGCTCGAACTGCTCAAGCCCAAGATCGCCGTCCTGGACGAGACCGACTCCGGCCTCGACGTGGACGCGCTGCGGGTCGTCTCCGAGGGCGTCAACCGCGTCCGGGGAACCGGTGAGGTCGGCACCCTGCTGATCACGCACTACACGCGGATTCTCCGCTACATCAAGCCCGACTTCGTGCATGTCTTCGCACAGGGCCGGATCGCCGAGTCCGGTGGTGCGGAGCTGGCCGACAAGCTGGAGAACGAGGGCTACGAGGCATACGTGAAGGGTGGCGTCACCGCGTGACACAGTTGCCGGGCCTTCTCGACACCGAGGCGATCCGTAAGGACTTCCCGATCCTGGACCGGGTGATCCATGACGGCAAGAAGCTCGTGTACCTGGACTCCGCAGCGACCTCGCAGAAGCCGCGCCAGGTACTCGACGCGCTGAGCCAGTACTACGAGCGGCACAACGCGAATGTCCACCGCGGCGTGTACACCGTCGCCGAGGAGGCCACGGCGCTGTACGAAGGCGCCCGCGACCGGATCGCCGCCTTCATCAACGCACCCAGCCGCGACGAGGTGATCTTCACCAAGAACGCCTCCGAGTCGCTGAACCTCGTGGCCAACATGCTCGGCTGGGCCGACGAGCCCTACCGGGTCGACCACGAGACCGAGATCGTCATCACGGAGATGGAGCACCACTCCAACATCGTGCCGTGGCAGCTGCTCGCGCAGCGCACCGGCGCGAAGCTGAAGTGGTTCGGCATCACCGACGAGGGCCGTCTCGACCTCTCGAACCTCAACGAGATCATCACCGAGAAGACGAAGATCGTCTCCTTCGTGCTGGTCTCCAACATCCTGGGCACCCAGAACCCGGTCGAGGCGATCGTCCGCCGCGCCCAGGAGGTCGGCGCGCTGGTCTGCATCGACGCCTCGCAGGCCGCCCCGCACCAGGTGCTGGACGTCCAGGCGCTCCAGGCCGACTTCGTGGCCTTCACCGGTCACAAGATGGTCGGCCCGACCGGGATCGGCGTGCTCTGGGGCCGGCAGGAGCTGCTGGAGGACCTGCCGCCGTTCCTCGGCGGCGGCGAGATGATCGAGACGGTCTCGATGCACTCGTCGACGTACGCCCCCGCGCCGCACAAGTTCGAGGCGGGTACGCCCCCGATCGCCCAGGCCGTCGGCCTCGGCGCGGCCGTGGACTACCTCGCCGCGATCGGCATGGACAAGATCGCCGCGCATGAGCATGCGATCACCGAGTACGCGGTCCAGCGGCTGCTGGAAGTCCCCGACCTGCGGATCATCGGCCCGACGACGGCCGAGGACCGGGGCGCCACGATCTCGTTCACGCTGGGTGACATCCACCCGCACGACGTGGGCCAGGTCCTGGACGAGCAGGGCATCGCGGTCCGGGTCGGCCACCACTGCGCGCGGCCGGTCTGCCTGCGGTACGGAATTCCCGCGACCACACGGGCGTCTTTCTATCTGTACTCCACTCCGGCCGAGGTCGACGCCCTGGTCGAGGGGCTGGAGCACGTCCGTAACTTCTTCGGATGAGGACGAGAAGGGCTGGCTGTCCGTGAAGCTGGATTCCATGTACCAGGACGTCATCCTGGACCACTACAAGCACCCCCACGGGCGCGGCCTGCGGGACGGCGACGCCGAGGTGCACCATGTCAATCCGACGTGCGGCGACGAGATCACGCTGCGGGTGCGGTACGAGGGCTCGCTGATCGCGGACGTCTCGTACGAGGGGCAGGGCTGCTCGATCAGCCAGGCCAGCGCGTCCGTGCTCAACGATCTGCTGGTGGGCAAGGAGCTGGCGGAGGCGCGGAAGATCCAGGGCGCCTTCCTGGAGCTGATGCAGTCCAAGGGCCAGCTGGAGCCGGACGACGCGATGGAGGAGCTGCTGGAGGACGCGATCGCGTTCTCGGGCGTCTCGAAGTACCCCGCCCGTGTGAAGTGCGCCCTGCTGAGCTGGATGGCGTGGAAGGACGCGACGGCCCAGGCTCTGGGCGACAGCGCGACGAAGGAGACGGCATGAGCGAGAACGAGACCCTGACCATGAAGCCGGCCTCGGAGGACGAGGTCCGTGAGGCCCTGTACGACGTCGTCGACCCCGAGCTGGGCATCGATGTCGTCAACCTCGGGCTGATCTACGGCATCCACATCGACGACGCGAACATCGCCACCCTCGACATGACCCTGACGTCGGCGGCCTGCCCGCTGACCGACGTGATCGAGGACCAGGCCAAGGCGGCGACGGACGGCATCGTCAACGAGCTGAAGATCAACTGGGTCTGGATGCCCCCGTGGGGCCCGGACAAGATCACGGACGACGGCCGCGAGCAGCTGCGCGCGCTGGGCTTCAACGTCTGAGCGGTTCCGTCCCGCTGGGGCTGTCCTTACCTACTGGGCTGTCCTATTGGCGTTCCCGAAGGCCCCACGACCGGCAACCGGTCGTGGGGCCTTCGGCGTCGGCCCGTTGCGGGTGGTCAGCGACTACGGCCACATCAGGTGCGGTACGACCCGTGCCCCGAGCCGGTAGGCACGTAGCGCCTGTTCCGGCGACGCGGCGCGGGCCCGGCGGTGCCCCTCGACGCTGATCACGTCGACGTGGTCCTCGAACGCCATGCCCCAGGCGGCGACCCGGCCGTCGACGCGGTCGCCGTACTCCTGGACGACGGCGAAGAGGCGGGGCGCGGTGTCGGTGACGATGTCACGGAGAAGGGCGGTGAACTCCTCGCGACCGCAGAGCGGTTGCAGGTCGGCGGGGTCCGGGATGAGGAGGTCGGGCGCGGGGGGTGCGCTGGTCCAGGTGTGGGGGTGTGCCATTGCTGCCTCCGTGTCTTTGGAGTAGTGGGCTGCGGCGTCGGTAGCCCATCAGGAGAATGCCGGATGGGCGCTCATTCCTGGCAACATTCCTGGAAAATGAACCCGAACGAGTTGTAGGGCGATGCCGGGCGCGACAGAATGTCCGGCATGGCATGGAAGAGGGGCATGACCCCGCAGTCGGTGTACCGGCGTCAGCTTGCGCAGCGACTTGGTGAGTTGAGGGACGAAGCCGGGCTCACCCTCACCGAGGTGGCGGCCCGCATCGAGGTTCATCAAGGGACGCTCAGCCGCCTGGAGAACGGAGACCGGGGGACCACGCCGGTCATGGTGAATGCCATGCTCGACTGCTACGGCGTGCAGGACCCGGCCATACGTGAGGACATCCTCGACCTCGTACGAGCCGACCGGGCGCAGAGCCGGCCGTGGTGGCGGAAGTACTCAACCGTGCTGAGTCCGACCCGGTATGACGGGTACCTGGCTTTGGAGGCCAGTGCGGTCTCGATGCGCAGTTACCAGCCGCTGTTGGTGCCCGGGCTGCTCCAGACGGACGCCTATGCGGAGGCGGTCATCACAGGTATGCGGCTGGACCTCACTCCACGGCAGGTCAAGCCACTGGTCGATGTGCGCATGAAGCGGCAGACGGAGCGCCTGGGTGGCGACAATCCCATGAAGTTCTGGGCGATCATCGACGAAGTGGCCCTGAGCCGCCCGATCGGATCTCCGGCCATAATGCGGGATCAGCTCAAGAAGCTGGTTGACCTCCTTGAACTGCCTCATGTGACAGTCCAGTTGTTGCCGTTGGCCTGCGGAGCGCATCCGGGCTTCTATGGCCCCTTCGTGCTGATGAGCTTCCCGGAGCCGAATCCGGACCTGGTATGGCTGGAGCTCCGCAAGAACTCCGTTTACCTTGAAGAGTCGGGGGACGTGGACGGGTACGCAGATGTCTTCGACCATCTGCGCGCGCTGGCCCTCAGCCCGCCGGATACGCGTACCCGAATCGAGCAGATCATCAAGGAGCTGCCTCAGTGAACCGCGAACTCGACCTTACCCAGGCTCAGTGGCGCAAGAGCTCCTACAGCGGTGGAGACAACGACTGCGTTGAACTCGCCGTATTCGACGACCGGATCGCCATTCGCGACTCCAAGTGCCCGGACAGGTCACCGCTCGTCGTCGCGCGTGCTGATGCCCGAGCGTTCATCGAGGGCATCCGGGTGGGCCCATGGAGCTGATCGATCTCACCGGGGTCCAGTGGCGCAGGAGTTCATACAGCGGCGGCGCCAACAACTGCGTTGAGCTCGCCGCATTCGGTGGCCGGGTCGCGATTCGTGACTCCAAGTGCCCCGAGCGGACCCCGGTCGTGATCGCTCGGCCGGATGCTCAGACGTTCCTGGCCGGCGTCCAGGCGGGCCGGTGGTCCATTGATCACCGTGGGCCCGCCCCCTCCCGGGTCTGATGTTCGCGGTTCCGTGCCGTGCGTCAAGGGCGCTCCTTCGTCGCGTCGGCTTCGCCGATGTCGCTGCGCTCCACCCTTGACCCTCGTCCCTCCACCGCTGGAAGAGCGGTGGGGAGGGAGCGGGGGGGGGGAGGGGTCCCCTGGGAAAGCCAGCTTGTTGCCGAGGTCGGACCCAGGCTTGCGGGCCGGTTCGCCCTGCGGGGCGCGCGGTCGTGGATTGGGGCGGTCCGGGTCTCGTCAAGCGTCTGCGGTCCGGTTGTTGGTCGGGCTTCATGCCCCGCTGGTCATTCTTGGTGGGTGGAGGGGCTGTCGGGCTGGTCCGGTGGCGTGAGGTGTAAGGGGTGTGGCGTGTGTGATCTGGTGTGACGTGGGAGGTGTCTTTCGGGGGAGTCATGTACTGGGAGTCCCGTTCTGGGCACTTCCTGGTACCGATTGGGGGATCCGGGGCCGCCCGGGTCCTCAACGGCAGCCCCGAACCACCCTTCCGACCTGACCATCGCTCACCCGGTCCGATTGCCACCGCTCCCACCCACCGTGAGTGACCGGCGGGGCACGCACCCCAGCTAAGAGGCTGCGCGGATAGGGGCGGTTTCGGGGGCGTCGGCTTGGGCTGTTGTTGCAGCGGTGGGTGCTCCGGGCACGGCGGATGAGGCTGCGCACGGTACGCCTTCGAGTGGCCCTTGCTTGGAGGTGCTCGCTCCAAGTCAGCGCACGCTCATCGTCCGGTCGTGGCAATGGCCTGTCTGGACTCGGATGCTGCGATGAAGGCTTGCAGGAGAGGACGGTCGTCTCCTCGGCGGGTGGCCATCAAGATCCGGCTCACGGTAGGAGGCCCGTCGAGTTCGAGCCTGCGGGCGCCTGCGGGGAGCAGCGTCGTGACGCTGTAGGGGGCGATGCTGACGCCGAGTCCGGCCGCGACGAACATGATGATGGTGTGCCAGTTCGAGCACTCCTGCGCGACCTGGACGTCGATGCCGGCGTTCCGCAACGGCTGCGTGTTCAAGTCGAACGCGTGAGTTCCTGCTGAACGCGGGAACAGGATCAGCGGGTCAGCGGCCAGCGCCCTTGCTTCCACGCGGTCACCCCTTGCGGCGGGGTGCTCTGTGGGGATGACGGCGACGAACCGTTCCGATGCCAGGAGAGAAAGTTCGAGGGCGTCGCGCTCCTCGGCGTCCCGCACGATCCCGACGTCGGCCGTACCCCGCTCCAGGGCCGCCAGGACATCGGTGGTGAAACCGTCGTGAAGTTTGACCTGGACGTCCGGGCGGCGGCGGGAGAACGCACGGAGGTGTTCGCTGACGATCGCCGTGGCGGAGGTGATGAAGGCGACATCCAGACGGCCGGCCTCACCTCGGCCGACGCGCCCGGCCTCGTCGAGGTCGGCCGCCAGACGGCCCAGAAGGTTCCGGGCCCTTGGCTGGAACGCCGCTCCCGCCTCTGTGAGTCGAACACTTCGAGAGGTCCGCCGGAACAGCTCAACGCCGATGATCTTCTCAAGCTGCCTGATCTGCTGGGACAGGGCGGGCTGAGCGATGTGCAGCCGCTGGGCGGCGCGGCCGAAGTGCAGTTCCTCAGCCACAGCCAGAAAGTACCGCAGATGACGGAGCTCGATTCGCTGATCCATAGTTTGAGCTTATTGATAGAGGTCAAGGCGTGTATTGGACACATGGGTGAGTGAAGTCGGAGGCTACGGGAAGCCACACCGGAAAGGGAACCCTTCGCATGCCGCACACCTCTGCCCCGACCATGATCTCCTCGATCGGCTCACAGAGTGACGCAGACGCGTTCTACGCGCTGAACGAGGAGTGGATCTCGCGTCTGTTCACGCTGCAGGAAGAGGACCTGGCCGTTCTCGGAGATCCGTTCGGCCGCATCGTGGGCCCGGGCGGCGACGTACTCATGGCGCGCGAGCCGGGCAGCGGCACTGTAGTTGGGTGCGTCGCACTTCTGGCCTATCCGGACGCCGTGTTCGAGCTGGCGAAGATGGCCGTGGCTCCCGCCGCACAAGGACGCGGCATCGGCCGCCAACTCATAGCCGCAGCGATCGACCGCGCCCGGGCACTCGATGGGACCCGGTTGTTCCTCGGCACGAACAGCATGCTGGCCCCCGCCCTTCACCTCTACGAGGACGCTGGGTTCGGCAGGATCACCCGCGACCGTCTCCCCGTGGCCGACTACTACGCCCGCGCCGACATCCTCATGGAACTGCAGTGATGGCGCTCTGTGATCACTGGGAAACCTGTGCCTGCGCTTCCCTCATGGCTGACCGAACCGCTTTGGGACCAATTCGCGACCCTGCTGCCGGTGCGGCCGGTCTACGATCCGGCCCACCCGCCGGCCTGCCACCGCCGCCGGGTCAGCGACCGGATCGTCTTCGACAAACTGCTGCAGGTGCTGCGTTTCGGCTGCTCCTACCAAGCCATCGCCGATTCCACCTGCTCAGCCACCACGATCCGAGGCCGTCGCGACGAGTGGATCCGGCTCGGCGCCTTCGCCCAGCTCAGGGAGATCGTCCTGAACGCCTACGACCGAATCGTCGGTCTCGTGCTGGAGCAGATCGCCATCGACAGTCGATCGCAAAGGCCCCCGGAGGCGGGGAAACCGCCGGACGTTCGCTCGTCGACCGAGGCAAACGGGGGATGAAACGCTCAGCCATGACGGATGGTTACGGCATCCCCCTGGGCCGAGTCCTGGCCGGGGCCAACTGCCACGACTCCCCGTTGCTCGCTCCCACCCTGGACCTCCTGAACGACCTCGGCCCGCTGCCCGACGACATCACCGTGCACCTGGATGCCGGCTACGACTCGGCCAAAACACGTTCAGTCCTCGACGAACGCGGCCTCCGCGGCCAGATCGCCCACAAAGGCGAGAAGGCGCCGTTGCAGGCCACAAACGCCTCACTGTGGCACTTCGTGAGAGGAGCTCCCCATGCGCGCACTCGTCGTCGACCACACCTCACCCGGCCATCTGTCCCTGACGGACATCCCCGACCCGCGGCCCGCCGCCCACGAGGCGCTCGTGCGGGTCGAGGCGGTCTCGCTGAACTTCGGTGAGATCCACGGGGCGATCCATCCGGAGACGCCCGACGGCACCGTGCTCGGCTGGGACGCGGCCGGCGTGGTCGTCCGGGCGGCCGCCGACGGCTCGGGCCCGGCCGAGGGGGAGCGGGTCGTCACCCTCGGCGAGAGCGGCTGGACCGAGCTGCGGGCCGTACCCGCCACCCTGCTCGGCACCGCACCGGAGGACGCCGACCCGGGCGCGCTGAGCACCATCCCCGTGGCCGGACTGAGCGCCCTGCATGTGCTGCGCCGGATGGGACCGCTGCTCGGCCGCCGGGTGATGGTCACCGGTGCTTCCGGTGGCGTCGGCCGTTACGCCGTCCAGCTGGCCGCCCGCGCGGGCGCGCACGTCGTCGCGATCAGCCGGAACCCCGCCCAGGCGGACGGGCTGCGAGCCCTGGGCGCCCACGAGGTCCACCCCGAGCCGGCCGCCGTGCGGCAGCCGGTGTCGGCCGTACTCGACAACGTCGGCGGACCGTACCTCGTCGACGCCTTCGCCGCCCTGTCGCCGGGCGGCAGCCTCTTCAGCGTGGGCCGCTCCTCCGAGGCCGACGCGGTGCTCCCACCGGATGCGCTGCGGGGCGACCAAGGGCGCCACGACCGGTCGATCCACACCTTCTTCCTCTTCGGCGACCCCGCCGCCGACTTCTCCACCGATCTGACCTGGCTGGCCGGAGAGATCGCTGCGGGCCGCCTCGATCCGGGCATCAGCTGGCGCGGCCCCTGGACTCGCCACTCCGAGGCCGTACAGGTGCTGCTCGACCGCCGCCTCCACGGCAAAGCCGTCCTGGATCTCGCGTAACCGGTCGGCGTCCGGCCCGCGTCCGGATCGCTTCCGGCGGGCTTCCGGGCGGGGTCAGGCCGCCGTCAGGCCGTCGGAGTGTCGAACCGCGGCCGCTCCTGGAGCAGTGCGCTCAGGTCGTGGCCCGGACGGATCTCCGACGGCTGCTCGCCCCGCCGGAAGACCACGGCTCCGGCCTCGATGCCGCCGAGGGTGAGCCGGTCGCCCTCCCGGCGCAGCCAGGTGCCCTCGCGGAGGCCGACCACGGGGACGTCGTTCTCCTCCAGGAACTGCTCCAGCCGCTCGGCCCGGGTCTCGCCCATGTGCGCGGTGGCGGGGCTGCCGTCCAGATAGTGGGGGTTGATCTGGAACGGCAGCAGCCCCAGCGCCTCGAAGCTCGGCGGCTGGACGATGGGCATGTCGTTGGTGGTGCGCAGCGTCGGGCAGGCCATGTTGGTGCCCGCGCTCGACCCCATGTAGAGCGCGCCGGCGTCGGTCCGTTCGCGGATCGCCCGGACCAGGTCATGTTCGTGCAGCGCCTTGAGCAGCCGGAAGCTGTTGCCGCCGCCGACGAACACCGCCTCCGCGCCCCGCACCAGTTCCGCCGGGTCCGACGCCGTGTGGGCGCCGGTCACCTCCACCCCCAGGGGCGCGAGCGCCTCGGCGACGCGCGCGGTGTAACCGTCGTGGTCGGCGAGGGCGTACGGCACGAAGACCAGCCGGCGCCTGCCGTCGAGCGCCGTGCGGATCTCCTCCTGTGCGTGGTCGAGGTAACCGCGTCCGGGGGCCGTGGAGTTCGAGAGCAGCAGCAACCGCATGGTGGCCTTGGCCTTTCCTGGGAAGGTGGGAGTTCGGGGTCTGGTGTCAGCGGGCGCCGGACGCTCCGTCGCGCCGTGGCCGTACAGGTGTCAGCAGCCGGCCCAGATCCGCCGCGCACTGGAGCAGCGGCGCGACCAGTTCGGCCTTGCGGGTGCGGAACACATCGAGCGGGGCGGCCAGGGACAGGGTGCCCACCGCGCGTCTGCCCACCGTCACCGGGGCGGCGAGCGCCGCGGTTTCCGGATCGTACTCGCCCTCGGAGTACGCGTAGCCCTTGCGCCGGACCTCGGCGAAGAGCTCCTCCAGCTGTACGGGATCGGTCAGCGTACGGTCGCTGAACCGCGCCATGGGGCGACCGTACAGCAGCGCCGCCCGGTCGCCCGGCGGGAGCATACCGAAGTAGGCGCGGGAGGTGGCCCCGGCGTGCGCCGGGTACAGCTCGCCCGCGAGGCCGTAGATGCGCAGGGGGCCCGTCGCGCCGTCCACGGCCGTGACGCAGCGCATGTGCACCCCGTCGGGCACGGCGAACAGCGCGCCGACCCCCACCGACTCGGCCACCGCGCGCAGCGGTGGGCGGACCAGGCTGGCCAGTCCGCCGTCCCGCTCCCACACCCGGGCGAGGTGCCATACGGCGGGGCCGAGCCGGTAGCGGCGCGAGCGCTTGTCGGAGACCAGGAACCCGCGGTAGGCCAGCGCGGCCAGCAGCCGCTGGGCCACGGATTTGTCCAGGCCGAACTCGGTCGCGACCTCGGTGACGCCCCACTCCGCGTGCTCGCGGTCGAAGGAGAGCAGCAGGCTGAGGACGCGGTCCGCGGTCTGGAGGGGCGGGGTGTCCGTTACCGGTGTTCTGTCAGTCATGGCTGAATCGTAAACAATCCCGGATATCGAGAAACCATTGCGCCCTGTGGGCCAGGAGGCGGACTCTGAGCCAGGTCGGCGTGAAACCAATGCGACCGGGAGCTGTCGAGTCGTCGCGCTGTCGAGATGGCCGAGTTCCTGAGCGGCCGTGGCCGGGTTCTTGATCCGGCCTCGATCCGCTGCCGGGGCGATCCCCCGAAAGCCGCGTGCCGCGTGGAACTCCCCGCATCAGGCCGCCGCACCTGCCTGAACACCGTTGAGAGGTCCTCCCTTGCTGAAGCACGTCCTTGAGATCATCGAACTCCTCGACCGTCCCCAGACCAGCGGCGAACTGCTCGCCGCGCATCTGCGGGCCGTCCAGGTCGCGGCCGGCGCCGACGCGCGTACGGCGCCGGCGATCGAGGTACGCACGGTCGAGGGCGACCAGGGCAGCACGGACTTCGTTTCCGTGACCGTCCCCGGCCGGAACGGCCGGCTCGCCGGTGGTGACGCGCCGACCCTCGGTGTGCTCGGCAGGCTCGGCGGAGTGGGGGCCCGGCCGGAGCGCGTCGGGCTGGTCTCCGACGCCGACGGCGCCGTCGCGGCGCTGTCGGCCGCGGCGAAGCTGCTGGACATGCACGCCCGCGGCGATGTCCTGGACGGCGATGTGATGATTTCCACCCATGTGTGCGGTTGGGCTCCCACCCGTCCGCACGACCCGGTACCGTTCATGGACTCCCCGGTGGACACGCTGGTGTGCAACCGCGAGGAGATCTCGCCCGAGATGGACGCGGTCGTGTCCATCGACACCACCAAGGGCAACCGGCTGCTCAGCCACCGCGGGATCGCGCTGTCGCCGACCATCCTCCAGGGCTGGGTCCTGCGGGTCAGCGAGGACCTGCTGTCGGTCCTGGAGACCGTGACCGGCGAGCCCGCGCGGGTGCTGCCCGTCACCACGCAGGACATCACCCCGTACGGCAACGGGGTGCACCACATCAACTCCATCCTCCAGCCCGCCGTCGCCACCGAGGCGCCGGTGGTCGGCCTCGCGATCACCGCGGCCACGCCGGTGGCCGGCTGTGCCACCGGCGCCAGCCACGAGACCGACATCGCGGCCGCCGCCCGGTTCGCGATCGAGACCGCCAAGGAGTTCGGCCGCGGGGTCGCCCGGTTCCACGACGCCGACGAGTTCGCGCGGCTGGTGGAGCTGTACGGCCCCATGACCCGGCTGCAGGCGCCCGCCCCGGCGCAGTGACCCGGAGCCGGTCCGGGCGGGCCCTGCCCGGACCGGCTCACCGCCCGTGAATCGGACCGGCTCAACCCCTGCTCGGACCGGCTCACCGCCCGTGAATCGGACCGGCTCAACCCCTGCCCGGACCGGCTCACCGCCCGTGAATCGGACCGGCTCACCGCCGCCACCTGAGCCCGACCGCCGGACCCGACGACCGTCGGACCGCTGTTTCTCCGCTCCCTCCGCCCTTCCCCGCCACCGTCCCGTCGCGTCGCGTCGTCCCCACCCAGGAGTCCCCTTGAACCCGAGAGCTTCGACCGCCGCGCCGGCCACGGCGGCGCCGACGGAACGGCACCCCAGAGCCTTCGAGCCGATCACGCTCGTCATCACCCTCGCGATGTCGGTCCTCGGCGCCCTGATCGGCATCGTGCTGATCACCTCGCTCGGCATCTCCCCCAACACGGCGGTGATCGGCGCCCTGATCGCGATGATGATCGGCCGTATCCCGCTCGGCGCGCTGATGCGGATGCGTTCCCAGCACCGGCAGAACCTGGTGCAGTCGGCGATCTCCGGCTCCACGTTCGCCGCCGCCAACTCGCTGCTCACGCCGATCGCGGTGCCCTTCGCGCTGGGCCGTACCGACCTGGTGTGGCCCATGCTGGGCGGCGCCGCCATCGGGCTGGCGGTCGACAGCTGGGTGCTGTACCGGGTCTTCGACTCCAAGCTGCTGCCGGCCACCAACTCCTGGCCCGCGGGCATCGCCGCCGCGGAGACGATCAAGGCCGGGGACAGCGGCGGACGCAAGGCCGCGGTGCTCGGGGTGAGCGCGGTCGTCGGCCTGGTCGGCGCCCTGTTCAAGCTCCCCACCAGCGCCGCCGGTGTCGGCTTCCTGGGCAACATATGGGCGCTGCTGATGTTCGGCACCGGCCTGACCGTCGCCCAGTACGCCCCCGAGCTGCTCGATGTGAACCTCACCGCCGACCGGGTGCCGCACGGCCTGATGATAGGCGCCGGGCTGGTCGCCCTGGTGCAGGCCCTGCTGCTGATGAGGGGCCGCAAGGGACGGGGCCGTACCGGCGGCTCGGACGACACCGGCGCGACGGATGCCGTGGACACCACGGGCAGTCCGGCGGACGACGCCGAGCACGGACCCACGGTCGGGGCCGCCCGGCTGCGCCGCGGGCTGCTGGAAGGCATGGTGCTCTTCCTCTGCGGCGCGGTCGTGGTCGCCGTCGCGGGCGGGGTGGTGGCCGGGATGTCCCTGCCCGCCCTGATCGGCTGGGTGGCGCTGGCCGGTGCCGCCGCCCTCGTGCACCAGCTCATCGTGGGTCTGGCGGCGATGCACTCCGGCTGGTTCCCCGCCTTCGCCGTCACCCTGATCGTGCTGATCGTCGGCCTGGTCCTGCACATTCCCACCGTGCCGCTCGCCCTGCTGGTGGGGTACACCGCCTCCACCGGCCCCGCCTTCGCCGACCTGGGTTACGACTTCAAGGCCGGGTGGCTGCTGCGCAAGGACGCCGCCCCGTGGCTCCCCTTCGAGATGGAAGGGCGGCGCCAGCAGTACCTGGCCCAGCTCGTCGGTTTCGGCGTCGCGCTCGTCGTGGTCGCCATCGCCTGGAAGTCCTTCTTCGCGGACGGCCGGATACCGCCGGTCTCCGAGGTCTATGTCACCACCATCAAGACCGGCCTCGACCCCGACACCCTGCGGACCATGCTGCTGTGGGCCATCCCGGGCGCGCTGATCCAGTTCATCGGTGGTTCGTCCCGGCAGATGGGTGTCCTGCTGGCCACCGGGTTGCTCGTGGCCACGCCCAACGCCGGCTGGATGGTGCTCGGGGCGCTCGTCGTCCGGCGGGGCTACACGATGTGGCGCCGCCGCGGGCTGACCGACCGTGCCGCGCGCAAGGAGTCCGACGAGCAGGCCGAGAACGATCTGTCCCTGGTCGGCGCCGGACTGGTCGCGGGCAGCTCGCTGAACGACGTGGGCCAGCTGACCAAGGTCATGTGACCCGGGCGGGGAACTCCGCCCGGAGCCATCCAGCTTCCCCTCCGACTCCCCTCCAGCTCTCTGAAGGAGTGACACATGGACGTCCCGGACAGCGCCGCGCATCAGCCGGCCCCGCCCGCTCTCGGACTGGTCACCATCGGCCAGGCCCCGCGCTCCGATCTGCGGCCCGACGCCGAACCGCTGCTGCCGGGCGTACGCCTGGTCGAGCACGGCGCGCTCGACAACGACCCGTTCGACGGCGAGGCCGGGCAGGAGACCCGCCGCCTGCTGGCCCCGGAGCCCGGTGAGGCGCCGCTGGTCTCCCGGCTGCGGGACGGCGGCTCCGTGGTGCTCGGGCACGCGGCGCTGATCCCCCGTATGGAAGAGGCCGTCGCCCGCGCGGAGCGCGACGGCGCCGCCGCGACCCTTCTGCTGTGCACCGGTCACTTCCCCGCCGTGCGGGCGACCCGGCCGCTGCTCTTCGCCGAACCGCTGGTGCAGCAGGCGGTCGCGGCCATCGTCGGCACCGATCCGGTCGGCGTCGTCTGCCCCCACCCCGACCAGGCCGAGGACGTGGCCCGGCGGTTCTCCGAGGTTCTGCCGGGCCGCGTCCTGGCCGCGGGCGCCAATCCGTACGCACCGCGCGAACGCGCCCTCGACGAGGTCGCCGAGGCCGCCCGGACGCTCGCGGACGGCGGCTGTTCGTGGCTCGTCCTGGACTGCATCGGCTACACGGAGGAGATGCGGCGGGCCGCGGCGCGCGCGGCGGACCGCCCGGTCCTGCTGGCCCGGGCCCTCGCGGTGCGGCTGGCCGGTGAGGTCGTGACCGCGTTCGGCCGGCAGCAGCCCTGACCCGCAGACCGGCAGCAGTCCTGACGAGCAGACCGGCAGCAGACCGGCCGCAAGCCGCCCGCAAGCCGGTCGCAGTCCCGACCCGCAGAGAGGACCCGTCTCCCATGAACGCCGCACCGCCAGGACCGTCGTCGCCCGTCGGCCTGGTCCGCGTCCTCACCAGCGACGACCCCGCGCTGGTCACCGCCCACGGCCGGATCCTGGAACAGCACTTCGGCTACCCGACCGTCTCCCGCTGCATCCCGGACCAGCCGCACGGCATCCACGACGAGGAGACCGAACGGCTCGCCGAGCCCAAGATCGTGGACCTGGTCCGTGAGCTGGCCGACGAGGGCGCCGGCACCGTGATCATCAGCTGCGCCGCGGACCCGGCGCTGGCGCAGGCCCGAGCGGCCGTGGGGGTGCCGGTGATCGGCGCGGGTGCCGCGGCCGCCGCCGTGGCGCTCGGTCTGGGCACCCGGGTCGGCGTGCTGGGCATCACCGACGAGGCGCCGCCCGGCGTCCGCGCGGTGCTGGGCCCGCACTTCCTCGGCGCCGTACGCCCGCGCGACGTGCACCGTACGACCGACCTTCTCGCGCCGCACGGCCCGGCCGCCGTGCTGGCGGCGGCCACCGAGCTGGTGGCGGCGGGCGCGGACACCCTGCTGCTGGCCTGCACGGGGCTGACCACGATCGGGATCCGTCCGCTGCTGGAGGAGCGGCTGTCGGTCCCCGCGGTGGACGCGGTGCTCGCCGCGGGGCTGATGGCCTCCTACGCCCGGATCCGCTGAGCCGCGAGACAGTGCTGAAATAGTGTACCCATCGATGCGTACGGTCGTACGCATCGATGGGTACACTCGTACGCATGGGAACGGGATACGGACTGCTGGCCGTCGCCATCGCGGCCGAGGTGGGCGCGACGACCGCGATGAAGTACAGCGAGGGCTTCACCAGGCTGTGGCCCTCGGTGCTGACCGTGGCGGGGTACGTCGTCGCGTTCCTCCTCCTCTCCCAGACGCTCAAGACGCTCTCCATCGGGACGGCGTACGCGATCTGGGCCGGAGCGGGTACGGCGCTGGTCGCCGCCATCGGGATGGTCTTCCTGAACGAGTCCGCGGACGCGCTCAAGCTGCTGGGCATCGCCCTGGTGATCGCGGGCGTCGTCGTGCTCAATCTCGGAGGGGCCCACTGATGGCCCGCCGCTACGACCCCGAGCGCCGCCAGCGCATCATCGACGCCGCGCTGCGCGTGGTCGGCCGCGCCGGTATCGCCGGGCTGAGCCACCGTACGGTCGCCGCCGAGGCCGATGTGCCGCTCGGCTCGACCACATACCACTTCGCCTCGCTGGACGAACTGCTGGTCGCCGCGCTCCGGCAGGCCAACGAGGGGTTCGCGCGCGAGGTACGGGAGAGCGCCGCCTTCGCCCGGCCGGGGTGCGACATCGCGGGCGAGCTGGCCCGGATCACCGGGCAGTGGCTGGCCCGGGACCGTACCGGCGTCGAGCTGGAGTACGAGCTGTACCTGGCGGCCCTGCGCCGGCCCGCGCTGCGCCAGGTCGCCGCGGAGTGGAGCGACGGCGTCGCGGAGGTGCTCCATCCGCACACCGACCCCCTGACCGCGCGGGCACTGATCGCGCTGGTGGACGGGATCTGCCTCCAGGTGCTGCTGACGGACGGGGTGTACGACGAGGAGTACGCCCGGCGGGCGCTGGCGCGGCTCGTCCCGCCCGCCGTAGGTTGACGGGATGAACGACCAGCCTCCGGGACCCGAGATCACCTACGCCGAGTGCCGGCAGTGCGGCACCCTCATCGCCGGACTCGACGGCCGCTACAGCTGCGGTGTCTGCGGCTGGGTCAACCACCACTCCGAGGGACACCGCGCGCTGCCCCGCGCGGAGGACGACACCGACCACCGGACGGGCGGGGCCGCGGGCAACCGCCTGAGCTGAGCGGGACTCCGGCCGAGGTGCGCGCGGGTGTGCGTGCGGGTGGGGCGGGGCGGAGCGCGTACGGGTGGCGCGCGCCCGGCACCTGAGACCGGTTGGCCCGGGCGGCGTCGGGAACGTTAGGTTCGGGGCATGACCGACACGTCTTCCCAAGGTTCCCCCAGTTCCTCCCGGACCACCGGCGCCGTCGCCGCCGGCCTCGCCACCCTCACCGAGGACGGCACCGTCCTCGACACCTGGTTCCCCGCCCCCGAGCTCTCCGCCGAGCCCGGCCCGGCCGGCACCGAGCGGCTCTCCGCCGAGCGCGCCGTGGAACTGCTCGGTGAAGGCGCGGCGAAAGCCATCGGGACCGACGCCCGCCGCGGGGTCGAGACCGTCGCGGTCCGTACGGTCATCGCCTCCCTCGACGACAAGCCGCTCGACACCCACGATGTCTACCTGCGGCTGCACCTCCTCAGCCACCGGTTGGTCCAGCCGCACGGCCAGAACCTGGACGGCATTTTCGGCCTGCTCGCCAACGTCGCCTGGACGTCGCTCGGCCCGGTCGCCGTGGACGCGCTGGAGACCGTACGGCTCAACGCCCGCGCCGAGGGGCTGCACCTCCAGGTGACCTCGGTCGACAAGTTCCCGAGGATGACGGACTACGTGGCGCCGGCCGGCGTCCGGATCGCCGACGCCGACCGGGTACGCCTGGGCGCGCACCTCGCCGCGGGCACCACCGTGATGCACGAGGGCTTCGTCAACTTCAACGCGGGCACCCTCGGCACCTCCATGATCGAGGGCCGGGTCTCCGCGGGCGTCGTCATCGGCGACGGCTCCGACGTCGGCGGCGGCGCCTCCACCATGGGCACCCTCTCGGGCGGCGGCAAGGAGCGCATCGTCATCGGCGAGCGCTGCCTGATCGGCGCGGAGGCGGGCGTCGGGATCGCCCTCGGCGACGAGTGCGTCGTCGAGGCCGGGCTGTACGTCACGGCCGGCAGCCGGGTCACGCTGCCGGACGGCCAGATCGTCAAGGCGCGTGAGCTGTCCGGCGCGAGCAACATCCTCTTCCGCCGCAACTCGGTCACCGGCGCCATGGAGGCCCGTCCGAACAACGCGGTGTGGGGCGGCCTCAACGACGTCCTGCACAGCCACAACTGATCAACCGGTCGGCCGATCACAGTGCGGCGGTCTCCGCGGTGGCCTCCGTGGTGGCCTCCGTGGGGACCCCCACGAGTTCGCCGTACAGCCGCAGCAGCCCGTCGGCCGTCTCCCGGCCGGCGGGCCGCAGCGGCTCACGGACCGGCCCGCCCGGCAGCCCGAGCCGGCCGAGCAGCGCCTTCGCGGTGACCGTGCCGGGCAGCCCGGCCGCCATCATCGCCTCGGCCAGCGGCAGCACGCGCTGATGCAGCCGTACGGAGTCGGTACGCCCGCGGGCGCCGGAGTCGTAGGCGTCCAGGACGGAGCGGAGCGCACCGGGCGCGACATTGGCCACCGTGCTGACGAAACCCGCGCCGCCCACCGCGTACAGCGGGAGGTTCAGCTCCTCGCAGCCGGAGTAGTACGCGAGCGAGGTGCGGGCGATCACCTTCGAGCTGCCCATCAGGTCGTACGCGCAGTCCTTCACGGCGACGACGCGCGGGTGCGCGGCGAGCCGGACCAGCGTCGCCGGTTCGATCCGGGTGCCGGTGCGCGCCGGAATGTCGTACAGCATCAGCGGGACGCGCGCGGCGTCCGCGATCCGCAGGAAGTGCGCCTCGACGTCCGCCTGCGGCGGGCGGCTGTAGTACGGCGCGACCACCAGCAGGCCGTGCGCTCCCGCGCGTTCGGCCGCGCGCGCCAGCGCGAGGGTGTGGCGGGTGTCCGCGCTGCCGACGCCCGCGACGATGTGCGCCCGGTCGCCGACCTCCGCGCACACGGTCTCGACCAGAGCGGTCTTCTCGGCGTCCGTCGTGGTGGGGGACTCTCCCGAGGTGCCGTTGAGGACGAGTCCGTCGCATCCGCCGTCCACGAGCCGGCGGGCGAGTGCCCGCGCGCCGGGGTGATCCAGCTCCCCGGCCGGAGTGAACGGCGTGACCATGGCGCAAAGTGCTCGGCCGAAGGGGCGTGAAGTCGTCATACGGTGAGTCTCCGCCCGCCGGACTGTGAAGGTCCACTTAGATCTGCTTCGGGTGAACGCGAAGCAACACTGAAGGTTCTGGGGTGCGTCGGTCTGGCATGATCGGCGCAGGCCGCCGCTTTGTTCGGGTGGTCGAACGGGGGAGGGGATCGCGTGCTGCGTACGCGTCGAACGGAGAGCGCCCGCAGGCGCCCGGGAAGGGCGCGGGGCGTGGCCGCCGCGCCGGTGAACGGCGGCCGGCGGCCTTGTCGCGTCGGCGGCGCCTCGGATGCCGAAGTTCTGGCCAATGATGTACGCCCGCGAGCCCGGCGCGTGGGCCGTGGCCGCGTCGGCGCGGGCGCGGCCCGTACCACCTTGCCCCCGTTCGTCGGCATCGGTTCCTCCTTCCGGGCCGTGGCCTGGTATCGCGCCCCCGGACGTTCGGATGCGTAGGTGCGGGCAGAAGGGGGCCATATCGTTCGGCTCACCCATGACCGCGCCCCCGGCATCAGCGTGCCGCGGGGCGCTCCGGGGTAGCAGGGGGCGGAGTGCCAGCGGGTGCTGACGCAGCAAGGGGTATGGAGGACATGGAAGGCATGGAAGGTATGAAGAGCATGGACGCCGGAAACACCGAAAGCGCCGACCTGGGCGAACTCGACGCGCTGCGCGCGGCCTTCCCGCCGGAGCGGCGCCTGCCGCCGCTGGGCTGGGACGCGGTACGCGCCTTCGAGCGCGAGCAGGGCATCGTCCTGCCCGAGCCGTACCGCACGCTCGTCGCGGAGGTGTGCGACGGCTGCGCGGAGGGTCCCGCCGACGTCGACGGGCTGCTCCCGGTGGCCGCGCTGCCCGAGGACTGGGGGTGCGACCAGACCCAGCGGGTGCTGTCGAAGCCCTTCCCTCTCACCGAGGCGTGGGTGTGGGAGGACGACCCCCGGCCGTACGAGGAGATCGAGCCGCTCATCGACGAGGTCAGCAATCACGGCAGTGTGGTGCTGGGTTCGGACGGCAGTGGCATGTACTGGCACCTGGTCGTCACTGGCGCGCACCGTGGCCGAATATGGAACATCAGTGACGTGGGAGCGGCGCCGTTCGGGACGACTTTCGGCCACCCGGCGGCCGGGGCCGGCCTCGCCGGCTGGGTGGCGCACTGGGCCACCACGCGCCGGCCGTGGTTCGACGTGGTGGTCTGACACCGCGTGGTCCGACACCGCGACGCGCGACAGGGAAGCGAGTGCGGCACAACGGGGATACGGGGTGAACGGGGATACGAGGGACAACGGGGTCACGGGGCGAACGGGGTCACGGGGTGAACGGGGACATGCGGTGACGGGGTCGAACGGACCCGGAACGCTGGAGGCCGTGCGGCGGGGGCTCGGGACGACGCCCCCGGCCCTGGGTTGACCTCAACCGCGCTTCAGCTCCGAGCATGCTGGTCGTGGGCGCGCCGCGGGGGCGTGCCGCGAGGAGGAACCGGCATGTCCGTGCGACTGAGCACCCTTCCTGATGTCACCCGCCCCGATGTGGGCTCCGTCACGATCAGCACCTGGCGCGTCGGCACGCCCGAGCGGCAGCGGGCGGCGGTCGAGGCCATCGGCCGGGCCTGGCGGAGCCGGGAATGGCCGGCGGCCGGGCTGTTCTCGTACACCGTCCTCACCGGGAACGACGGGCAGACACTGCTCCACTACTCCCAGTGGCGTGACCGGGCCGCGTACCGGGCGTTCGCCGCCACCGGCCGGGACGAGCGCATCGCGGAGATCGACGCCGCCGTGCCCGGCATCGAGCGTGTGGGGCTGCGCCCGTACACCCTCTACCGCGAGGAGCGACTGGCGACGGCCCCCGGCGGCGAGCCTCCGGTGCCCGGCTGCTTCGTCACCGTCGACGTGGAGTTCGAGGGCCCCGACCCGGCGCGCGCCCGCGGCTGGGTGGACACCGTCCGTCATGCCATCGAGACCGACCCGGACCTGCCACCGGGCGGGATCTCCGCGTACTTCCACGTCTCCACGGACGGGACCCGGGTCCTCAACCTCGCGGGATGGGAGAGCGAACAGGCCCATGCCGACGCCCTCGCGGCGCCCGGCCGGGGCGTCGGGTCGGACACGGAGCAGTGGCGCGCGGTCCGGGACCACCCGGGGGTGAAGGGCAGCACCGTGTCCCGCTGGACGCCCGCGATCAGCCTGTCCTCCGGAGAGGACGCCGCGGGCTGACCCGCCCCGGTGGCGGACGGAACCGGCGCGGCGCGGTTCCCGGGTCAAGGGAGGTCCGGGGGACGGCGGTTGTCGGGTACATGAACCGGGTGGGAAGGGTCCAAAGCGTCTACGCTGGGGACCCGTCCGGACTCACGCGTCCAGCCTCCGTACCCCACAAGGAGACCCACCAGATGCCCGCAGACCACCCCATTCTGCCGCCGGTTCGGCTGCTCCCGGACGCCGAACTGGCCCGGGAGGCGCTGGCCGCGCCGCTGTTCGCCCGGGCCGTGCGTCTCGCCCGCTGGGCGGGCCCGGAGACCCGGGTGAGCGCCGGGGGCGAACTGGTCGACGAGCAACTGCCCGCCGCGGCGGAGCAGCTCGGCCTCGGCGACGAGCTCTCGGAGGGCGACGGCGAGGCGTACGCGAGCGAGGCGTGGCGGGTCGCGGTCGACACCGGACT
This sequence comes from Streptomyces sp. NPDC056987, assembly GCF_042673865.1. NCBI lineage: Bacteria > Bacillati > Actinomycetota > Actinomycetes > Kitasatosporales > Streptomycetaceae > Streptomyces > Streptomyces sp. NPDC056987. Next base: position 140,975 of record NZ_JBHURV010000010.1, read on the forward strand.
GCTGGACGTCGAGTATCCCGTCCAGGACGACGAGTCCGCCGAGGCGGAGGCGGTCGAGTCCGCCGAGTCCGCCGAGGAGGGCGACGAGGAGGAGCGCACCGGGCGCGTCACGCACGGCGAGCAGCTCGCCCTGGTCACGTCCGGTGCCCCCCAGGACATCCTCTCCCTCTGGCTGGACGCCCTGGACGTCGCCTTCGCGGACGCCACCGTGCCCGTACTCGACGATCTCACGGCGGCCATCGACGACGACGGCGAGATCGACTTCGACGCGCTCGACTGGGACCCGGAGGAGGAGGCGGAGTTCCTCGAAGGCGTCCTCGGCAACCTCTACCTGCTCACCGTCGCGGAAGGCGGCGGTGCGGACAGTCCCGTCCCGCTGCCCGTTCTCGCCGCGTCGATGATCATCCCCGACGACATGGGCGAGCCCACCGACGACATCCTGGAGCAGGTGTCCGAGGCGATGATGCGGCTGGACGAGCAGTTCCGGGTGCTGGAGCCGATCGGGCTCGTCTCGTACGTACCGGTGGACGAGGCGCTGATGGCGGAGGACGCCGACCCGGCGGGCACACCCGAACCGGAGCCGCCGGTCGGCGACGACGACGTCTCGCGGTACGGCATGGTCCGGCTGACGCCGCTCGGGCTCTACGGGATCAGGGCCCGGATGCTGGAGGCGGGCGTCGCCGCGCCCGTCGTCGGCGAACTGGCCGGCAAGGACGCCCACGCGCTCCTCGACGGCGTCGCGCGCTTCCCCGAGGCGGCGGCCCGCGCCGAGACGGAGCAGTGGCTCGCCGGGCGCGCGCCGCTCGACGCCGTACGCGAACTCCTCGCCGCCGCGCGCGGCAGGGACACCGGCGCACCGGTGCGCCGCCTCCAGTGCCAGCAGGCGCTCTCCCTCGTCGGGGCGGAGGCCGAGGCGGCGGTCCGCGAGGTCCTGGACGACGCGGAACTGGGCGGTCTGGCGCGGGTCTGGCTCGCGGAGCTGGGGGCCGGGGACGTACCGCCGCCGCCGGAGTCGATGATCTTCTGGCTGGCCGTCGACACGATCGCCGCGCAGCTCGACGCGGAGGGCGAGCCGGACGAGCTCCAGGAACTGGTGGAGGGGCTGGTGGGCCAGCACAGCGGGTTCTTCGAGGCGGCCTGGCGGGTGGACCACCCGGCGACGGCGGACGTCCTGGAGGCGATGGGCCGGCTGCACCGGGACCGGGCCGTGTCGAAGGACGCGCGCAAGGCGGCGTTCAAGGCGCGGTCGCGCGGCGGCAGTTGAGCGTGCGGCGGGGGTTGAGCGCGCGGCCGGTGTGCGCGCGGCGGGTGTGACGGACGGCGCGACGCCGGGTGTGACGGACGGCGCGACGGCGGGCGCGAGGGAGGGCGCGGCGGCGGGCGCGAGGGAGGGCGCGGCGGACCGTGCGGACGGTCACCTGAGGTACGACGCTCCGTTCAGGTCCAGAACCGCGCCCGACGACCACTCCGCCCCCGGCGAGGCCAGCCAGCGCACCGCCTCCGCGATCTCGTCCGCCGAGGCCACCCGGCCGAACGGGCTCTGGGCGCGGATCCTTTCGCCCTCCTCGCCCGCCAGCCGGGACGCCACCCGCTCCGTGTCGAAGAAGCCCGGCGCCACCGACGCGACACCGATGCCGTACGGAGCCAGGGAGACCGCCAGGGACTGCCCCAGGGCATGCACCGCGGCCTTCGTGGCCCCGTACGCCGGGTGGTCCGGTTCGCCGCGGAAGGCGCCCCGGGAGCCGATGTTGATGATCCGGCCGGCCGTCGCACGGGCGATCATGCCGTGCGCGGCGCGGTGGCTGAGCAGTGCCGTCGCCAGGAGGTTGACGGAGAGATGGCGCTGCCAGACCGCCGTCCATTCCTCGTACTCCGTCGTGGCCGGCGGGTGGGCCTCGTTCACCGCCGCGTTGTTGACGAGGACATCGATCCCGCCGAGCGCCTCCGCGGCCTCGTCCGCGACCCGGGCCGCCTCCACCGGGTCGGAGAGATCACCGCCGACCAGCACGTGGCCCGTGCCGGTGAGCGACTCCAGGGTGGCGCGGGCGTCGGCGGCGCGGCTGCCGTAGTGGACCGCGACCCGGTCGCCCTGGGCGGCGAACGCCCGGCAGACGGCCCGGCCGAGACCGCGTGACGCGCCGCTGACGAGGATGCCCCGACCGGTGGCGGCGAGCTTCGTGCGGGCCTTCTCGGTGTGCTTGCCGGCGGGGAGATTCACGGATCGGGGCCTCTCGTCGTCGGACGGTGTTCAACCGCCGTTCAGGCACGGGCGGCAGCGTCGGGGAGCGTACCTCCGCGGCAGTGCCGGGAGCGTACCTCCGCACTTCCGTGGCTTCGCCGCCGCCGTACCTCCTTCCGCCGCCCCAAGGAGACCCGATGCCGCTGACCCGCAGGGAATTCACCGGAAGATCCGCGCTCACCGGCGCGGGACTCGTCCTCACCGGCGCCGCGGGGACGTTCGCCACCGCGCCCGGCGCGCTCGCCGCCGACGACGCGCCCGACGTCGCGTCAGGTCCCGTGCCCGAGCCGGGATACGGGCCCCTCGTCGCCGATCCGCGCGGCATGCTCGCGCTACCGGCCGGTTTCTCGTACCGGGTCGTCACCCACAGCGGGGTCACCAAGCTGGAGACCGGCGAGTACACACCCTCGAACCACGACGGAACGGCGACGTTCGAGGGCTCCCGCGGGGTCACCCTGCTCGTCAACAACCACGAGCTGAAGGGCCCCCGGTCCGACTGGCCCCACCCCGTGCCGCTCACCGAGGGCCTGGTCTACGACCCCGCCGCGGCCGGCGGCTGCACGGTCGTGGAGACGCGCCCGGACGGCCGGACCGCCGAGTGGGTCGGCATCGCCGGTACGTCGACCAACTGCGCGGGCGGACGCACCCCCTGGGGCACCTGGCTGACCTGCGAGGAGAACACCGACCGCGCCGGCGAGAACGGGATGACCAAGGACCACGGCTATGTCTTCGAGGTCGACCCGTACGACCGGCGCGCCAACCGTGACCCCCGGCCGATCAAGGCGCTCGGCCGGTACGACCACGAGGCCGTCGTCATCGACCCGCGCACCGGATACGCGTATCTGACCGAGGACGCCTCGGGTCCCAACGGCCTGTTCTACCGCTGGATCCCGCCGCACGGCTTCAAGCACGGCCGCGGCCAGTTCGCCCGGCTCGCCGACGACGCGGGCGCGCTCCAGGCGCCGCGCTGCTTCGACGCGGGCGGCTCGTTCGTCGACGACCTCTCGCGGGCCACCCGGATCGGCACGGTCTACGGCGTCGACTGGGTGGACGTACCGGAACGGGACGCGCGGACCGTCGACGTACGGGAGCAGTTCGGCACCGGGGACGTCACCCGGGCCAGGAAGCTGGAGGGCATGTGGTGGGGGGACGGCGGCGCGTACCTCGTGTCCTCGTACGCCCGCGCCGAGAGCCCCGGGACCCCGCACGACGGCCAGGTGTGGTTCTACCACCCGCGGCGGCGCACGCTCACCCTCAAGGTGCTGCTCGGCGTCAACCCGGATCCCACGGAGGACGGCGGCTTCGACGGCCCCGACAACATCACCGTCTCACCGTACGGCGGTCTGGTCATCGCGGAGGACGGAGAGGGGCTTCAGCACCTCTTCGGCGCGACGGAGCGGGGGCGGACGTACCCCATCGCGCGCAACGATCTCAACGACAGCGAGTTCACGGGCGTCGTGTTCTCGCCCGACGGCCGCACTCTCTTCGCCAACATCCAGGAACCGGGCATCATGCTGGCCGTCACCGGCCCCTGGCGGCGCTCACCGCGCCGCTGACGCGGAAAAAACGGGGCCGGGACGGGGGAGCGGGAAGGGGCGCGTACGGGCCCGGGGCGCGCGATCCGGTGGCTCGTCCGCGGTCGGGCATGGCGCGGCGGGGTCCCTTGGGCGCATACTCCACGTAATGACAAAGTCAGCCGGATCCCGGCGCCACCTGCCGTCCAGTCCCTTCAACCGCCAGGCCCCGGCCTCACCTCCGCCCGAGCAGTTCGACGTGGGAGACCGGGTTTCCCATGATCAGTTCGGATTGGGAAGAGTCATCGGAGTCGAGGGCGAACACGCAGTGCTCATCGATTTCTCGGGTCGACAGGGGCGGATCCTGAGCCCCTTCGCCAAGCTCACCAAGCTCTGAAGCCGGTCTTCGGAGCGCGTTGCCCCGGCCCCCGGGCCCGCGGCGGACCTTCAGGACCCGCGGCAGGCCCGGGGGCTTCGCGCTGCCCCGCGGGCCGTCCCGCCTACGTCCCGCGTACCGTTCTGCTCAGAGGATCTTCGCGGCGGGCTTGACCATGCCGCGCACCGTCCGGGACTTCGCGAACTCCCCGAGGCCGGTCATCTCCCACTCGCCGGAGAACTGGCGGATCAGCTTCGCCATCATCACGCCCGTCTGCGGCTCTGCGGTGGTCAGGTCGAAGCGCACCAGCTCCTCGCCGTTCGCCGCGTCGATCAGCCGGCAGTACGCCTTGGCTACCTCGGTGAACTTCTGCCCGGAGAACGAGTTGACCGTGAAGACCAGGCCGCTCACCTCGGCGGGGATCTTCCCGAGGTCGACGACGATCACCTCGTCGTCCCCGCCGCCCTCGCCCGTGAGGTTGTCGCCGGAGTGCTTGATCGCTCCGTTCAGGATGGAGAGCTTGCCGAAGTAGCAGCTCTCGATGTGGTTCCGGTTCGGGCCGTAGACGATCACGGACGCGTCGAGGTCGATGTCCTTGCCCCGGTACGCCGGCTCCCAGCCGAGTCCCATCTTCACCCGGCTGAGCAGCGGGGCGCCGCCCTTGACCAGGGACACCGTCTGGTTCTTCTGGAGACTGATCCGGCCCTTGTCCAGGTTGATCTTCCCGCTGCCGGGCGCCGGAGCCGCGGGGGCCGCGGGCGGCGTGGCCGGGACCGGGGGAGCGGCGACCCGCGGGTCGGCGACGGGCGCGGCGGCGGGCGCCGGGGGCGCGGCCGGCGCGGGCTCCTCGACGGAGACGCCGAAGTCGGTGGCGATCCCGGCCAGCCCGTCGGCGTACCCCTGGCCGACCGCGCGGGCCTTCCAGGCGCCGTTGCGCAGATAGATCTCCACGATCACGAGGGCCGTCTCCGCGCCCAGCCGGGGCGGGGTGAAGCTGGCCAGCGCGGTGCCGGCGGCGTCACGGATCGTGGCCGTGGGCTCGATGCCCTGGAAGCTCTGGCCCGCGGCGTCCGGGCTCGCCGTGACGACGATCTTCTCGATGCCGGCCGGGACGGCGGTGGTGTCGACGACGATCGCGTCGGGCGCCGAACCCCCGCCGGAGCGGTAGCTCACGCCGGGGCCCGCCGGCTGGTTGTAGAAGATGAAATCGTCGTCTGAGCGCACCTTGCCGTCGGCGGTGAGCAGCAGGCCCGATACGTCGAGCCGCACCGGAGCGGCGACGTCCACCGCGATGTGGGCGGTGGGGAGAGGGATGTTCGAGCCGGGGGTCATAGCTGTCATGCCAGGCGTAACGAACGACCCCGCTTTGCCGTTCCCTTACCTTCGACTACCTTCGGCCCTTACCTTCGAAGGCTTCCTGCCCCCTCGGATGCCCCCTCGGATACCGCTCGGGCGTCCCTGGAGGCCCCTGGACGCGTCCCGGTGCGGCCGCCCCGGTCAGTACGGCCACTGCGGCGGGTCGGTGGTGAAGGCGCCGCCCAGCCGCGTGTGCGCGGGGTTGGCCGGATCCGCCTCGCCCTGCTCCGCGATGAGCTTCTCGGCGTACTGCTCCGAGTCGTCCTGCGGCTCGTACCCGAGCGCCCGCGCGGTCGTCAGGTCCCACCACAGCCGGGTGTTGGCGGACGAGCCGTAGACCGTGGTGTGGCCGACGTCCTCGGCGGTGAGCGCCGCGTGGAAGAGCCGGGCGCAGTCGCCGGGGCTCAGCCAGATGGAGAGCATCCGGACCGTGGTGGGCTCCAGGAAGCAGGAGCCGATGCGTACGGAGACGGTCTCCTGGCCGTGCAGTTCCCAGTAGAGCTGCGCCAGGTCCTCGCCGAAGCACTTGGAGAGCCCGTAGAAGGTGTCGGGGCGGCGGGGCGTGTCGATCGGGATCAGCGGCTCGCCGGGCTCGGGGCGCGGGGTGAAGCCGACCGTGTGGTTGCTGGAGGCGAACACCGTGCGCCGTACGCCCGCCGCGTGCGCCGCCTCGTACAGGTTGTACGTGCCTTCGATGTTGGCGCGCAGGATCTTGTCGAAGGAGGCTTCCAGCGAGATGCCCGCGAGGTGGATGATCGCGTCGACACCCGTCACCGCCTCGCGCAGCGCTGCCTTGTCCGCCAGGTCCGCCGTGATCGCGTCCGGCTCGCCCTCAATGGGTGTGGCGTCGAAGAGCCGCAGCTCGTAGCCGTACGCGGGCAGCAGGCCCCGCATCAGGGTGCCGAGGCCGCCGGCGGCGCCGGTGAGCAGGACGGTGCGGGGTGCGGGCATGGGCGGAATCTCCTCGACGGTTCTCGGCGGTTCGGTTCTCGACGGCTCGGATCGCGATGGGTCGGATCTCGACGGTTCGGAGCGCACTCAGATTCGTAGACGGAATTCACATGCGTGGACAAAATAGGGAGTCCGGCCGGGCACCGTCAAGTGTCGCCCGAAGGTGGCCATTCCGTCCCCAGGTTGCCGCGCACCGTCTTGACCGGCACCTCAGGGCTGGCCTAGCGTGGCGGCGTTCAGAGACGTGGACGTCGATCATATTGGTGCACGAGCGGTCGGCCGCTCGCCGCACGGCCAGGGAGCGCCCGTGACCTCAGCCCCGCTCGCCGCCCGCCTCACCGAAGTGGCCGGGCCGTTGTTCTTCCCCGTCACCGCGTACGGACCGGACGGCGGCCTCGACCTCGACGCCTACCGCGCGCATGTGCGCGCCGGTGTCGACGCGGGCGCCGCCGCCGTCTTCGCGTGCTGCGGTACGGGCGAGTTCCACGCGCTGGACCCGGACGAGTTCCGGCAGTGCGTCGCCGCCGCCGTCGAGGAGACCGCGGGCCGCGTGCCCGTCGTGGCCGGCGCCGGCTACGGCACGGCGCTCGCCGTGCGGTACGCGCGGATCGCCGAGGAGGCGGGCGCGGACGGGCTGCTCGCCCTGCCGCCCTATCTGGTCGTCGCCGACCAGGAGGGGCTGGTCCGCCACTACACCGCGCTGGCCGCAGCCACCTCCCTGGAGACCATCGTCTACCAGCGCGACAACGTGGTCTTCACCCCCGCGACCGTGGTCGCCCTGGCGCGGGTCGAGAAGATCATCGGGCTGAAGGACGGCTACGGCGACCTCGATCTGCTCCAGCGCATCGTCAGCACCGTCCGCCGCGAACTCCCCGGGCAGGAGTTCCTGTACTTCAACGGGCTGCCCACCGCCGAACTCACCGGGCTGGCCTACCGGGGCATCGGCGTCACCCTCTACTCCTCCGCGGTGTTCGCCTTCGCGCCCGACATCGCGCTCGCCTTCCACCGGGCGCTGACCACCGGGGACGACGCGACCGCCACCCGGCTGATCGACGGCTTCTTCGTACCCCTGGTCGAACTGCGCAACCTGGGCCGCGGCTACGCCGTCTCGCTCGTCAAGGCGGGGGTACGGCTCGGCGGCCTGGAGGTGGGAGAGGTACGGCCACCGCTGCGCGAACCGGGCGCCGACCACCTCAAGGTCCTCGCCGAACTCATCGAGCACGGCCGTACGCTGCTCCCCGACGGCACGCCCGGAGACACCGGCACGACCGGCGGCACCGGCGACGCCCGTGAGGAGGACGCGTGAGGACTTCCGCCTTCGTCTACCCCTGGGACGTCGTGGGTGACCCCGACGCCCCCGCCAGGATCGCTGACCTCGGCGTCCGGCAGGTCACCCTCGCCGCGGCCTACCACTCCACCCGCGCCCTCACCCCCCGCCACCCGCGCCACCGGATCGTCACCGCCGAGCACGCCGCCGTCCTCTACCCGCCGGACCCCGCCCGCTGGGCGGGCCGCGAGCCGCGCCCGTACGCCGCGGGCGACTGGGCCCCCGGCGACGCCTACCGGGCGGCCGCCGAGGCGCTCGCCGGGGCGGGGCTCGACGTGCACAGCTGGGTCGTCCTCGCGCACAACTCCCGGCTCGGCGCGGAGCGCCCCGACACCTCCGTGGTCAACGCCTACGGCGACCGCTACCCCTGGGCGCCGTGCGTCGCGCGCCCCGACGTCGCCGCGTACCTGACGGAGCTGGCCGCCGAGGCCGGTGTCCGCCCCGGCACGGGCGGCACGGAGCTGGAATCCTGCGGCTGGTACGGATTCGGCCATCTGCACGCCCACGACAAGACCGCCGGCGTCGCCCTCGGGGACGCCGCGCAGTACCTGATGTCGCTCTGCTTCTGCACGGTCTGCCGGGAGGGGTACGCGGGCCTCGGGGCCGACCCGGACGAGGTGGCCGCCGCCGTACGCCGCTCCCTGGAGCCCGTGTGGGCCACCGGCTCGCAGGAGAGCGGATGGCCCGCCGTCGAGAAGCTGCTCGGCGCGGATCTCGCGGCCCTCGTCGCCGCGTGGCGCGGCGGCGTCGCCCGCGGGTTCCAGGAGGCGGCCGTCGCGGCCGTACGGGCGGAGGCGCCCCCCGGCTTCCAGGTGCTGCTCCACGCCGACCCGGCCTCGTACCGGGTCGGCGCCAACACCGGCGTGGACCCGGCGCACATCCTCGGCGTCGCGGACGGCGTGGTCCTGCCCTGCGGGGGCGGCGCGGCACCGGCGATGCTCGGCCCGTTCGCGGACCACCGCACCGGAACCTCCGTGCTGGCCGCCAACTTCGGCGTCGTGAGCGGCATGGGCGGCAGCCCGGCCACCCTCGCCGAGGACGCGGCGCGCGCCGCGGAACTCGGCGCGACCGAACTGCGCCTCTACCACGCGGGACTCGCCTCCGACGCGGATCTGGCGGCGGTCAGGGCGGCGCTCTCACACCTGGGCGGGTGAGCCCGCGGCCCCTTCCGCCCCCGGCGCCGCCGCCCGCAGGAGTCCCCCGGCCGTCAGCAGCCCGGCCGCACCGGCCACCGCCAGCAGCACGGTGTGGTCGACGACGGCCACCAGCCCCGCGCCGAGCCCCAGCGCCACCGCGTTCGGGACATGGATCAGGGTGTTGGCGGTCGCCGCCGTCCGGCCGAGCACCGCGTCCGGTGTCTCCCGCTGGACGGCGGTGAGCGCGGCGATCAGCACACACGGCAGCCCCAGACCCACCCCCACGGCGCTCGCCAGCACCACCGCGTCGTACGGCAGCGCCCGCGCCGCGACCGACACCGCGAACAGCGCGATCCCGGCCGCGGCGTACCCCCGCTCGGGCAGCCGCCGCAGCAGCGGACCGGCGAGGATCCCGGTCAGCACGGACCCGGCCCCCTGCGCCGCGTACAGCACCCCCGCGTACGCCGGGGCGTGGCCGAGTCCCCGGTCGATCACGGCGTAGACGGCCGCCCCGTTGACCCCCGCGAGCAGCATCGTGACCGACGCGGCGCCGACGAGCGGGCGGAGGGCCGGCGATTCCCGCAGCCGCCGGACGCCCGCCACGAGCCCGGTCCGCCAGGCGCCCGGCGGCGCCGGGTCCGGCCGGTCCTCCCGTACCCGCAACAGCGCGAAGAGGCCCGCGGCCAGGACGAACGTCGCCGCGTCGAGCAGCGCGACGGGGCCGCCGCCGTACCGCGCGTAGAGCGCGGCGCCCGCGAGCGGCGCCAGCAGCTTCATGCCCTCGTTGGCGGTCATCCGCAGCCCGTTGAAGTCGCCCAGCAGCCGCCGGTCGACGGAGGCGGCGACCAGGGCCGCCTCCGCCGCGTCCTGGACGACACCGCTCGCGCCGTACACGAACAGCACGCAGAACAGGATCCAGATCCGGTCCGCCGAGTCCACCGCGGGCAGCGCCATGAGCAGCACCGCCATCGTGAGCTGGCAGCCGATCAGCAGCGGGCGCCGCCGCACCCGGTCGGCCACCACCCCCAGCAGCGGGCCGACCAGGACCGGCGCCCACATCGCGAAGACCGTGAGCGCGGCCAGGCTGTCCGACCCCGTCAGCGACTTGACCCAGACGCCCGACACCAGCCACATCGCGGACGTGCCGAACCCGGAGACCACGATCCCGGCGAGGTAGAGCGCCGCGTTCCGGTCCCGTACCACGCCCCCACGCGTCGACCCCATGGTCTCCACCCACCCCTTCCACCGCGGCGCACCGGGCGTCAGTGTGGCGGCTGAGGAGCGGGCCGCCGCATGGGGAGAAAGACCTACTTCCCGGCTCGCCGGGGGAGCGGAGTGAGCTGAGGATCCTCAGAACCGGCCGCATCGGCGGCATGGGCCGCACGGGTCACTTCAGGGCCGCCTTCATCATCTTCTGCGCGATCGGCGCGGCCAGCCCGTTGCCACTCACCTCCGAGCGCGCCGCGCCCGAGTCCTCCACGATCACCGCGACCGCCACCTGCTTGCCGCCGGACGCGTCCTTCGCGTACGACGTGAACCAGGCGTACGGCGTACGGCTGTTCTCCACGCCGTGCTGCGCGGTGCCCGTCTTGCCGCCCACCTCGGCGCCGTCGATCTTCGCGTTGGTCCCGGTGCCGTCCTGGACGACCGTCACCATTGCGCTGCGCAACTGTTCCGCGGTGGCGGACGAGACGATCCGGGTCGTGTCCCCGTCCGGGTACTCCTGGAGGGTGTCCCCGCTCGCGTCGACGACCTTGGACACCATGTGGGGCGCGGCCATCAGCCCGTCGTCGGCCAGCGCCGCCGAGACCATCGCCATCTGGAGCGGCGTCGCCGTCACATCGAACTGGCCGATGCCGGTCAGCGCCGTCTGCGCCTTGTCCATGCCGGAGGGGTAGACGCTCGCCGAGGCGCGCACCGGCATGTCCTGCGTGGTGTCGTTGAACCCGAACTTCTCCGCCATGGCCCGGACCTTGTCCTGCCCGAGATCGACGGCCATCTTCGCGAAGACGGTGTTGCACGAGTACCGCAGCGCCGTGCGGATCGTCGCGTTCTCGCAGGGCGCGGAGGCGTTCTCGTTGCCCAGCTGCTGGCTCGTCGTGGGCAGCGTGTACGGATCGGGGCTGTCCGTCGCCTCGTCCACCGAGCTGTACAGCCCGTCCTCCAGCGCCGCCGCCGCGACGACCAGCTTGAACGTCGAACCCGGCGGCAGCGGCTGTCGCAGGGCGCGGTTGACCATGGGCTTGTCCGCGTCCCCGGTGAGCTGGGTCCACGCCGAGCCGTCCGTGGTCCCGCTGATCCGCGTCGGGTCGTACCCGGGCGTGCTGACCACGGCGAGGACCCGGCCGGTCTTCGGATCGATCGCGACGGCGGCGCCCTTGGTGGAGCCCAGCGCGGCGTATCCGGCGCGCTGCACGGCGGGGTCGATCGTCGTCAGCACGTCGCCGGGCTTCGCCTGCTTGCCCATGAGCGCGTCGACCGGGTTCTGGAGCCGGCTGTCGGTCCCGTCGAGGATGTCCGCGTAGATGCCCTCCAACTGGGTGGAGCCGTACACCTGCGAGCTGTAGCCGGTGACGGGCGCGTAGAGGGCGCCGTCCCGGTACGTGCGCTCGTACGCCAGATCGCCGCCGGTCGTTTTTCTGGAGCCGGTGACCGGAGAACCGGCCACGACGATGTCGCCCAAGGGCTGCGCGTACTGCGCGATGGCGGCGCGACGGTTGTGCGTGTCGTCCGCGAGCGCCTTGGCCTCGTACGCCTGGAGCCAGGTCGCCCGTACGAGAAGGGCGAGCACCAGGGAGAGGCAGATGACCGCTGTGTGTCTGATCGTCTTGTTCATCCCGTATGAGGGACGAGCGGGGGAGGGCGCCGCGTTCCCCCGGAAGGCGCTTCTCAGAAACTCTTCATACTGGCGAAATGCTGGCGAATACCGGCGAACTCTTCATCCTGGCGCTCAGAGCCGCCGGGTGGCGAGCGTGAGCCGGTCGCGCGCGTCGAACAGCGTGTCCTTGATCATCTGCTCGTGCGCGGGCGTGAGCCGGGCCACCGGCACCGAGCAGCTGATCGCGTCCCGCGCGGGCGTCCGGTACGGGATCGCGATCCCGAAGCAGCGCAGCCCGAGGGTGTTCTCCTCGCGGTCCACGGCGTACCCCTGCTCACGCACCGTGTGCAGCTCCTCGATGAGCTTCTCGCGGTCGGTGATCGTGTGCTCGGTCAGCGCGGGCAGCGTCTCGGGCAGCAGCTTGCGCACCTGCTCGTCGCTGTGCGTCGCGAGGAGCGCCTTGCCGAGCGAGGTCGAGTGGGCGGGCAGTCGGCGGCCGACGCGGGTGAAGGGCCGCAGATAGTGCTGGGACTGGCGGGTCGCGAGATAGACCACATTGATGCCGTCGAGCCGCGCGAGGTGGATGGTCTCACTGGTGTCGTCCGAGAGCCGGTCCAGCGTCGGCCGGGCGGCGGCCACGACCTCGTCCCCGTCGATGTACGACGTGCCGACGAGCAGCGCCCGTACGCCGATGCCGTACCGCGTCCCCGTCGCGTCCGTCTCCACCCAGCCCAGCTCGACCAGCGTGCGCAGCAGCATGTAGAGGCTCGACTTGGGGTAGCCGACCGCCTCCTGGACGGTGGCGAGGGAGTGCATGCCGGGGCGCCCGGCGAAGTATTCGAGCAACTCGACCGTCCGTACCGCGGACTTGACTTGTGCTCCACCGGTTTCCGCAGCCGACATCGTCCCTCGCCTCTTCTGGCCCGCTCGCCTTGCCCACTTGACCGCTCTTGACCACACAGAACGTGCGGAAATAGAGTCCTTGCACATTCACTATCAGGAATCCTGTTCAGAATACCGAACAACTTCGGGAAGGAAGCCGTGGTGGCAGCAGCACCAGTCTGGAGTGTCGACCCCCGAACGGGGAAGCAGCGTGAGCAGGTCGCGCAGGAGGCCACCGCCGCGGAAGTGGACAGCGCGGTACGGGGCGCGCACGCCGTCAGGGGCGCGCTCGCCGACCGAACGGTGCGCGCGGCCCTGCTCCGGACGGCGGCCGACCTGCTCGACGCCGCGGGTGAGCACGTCATCGAGGCGGCGGACGCCGAGACCGCTCTCGGGCCCGTACGGCTCACCGGCGAGCTCGCCCGCACCACGGCCCAGCTGCGGGCCTTCGCCGAGGTCGTCGACGAGGGCGCCTTCCTCGACGTACGCATCGACCACGCCGACGCCGACCGTACGCCGCCCTGGCCCGACCTGCGCCGCTACAAGGTGCCGCTCGGCGTCGTCGCCGTCTACTCCGCGAGCAACTTCCCGTTCGCCTTCTCCGTGCCCGGCGGCGACACCGCGAGCGCGCTCGCGGCCGGCTGCCCGGTCGTCGTCAAGGCGCACCCCGACCACCCGGCCACCTCCGAGCTGTGCGTCTCCGTGCTGCGCAGGGCCGCCGCCGAGGTCGGGCTGCCCGAGGACGTCGTCTCCCTCGTCCACGGCTTCGAGGCCGGTGTCGAGCTGGTCAGGCACCCGCTGGTGTCGGCGGCCGGCTTCACCGGCTCCGTACGCGGCGGGCGCGCCCTCTTCGACGCGGCCGCGGCCCGGCCCGCGCCCATCCCGTTCCACGGCGAACTGGGCTCCCTCAACCCCGTCGTGATCACCGAGGCCGCCGCGGCCGGACGCGCCGAGGAGATCGGCGCCGGCCTCGCCGGTTCGATGACGCTGGGCGTCGGCCAGTTCTGCACCAAGCCCGGCTTCGTGCTCGCCCCGGCCGGCGAGCCCGGCGACCGGCTGGTCAAGTCCCTGACCGCCGCGGTCAGCGAGACCGAGCCCGGCGTGATGCTCGACCACCGGATGCGCGACGCCTTCGTCGCGGGCGTGGCCGAACGGGCCGCGCTCCCCGGCGTGGACGCCCCGGTCACCCCCGGCGCGGGCGGCGAGCACACCGTCAGCGCGGGCTTCCTCACGCTGCCCGCCGAACTGCTCACCGCGGAGGGACCGCACGACCTGCTGCTGGAGGAGTGCTTCGGCCCGGTCGCGGTCGTCGCCCGCTACACCTCCACGGACGAGGTCACCTCGATCCTCTCCCGCCTCCCCGGCAACCTCACCGCCACCCTCCACCTCGCCGGTGAGGAGGCCGAAGGCACCGAGCCCGGCGCCGCCGAACTCCTTGCCGAGCTGACCCCGCTGGCCGGCCGCGTCCTCGTCAACGGCTGGCCCACCGGCGTGGCGGTCGCCCCCGCCCAGCAGCACGGCGGCCCCTACCCGGCGACGACCTCCACCTCCACCTCGGTCGGCGCCACGGCGATCGAGCGCTGGCTGCGCCCGGTCTCGTACCAGTCCACGCCGGCCGCGCTGCTCCCGCCGGAGCTGCGCGACGAGAACCCGCTGGACCTGCCGCGCCGCGTCGACGGCCGCCCCGAGAGCTGAGCTGAGCCCCCACTCACCTCGCTCCGCCGCCGCCCCACCGCACACCGCGTGCGGTGGGGCGGCGGCGTTCCAGGCCCGCGCTCCGGGGCCCGCGTTCCAGGCCCGCGCTCCGGGCCCGCGCCCCGACCCGACTGCTCCGTACGGGTGAGGACGGAACGTTTCCGCCGCCGCTTTCGGGTGACGCCGCGGCTACGGGCCCGCCGCGCGGGGGCGGTGTCGTGGAGCCTCAAGGCCCGGCACGACACAAGGAGTTCCCCCTCATGCGCCTCCGCACCACCCTGGCCGCCGCCGTCGGCGCCCTCACCCTGCTCGTCGCCCTCCCGGGGCAGGCCTCGGCCGCCGAGGGCACCTTCAGCTACCTCTACACGGACATCGCGGGCGAGCCCCGCCTCGGCGAGCTCGTGAACCCCGCGAGCCGCACCTGCATCACGATCCCCCAGGCGGCCGGCGAGTACGTACCGCCCGCCCACTCGCCGCGCAACCGCACCAACTCCACCGCGACGGTCTTCACCGGGCCGGAGTGCGACGGCGACCACTACTCGCTGCGCCCCGGCGGCTCCGCGTCCGAGCGGCTCAAGCTGCGCTCCGTGGTCTTCTCCTGACCGCTGTCCCGACCGGCACTCCCGCCCCGTCCGGCCCGCTGCGCCGGACGGGGCATTTCCGTCTCCGCCTCGGTTCCCCGGACATGGCGCAGGTCAGGAGATACCCCATGGACTACGAAATGCGCGCGGAGTACGAGGAGGGCGCCTCGCCCCGCGACCCGGAGCCCCGGTTCTTCGTCTGGCACATGGCACGGGCCGACGAGGCGACCGCCCTCTGCGGACGCGATCTCGACCCGGCGGCCGTCACCCAGTCGGCCGACCTGTGGGGCACCCCCGCCGGGCAGCCGCTCTGCCACGCCTGCGGCGCCTCCTACATCCACCAGGTTCCCCACCACGGGCTGAGCGGAGAATGAGCCGCCGGGAATGAGCTGCCGGGAATGAGCCGCGGGGAATGAGTCGTCGGCCGGGCGCGTTGCCGCAGGGTGCGGAGGGTGCCTCCGCACCGGCTGAGCGCCGTCGTCGTGCCCGTACCGGGTCGCGAACGCGGCGGACGTGACCTGGAGGAATCAGACACATGCGCGTGGAGATCTGGAGCGACATCGCCTGCCCCTGGTGCTACATCGGCAAGGCCCGGTTCGAGAAGGGGCTGGCCGGATTCGCGCACCGGGACGAGGTGGAGGTCGTGCACCGGTCCTTCGAGCTGGACCCCCGGCTGACCAAGGCGGACACCGGGACGGTCCTCGACATGCTGGTGGCCAAGACGGGGCGCACCCCGGCGGAGGTGCGCGAGATGGAGGAGCACGTCGCCTCCAACGCGCGCTCGGAAGGGCTCGGTTACGTCCTCGACGGGCGGGACTACGGCAGCACCTTCGACATCCACCGCCTGCTCCATCTCGCCAAGGCCCGCGGCCGTCAGGACGCGCTGCTCGACCTCGTCTACCGGGCCAACTTCGCCGAGGAGCGCTCCGTCTACGACGAGGACACACTGGTGGGGCTCGCGGTCGAGGCGGGGATCGAAGAGGCCGAGGCGCGCGCGGTGCTCGCCGACCCGGAGGCGTACGCCGCCGAGGTACGGGCCGACCAGCGCGAGGCCGCCGAACTGGGCGCGAACGGGGTGCCGTTCTTCGTGCTCGACCGGCGGTACGGCGTCTCCGGCGGCCAGCCCGCCGAGGTGTTCACCCAGGCGCTGGAGCAGGCGTGGGACAGCCGTGCGCAGGCCGGGGCCCATGCATAAGCAACGCTTCGGTCCGTCCGTCAGACATGCGTGATTGACCGGGGGAGGGCGGGCCCACAGGGTGGAACGCATGGACACTCTGGTGAGCGCCGAGTTCGCGCCGGACATGACGTATCTGAACACCTCGACCTGCGGCCTGCTGCCCCGCCGGGCCGTCGCCGCCGTCCAGGAAATGGCGGAGGCCAACGCGACCGGGCGGGGCGGGTTGGCGGACGGCGGCTTCGAGATCGTCAACGCCGCCCGTGCCTCCTTCGCCCGGCTCGCCGGGGTGCCGGCCGACCGGGTCGCCGTCGGCGGCTCGGTCGCCGTGCACATCGCGGTGATCGCGGCCTCGCTCCGGCCCGGCGCCGAAGTCCTGCTGCCGGAGGGGGAGTTCAGCTCCGTCCCGACCCCGTTCGCGATCCGTGGCGATCTCAGGACGCGCTATGTCCCGCTGGACCGGCTGGCCGAGGAGGTCCGGCCGGAGACCGCGCTCGTCGCCTTCTCCGCCGTCCAGTCCGCGGACGGCAGGATCGCCGATCTGGCGGGGGTACGGGCCGCCGCCGCGGCGCACGGCGCCCGTACGCTGCTGGACGCCAGCCAGTCGGCCGGCTGGCTGCCGCTGGCGGCGGGGGCGTACGACTACACCGTCACCGCCGGCTACAAGTACCTGTGCTCCCCGCGCGGCACGTCGTTCCTCACCGTGACCGAGGAGGCGCAGGAGTCGCTGGTGCCGCTCCACGCGGGCTGGGTCGCGGGCGAGGACCCCTGGGCCAGCACCTACGGGCCCGTCGGCGAACTGGCGCGCTCGGCACGCCGTTACGACGAGTCGCCGGCCCTCCTCGCCTACTGCGGGGCCGCGCGGTCCCTCGCCCTCCTGGAGGAGATCGGCGTCGAGCGGATCCACGCCCATGACACCGCGCTCGCCGCCCGCTTCCGCAAGGGGCTGGCCGCCCTCGGCCACGTGCCCGTGGACGCCGGGGACTCCGCCGTCGTCGCGCTGCCGGGACTGGCCCACCGCCACCCCGGCCTCCGGCAGGCCCGGGTGGCGGTCGCGGTCCGCGCGGGCTCGCTGCGTACCGCCTTCCACCTCTACAACACCACCGAGGACGTGGACCGGGCACTGGAGGCCCTCGGTCCGGCCGCCTAGGCGGCCGGACCGCCGGAGGCGCGGGGTGCGGTGGTCAGAGGAAGCGGGCCAGGAACGCCCTGGTCCGCGGGTTGGACGGGTGGTCGAGCACCTCCTTGGGAGTGCCGCTCTCCAGGACCCGGCCGCCGTCCATGAACACCACCCGGTCCGCCACCTCCCGCGCGAAGCCGATCTCGTGCGTCACCACCAGCATGGTGAGCCCGTCGCGCGCCAGATCCCGCATGGTGGCCAGGACCTCGCCGACGAGCTCCGGGTCCAGGGCGCTGGTCGGCTCGTCGAAGAGCATCAGCTTCGGCCGCATCGCCAGGGCGCGGGCGATCGCCACCCGCTGCTGCTGGCCGCCGGACAGCTGGCGCGGATAGGCGTCGGCCTTGTCCGACAGGCCGACCCGCTCCAGCAGTTCCAGCGCGGTCCTGCGCGCCTGCGCCTTCGGTACGCGGAGCACGCCCACCGGCGCCTCCGTGACGTTCCCCAGGATCGTCAGGTGCGGGAAGAGGTTGAAGTGCTGGAAGACCATCCCGATGTCGCGGCGCTGCCGGGTCACCTCGCCGGGGCGCAGATGGTGGACCCGGGCGCCCGAGCGGCGGTGGCCGATCAACTGGCCACCGACGTGGATGGAGCCCGAGTCGATCTGTTCGAGGTGGTTGACGCACCGCAGGAACGTCGACTTCCCGGAGCCGGACGGGCCCAGCAGCACCACGACCTCGCCCGCGCGGACGTCGAGGTCGATGCCGCGCAGCACCTCCAGATGGCCGAACTTCTTGTGGACGTTCCGCGCCACGACGAGCGGCGGGCCGGCCGCGTCCACGGCTGCCTCCGTAGACGCCTCCGGAGGAGCGGGCGAGGGCGCGGGGATCTTGGTCAGGCTGTCCTCCGTCATGAGGTCCTCTCCTCCTGCTCGTGCCGCGCGTCCCGCTCCCCGGCGAGGGGCGCCCCGGCGGCGGCCCGGCGCCGGAAGAAGGCGAAGTCCCAGAAGCCCTGCGGGGCGTTACGGGTCGCCCCGCGCGCGTAGTACCGCTCGATGAACGACTGGCCGACGTACAGCACGGACGTCATCACCAGGTACCAGAGGCAGGCGACGATCAGCAGCGGGATGGTCTCGAAGGTGCGGTTGTAGATCGACTGCACGGTGTAGAGCAGATCGGCCAGCGCGATGACGCTCACCAGCGAGGTGGCCTTCATCATGTTGATGACCTGGCTGCCGGTGGGCGGCACGATGAACCGCATCGCCTGGGGCAGCACCACCCGCCGCAGGATCCGCGCCCGGCCCATGCCGAGCGCCGCCGCGGCCTCCGACTGGCCCTGGTCGACACCGAGCAGCCCGCCGCGCACGATCTCCGCCATGTACGCGGCCTCGTTGAGCCCGAGGCCGAGGATGGCGGCGAGCAGCGGGGTGATCAGGGAGTTGGTCTGCCCGCTGACGAACTCGGGGCCGAACGGCACCCCGAAGGAGATCCGGGGCAGCAAAGCGGACAGGTTGTACCAGAACACCAGCTGGACCAGGACCGGGATGCCGCGGAAGAACCAGACGTACGCGCCGCAGACCGCGCTCAGCACGCGGTTCTCCGACATCCGGCCGACCGCGACGAGCACACCGCCGACGATGCCGATGAGCATGGCCACCACGGTCAGTTCGACGGTCGTGGCGATGCCCTGGCCGATCACCTGGGCGCCGAAGTAGCTGCCGACCGTGGACCATTCGAAGTTGGCGTTGGTCACCAGGAAGTGCGTGAGCTGGGCGGCGAGGACCGCGAGGACCAGGACCGAGAGCCAGCGCAGGGGATGCCGGACCGGGGTGGCCCCGGCGACGTCCACGGCGGGGACCGCGCCGGACGAACTGCCGGAACCGGTACGGGAGCCGGGCTCCGCCGGGTCCTCGCCGGTCATGGGCGGGGGAGCGTCAGTGGTGGCCATGGGCGGCGCACCTCCTCACGGTGGTCAGGCGGCGCCGCCGAGGTTGACGCCGGGCTTGTCGAGCTGGTTGGCGGACAGGCCCCACTTCTTCATGATCTGTCCGTAGGTTCCGTTGTCGATCAGCTTCTGGACCGCCTTCAGGAGCACGTCGCGCAGCGGCGAGTCCTTGGCGACGACGGCGCCCTGGTAGAGATCGCCGAAGCCGTTGGGCTGTCCGGTCCCGGCGAGTTCGAGGTCGCCCTTGGCCTGCGACACGAAGTACGTGAGCGGTGCCCGCGAGGAGAAGAACGCGTCGGCCCGGCCGGAGCGCACGGCCAGGATGGAGCCCGGCTGGTCCTTGTAGGACTGGACCTGTACCGCCGCCTTGCCGTCCTTGACGCACTTCTCGGACTGCGTCTTGATCACGCCCTCGGCGGAGCCGCCGCCCATGACGGCGATCCGCCGGCCACAGGTGTCGTCGAGGGCGTTGATGGCGCGCGGGTTCCCCTTGGGCACCGCGAAGACGACGAACTCCTTCACCCAGTCGACGAAGTCGTTGGCGCCCTGGCGCTCCTTGAAGTCGCCGACGGGGCCGATGGCGAGGTCGTAGCGGCCCGCCTTGATGCCGGTCAGCTCGCTGGGCAGACCGTCGGCGGTGACGTGCTCGATCTTCACGCCGAGGAGCTGTTCGAGCGAGGTGGAGAGGTCGGCGGAGGCGCCGGTGAGGCTGTGACCGTCCGAACCGGCGATCTCGTACGGCGGGAAGGAGCCGTTGTTGACCGAGACCAGCGTGCCGGACGTGCGGTTCTTCTCCGGCAGCAGCGCGTGCAGCGCCGGGTCCTCGGTGAGCCGGGCCCCGGCGGGCTCGGCCGTGCCGCCGGCGGCGCTGTCCGTGGCGCCGTCGGCCTGGGGCGGGTTGCTGCCGCAGCCCGTGAGGACGAGACAACAGGTGAGGGCGGTGGTGGCCAGCAGGGCCACGCTCTTGGGGGATCGCGTCACACGCATCAGTGGGCTCCGAGGGGAAGGACGGTGGGATTGACGGTGAACCGCCGGTTGGCCAGGACGGGCAGCGTCCGGCGGGCCGCCGCCGTCATGTCGGGATCGGCCTCGGCCCAGGCCAGACCGCGGACGGCGCCGAGCCGGGAGCGGACGGTGCCGAGCGGGTCCACGATCAGGCTGTTGCCGATGTTGCGCGGCCCGCACTCCCCGCTGGCCGCGACCCAGCAGGTGTTCTCCAGGGCGCGCGCCGCGGTCATGATCTCCCAGTGCCGCTCCTTGGCCGGGCCGCGCACCCAGGCCGCGGGGAGCGCGAGCACCTCGGCGCCGGCGTCCACGAGCAGCCGGGCCAGCTCGGGGAAGCGCACGTCGTAGCAGGTCATCAGGCCGACCTTGGTGCCCGCGACCTCGACGATCACCGGCGGCTCGTCCGCCGGGCGCACGTGGGCGGACTCCTGGTCGCCGAAGGCGTCGTACAGATGGATCTTCCGGTAGAGGGCGATCAGCTCGCCGTCGCGCAGCGCCACCAGTGTGTTGAACACGCGGCCGTCGTCGGACGGTTCGTGGATGCCGACGACGACGGTGGCGCGCCCCCCGGCGGTGGCCGCGCGCAGCTCGGTGACGAACGGGCCGTCCAGCGGCTGGGCGACCTCGCGGATGCGGTGGCGGTCCTCGGTGAAGCGGGCCAGGACCCCCTCGGGGAGGACGAGCAGGTCCGCGCCGCCCCGTTCCGCCTCGGCGGTGAGTTCCTGGCAGGCGGTCAGGTTGTCCTTCCAGTCGGGGGTGGCGGCGAACTGTCCGACGGCGATACGCATGGTGTGGGCTCCGGAGGTGGCTCGGTGGACCGGCGAAGGAAAGGCGGTGGGCGACGGGAGTCGGCGGGGCGACGAAGAGTCAGTGGGCGGCGGGGAGTCAGCGGCGTTGACGAGTCAGCGGGCGGTGGCGAGCGCCGGGTCGGGGAAGACCACCCGCGGGTCTATCGGCTCCGGCCAGATCCCCTGGGCGTGCAGCTCCTCGCAGAAGGCGCGGGTCATCGCCGCGTTGGGATCGGCCCCGTACGGCATCCAGTCGTCGCCGAACAGCCGGGCCGACTCGGTGAGTTCGTGGAGCAGCCAGGGGGTGGTGTCGGTGAGCAGCCGGCGCCGGGCGACCCAGCGGTGCTTGGAGCGCTCCAGCGCCGAGAGCAGCGCGGCCGGCAGGGCGGGGTGGGCCTCGACCGTCTCCTTCTTGAGCGTGACGAGATGGATGCCGGGGACGAATCCGGTGGTCTCCCAGTACGCGCGCTCCGCGGCCGGATGGTCGTCGAGGAGATGCCGGAAGCGGCTGGCGGAGGTGAACAGCTCCGCCGGCATGAACGGGGTGAGGACCGCGTCCAGCCGGCCCGCGGCCAGCTCCTCCTCCAGCGAGTCGCCCTCGGCCAGGACGGAGACGTTCGCCGGGAGGGGCCGCCCGCCCACCCGGTCCTTGCCCGACTCCCCGGCGGTCAGCGGTCCCACCCGCCACTCCACCCCGGTGAGATCCACCCCGGCGCCGCGCAGCAGCGCCCGGGTCCAGGTGTTGCCCGAGTCGGGCCAGCCGGTGAGCCCGATCCGGGCTCCGGCGAGCTGGGCGAGGGTACGGAAGGGGCTGTCCGCCCGTACCAGGACGCAGCGGTGGCGGAACCCCCGCATGATGAACGCGGGGAGCCCGACGAGCCGGTCGTCACCCGCCGCGCGGGCCTGCACGTAGCGGCTGAACGAGGTCTCGCCGCCGTCGAGTCCCGGCTCGGCGAGCACGTCGGGGGTGACCTCCCGCGAGTCGACCCGGACCGTGAAGCCCGCCACGTCCACCAGGCCGGAGGCCAGTGGTACGAGGTGGTCCCAGTCACGTAGCCCCAGATGGATCACGGGAGATGACACAGCGGACGCTCCTTGCTTTTCGGTGCACTTCTCGCATGGTTCACAATCAAGCCGAATAAGCAATATTCGGCCGTGCGATGGCTGGAACAATATTGTTCAGCGATAGGTCAAACAAGATGTGTTTTGTGTCCGAACATAAATTTTCCGTGCCGTAATCTACGGAGCGTGTCGGCGAGGCGGGAGAACGAAACGGTGGACAAGGCATGGGCGGCGGGGCCGGAGGGCGCGGTCAGACTGGCCGGGCGCATCCCCGACCCCAGCGCGCGGGGGGTCGCGGCGGCCATGACCGACCTCATACGCTCAGGCGAACTGGCCCCGGGCAGCGCCCTGCCGACCGTGCGCGCGCTCGCCGTCGCGCTGGGGGTCAGCCCCGGCACCGTCGCGGAGGCGTGGGCGGTCCTGCGCAGACACCGGATGATCACGACGCTGGGCCGGCGTGGCAGTGTGGTCAGCGGCCCGCCGAGCGTCCCGCACCCGGCCCGGTTCGAACGGGTCGGCGATCTCGGCAGCCATCTCACCCTGGATCTCGCGGTCGCGGCCCCCGACCCGGCGCTGCTGCCCGGACTGACGGACGCGCTCCTCGCGGGCGCGCGCACCCCGCGGCTCAACGACTACTCGCGTACGGCCGTCACGGACGGTCTGCTGGACGCCGTACGGGACACCTGGCCGTTCGAGGCGGCGGCGTGGACGGCGGTGGGCGGCGGCTACGAGGGGGTGCAACTGCTCTGCCAGGCCCTGATCGTGCCGGGTGACCGGGTCGCCGTGGAGGACCCGACGGCGGCGCGGCTGCTGGACATCCTGGAGGCGCTCGACGCGCAGATCGTGCCCGTGGCCTGCGACGGTGAGGGGCCGCTGCCCGGCTCCCTCGCCCAGGCGCTGGAGCGGCGGCCCGCGCTCTTCCTCCACCAGTCCAGGGCGCAGGCGCCGTGCGGCTGGACGGTCGGCGAGGAGCGCGCGGCGGAGCTGGCGAGGGTGCTGGAGAGCGCCCCGAACGTCATGGTGCTGGAGGACGACGGCATCGGCCCGCTCGCCGCGGACCCGGTGGCCAGCATCGGCGCCCACCTGCCCGACCGTACGGTCCTGGTGCGCTCGTACTCCAAGGCGTACGGCCCCGACCTGCGCATCGCGGTGATCGGCGGGCCGCGCGAGGTGGTCGAACGGGCCCGGGTGCTGCGGACGTTCGGCACCGGCTGGACCAGCCGGATCCTCCAGGACGCCCTCGCTCATCTCCTCACCGACGACGCCGCGACCCGGACCGTACGGGCCGCCGCCCACCGCTACGACCTGCGGCGCGAGGGGCTCGCCGGGCGGCTCGCCCGGCGCGGGGTGCACACCGCGAACCGGGACGGGCTGATGCTGTGGGTGCCGGTGGCGGACGAGGCGTCCGCGCTGGTCACCCTGGCCGCGCGGGGCGTCACGGTCTCCCCGGGCAGCCGCTTCTGTGTCGCGTACGCCCTGCCGCACGTACGGATCGCCACGAGCAGGCTCACGGACGACGAGGACGCGCTCGACGAGACGGCCGCGCTGATCGCCCTGGCGGCGTCGGCGTCGGCCGGCCGACTGGGCTGAGAGCACGTCCGCCGCACGGGCCGCCCAGCGGCATGGGCCGTCGGACCCGCGCGCGTGGGCGTGGCGGAATGAGCCGGGGCGAGCCGGGGTACATCGACTACCCGGCCCTGCGACGCGACGACTCGGCCGCCTGACACGGGAAAGGGGCGCGGGCCCGGTCGTCCTCCTGACCGGTCCCGCGCCCCTCGGGTGTGCGCCGGCTCAGCGCACCGGGGTGAAGTCCCGCGCCCCGATGAACTCGGGCCGGGGCACCGGCGCCCCGAACGGTTCGACCGCCGCGTTCTCCACACTGTTGAACACGATGAAGACATTGCTGCGCGGGTACGGCGTGATGTTGTCGCCCGAGCCGTGCATGCAGTTGCAGTCGAACCAGGTCGCGGACCCGGCCTTGCCCGTGAAGAGCCGTATGCCGTGCGCGTCGGCGAGGCTGGTCAGCGCCTCGTTGGAGGGCGTGCCGGCGCCCTGCATCTTCAGCGACTGCCGGTAGTTGTCCTTCGGCGTCTCACCCGCACAGCCGAGGAACGTCCGGTGCGACCCCGGCATGATCATCAGGCCGCCGTTGGTGTCGAAGTTCTCGGTCAGCGCGATCGACACCGAGACGGTCCGCATGTTCGGCAGACCGTCCTCCGCGTGCCAGGTCTCGAAGTCCGAGTGCCAGTAGAAACCGGAGGCGCCGAAGCCGGGCTTCACGTTGATCCGGGACTGGTGGACGTAGACGTCGGAACCGAGGATCTGCCGGGCACGGCCCACCACCCGCTCGTCGCGCACGAGTCCGGCGAAGATCTCACTGATGCGGTGGATCTCGAAGACGGACCGTACGTCCTGGGACTTGGGCTCGATGATCGAGCGCTCGTCCGCGCGCACCGCCGGGTCCGTGATCAGCCGTTCCAGCTCGGCGCGGTAGAGCGCCACCTCGTCCGGGCCGATCAGCTGGTCGACGGGGAGGAAACCGTCCCGCTCGAACGCCCCGAGACCGTCCGGGGAGATCGGGCCCGCCGCGCCGGGCGGGGACCACACGACGGGGTCCTGCCTCGGCGTGGTCACCTCGCCACGGCCGCGCGTCGGGTACAGATCGGTGTGCACGGGGGTGGTGGTCATGGTCAGCCCTCCTCGGTCAGCAGCGGGTAGACGCCGTTCTCGTCGTGGTCCTCCCGCCCGGTCACGGGGGGATTGAACACGCAGACACAGCGGAAATCGGTCTTGGGGCGGAGCGTGTGGCGCTCGTGCCCGTCGAGCAGATACATCGTGCCGGGGGAGATCCAGTGGGTCTCGCCGGTCTCCTCGTCGGTGAGTTCGGCCTCGCCCTCCACGCACAGGACGGCCTCGATGTGGTTGGCGTACCACATCGATGTCTCCGTACCCGCGTACAGCACGGTCTCGTGCAGGGAGAAGCCGACCTTCTCCTTGGCGAGCACGATGCGCTTGCTCTCCCAGGTGCCGGAGGCCGACCTCACATGGCGGTCGGTGTTCTCGATGTCCTTGAACGATCGGACGATCACGGTGCGTTGAGCCCTTTCTCTCTCGACGGTGACGGGGTCGCTGTTCGGTGATGCCGGCGTCCCGGCGGTGTGCCGGGTCGGTGTGCCGGTTCCGGTTCGGTCAGGAGGTGTCGCGGACCGCGCGGGCCAGCGTCCGCAGCCCCTCGTCCAGCTCGTCGGCGGTGATGGTGAGCGGCGGCAGCAGTTTCACGACCTCGCTCTGCGGTCCCGACGTCTCCAGCAGCAGCCCCAGCTCGAAGGCGCGGGCGCAGACCGCGGAGGCGCGGGTCTTGTCGGCGAACTCGATGCCCCAGACCAGGCCGCGGCCACGGATCTCGGGTACGTCGCCGGTGGACTCGGCGCGCAGTGCGTCGAGGGCGCGCTCGATCTGCTCGCCGCGCGCGATGGTCTGCTTCTCCATCTGCCCGTCGGCCCAGTACGTGTTCAGCGCCGCGGCGGCGGTGACGAAGGCCGGGTTGTTGCCCCGGAAGGTGCCGTTGTGCTCGCCCGGCTCCCAGACGTCCAGCTCGGGGCTGAAGAGGCAGAGCGACATGGGGAGCCCGTACCCGCTGATGGACTTCGACAGCGTGACGATGTCCGGCGTGATGCCCGCCTCCTCGAAGGAGAAGAAGGCGCCGGTGCGGCCGCAGCCCATCTGGATGTCGTCGACGATGAGCAGCATGTCCTGGCGGTGGCAGAGGTCGGCCAGCGCGCGCAGCCACTCGGGGCGCGCGACATTGATGCCGCCCTCGCCCTGGATCGTCTCGACGATCACGGCCGCGGGCTTGTTCAGCCCGGAGCCCTGGTCCTCCAGCAGCCGCTCGAACCAGAGGAAGTCGGGCGTCTGCCCGTCCAGGTAGTTGTCGAACGGCATCGGGGTGCCGTGCACCAGCGGGATACCGGCCCCGGCGCGCTTGAACGCGTTGCCGGTGACGGCCAGCGACCCCAGCGACATGCCGTGGAAGGCGTTGGTGAAGGAGACGATCGACTCCCGGCCCTTCACCTTGCGGGCCAGCTTGAGGGCGGCCTCGACCGCATTGGTGCCGGTCGGGCCGGGGAACATCACCTTGTACGGCAGGTCGCGCGGCCGGAGCACCACGTTCTGGAAGGACTCCAGGAAGGCGCGTTTCGCGGTCGTCGCCATGTCGAGGCCGTGGGTGATGCCGTCCCGCTCGATGTAGTCGATCAGCGCCCGTTTCAGTACCGGGTTGTTGTGACCGTAGTTGAGTGATCCGGCACCGGCGAAGAAGTCCAGGTAGCCATGGCCGTCCTCGTCGGTCAGGCGGGCGCCCTGCGCGCGGTCGAACACGGCGGGCCAGCCGCGGCAGTAGCTGCGTACCTCGGATTCGAGGGTCTCGAAGACGCTCAGTGCGGGCGGGGTGATGGTCATGGGGGGTCTCCAGCCGGTGTGAGAGGAGGAAGCGCGGGGAGGGCGTGTGCGTCACGTACGGAGGTCACACGCGTCCCGTACGGGGGTGGCCGCGTACGGGAAGGGGGCCGGGCGGGCTCAGGGGGCGAGCGGCGCGAGCGGGCCGATGCGGTACAGCACCTCCGGCTGGTGCACCCCGTCGGGGAACATCCCGCCGTCGAAGAGGACCTCGCGCTCCAGCGGCGCGCCGTGGCGGGCCGCGTACGCGGTGAACAGGCGGTCCGAGGCGGTGTTGTCCGGGGTCACGGTCGTCTCCACGGCCGTGATGCCCAGCTCCTTGGCGGCCCGGACGGTCAGCTCGTCGAGCAGGGTGCCGGCGAGCCCGCGTCCGCGGTGGCTCGCGTCGACGGCCACCTGCCAGACGACCAGCGCCTCGGGGCGCTCGGGCCGGACATACCCCGTGACGAAGGCGATCGGCTCGCCTCCGCCGTCGCGGGCGACGACGGACGTCGCGGCGAAGTCACGGCACCAGAGCAGGTAGCTGTACGAGGAGTTGAGGTCCAGGACCTCGGAGTCGCGGGCTATGCGCCAGATCGCGGCTCCGTCCTCCACTCGTGGGGTGTCGATCGTCAGGGGTCGGTTGAATTCGCTTCGGGCGCCTGCAAGGTCTGCTTGTGCGGCGGTCATGTGAATTGAATTTACCGAGCAAATGGGCAAAGTGCATCTTCGGCAGGGGTTGGGAGATATGAGCTCCTGTGTTATCGCGCGGGCGCGGGTGCGGTGGCGGACCCACCGGGTTTGGGGTTACTATATGCGGATAAATCCGGGCAAATCGGTGGTCATTGTGGGCTCGGTCACATGTCCGTAACGCTCGTGAGACCCGTCGGAATCGCGGGTTCGGGGGTGTCGGAACCCGGGCGTTTAGGCCAATGAAAAGCGGGCAGAAGAATACGGGGAGCTGCTCGGAATAAAGCAGCTCCCCGTATTCGTGAATTCATTTGGCAGGTGGGGTGATTTCAATTTCCGGTCGTGTCGGACCGGTCCGCGCGAACGGCCGCCCATGCCGCCTCGGCCGCGCGGACGCCACCCGGCCGGTCCACCGCGACCCCGGCTCCCGCCAGCGCGGCCCCCAGCGCATCGAGGCAGGAGCGCACCACGTCACCGGTCGCGTCGGCCCCGTAGTGGTTCACCCGGATCATCCCGGCGGCCAGCGCGCCCCCGCCCGCGATCAGCGGCAGCGACGGGTCGGCGGCCAGCGCCTTCGCGACCAGTTCCGTGGCGTCCACCCCGGCGGGGGTACGGAGCGTCGTGGCGACCGGCGCGGCCTCCGCCGCCTCGTGGACGAACGGCGCCAGACCGCCCCCGAGCGCCAGGGCGCCGGCCCGGGTGGCGGCAGCGGCGGCCGCGTGCCGCCCGGTCACCGCCGCCAGCCCCGCCGTCTCGATGCGCTCCACGCACGCCTCCAGCGCCAGCATCTCCAGCTGGGCCGGGGCGTGCGGCAGCGCCTTGCGGCCCGCGTCGATCCAGCGCTCCTTCCAGTCGAGCAGCGAGAGGTACGAGCGCCGGGGCGCCCGCGGATTGGCGGCGAACCGCTCCCAGGCACGGGGGCTCACCGCGACCGCCGAGACCCCGGCGGGCCCGCCCATCGCCTTCTGCGCCCCGATCACGCACAGGTCCACGCCCCAGGCGTCGGTCAGCAGCGGCTCGGCGGCCACCGAGGCGACGGCGTCCAGCATGAAGAGCGCGCCGTGGGCCCGTACCACCTCACCGATCGCGGCCACCGGGTTGGTGTTGCCGGTCGCGGCCTCCGCGTGCACCAGCGAGACGAAGTCGATCTCCGGGTGCGCGGCGAGCGCCTCCTCGACCTGGGCGGCGGTCACCGCGGTGTGGAACGGCACCGCCAGGTCCACGACGGTCGCGCCGCAGTCCCGCAGCCAGTTCCCGAAGGTCTGCCCGTACGGCCCGGTCACCACGTTCAGCGCGGTCGTGCCGGGTCCCGCGGCGCCCCGGATGCACCCCTCCAGCGGAAGCAGGGCCTCACCCTGGGTGATCACGACATCGTTCCCGGTGGCGAGGAGGGCGGCCAACCGGCGCTCGACGGAGGCGAAGTGCGCGGCGGTCAGCGGGGGCAGGTCAAGCAGCGGATGCGCAGGTGTCACGGCGGTGCTCTCTTCAGGGACGGATCGGGGGAGCGGGGGAGGGACCCCCTGCCCGGCCGGGCGGGGAATCCCTCCGGTCGAGGGTACTCACGGCCTCGTACAGTGCTGCATATGAGTGATCACGCGGTGCTGCGGGTGACGGGACGGGTGCTGGTCGGCCCCGAGGAGGTCAGGGACGAGCTGTGGGTGGTGGGCGGCAGAATCACCTTCGACCGGCCCGCGGGCGCCCGTGACGTCCGTACGGTCCACGGCTGGGCGCTGCCCGGACTGGTCGACGCCCACTGCCACGTCGGCCTCGACCACCACGGCGCGGTGGACGACGCCACCAGCGAGAAGCAGGCGCTCGGGGACCGGGACGCGGGCGCCCTGCTGCTCAGGGACGCCGGGTCACCCGCGGACACCCGCTGGATCGACGACCGCGAGGACCTCCCGAAGATCATCAGGGCGGGCCGCCACATCGCCCGTACGCGCCGCTACATCCGCAACTACGCCCATGAGATCGAGCCCCCCGACCTGGTCTCCTACGTCGCCCGGGAAGCCCGCCGCGGCGACGGCTGGGTCAAGCTCGTCGGCGACTGGATCGACCGCGACGCGGGCGACCTGACCGCCTGCTGGCCGCGCGCCGAGGTGGAGGCGGCCATCGCCGAGGCGCACCGGCTGGGCGCCCGGGTTACCGCGCACTGCTTCGCGGAGGCCGCGCTGCGCGATCTGGTCGAGGCGGGCATCGACTGCGTCGAACACGCCACGGGGCTCACCGAGGACACCATCCCGCTCTTCGCCGAGCGGGGCGTGGCGATCGTCCCGACGCTGGTCAACATCGCGACATTCCCCCGCCTCGCCGCGGGCGGCCAGGAGCGGTTCCCGCGCTGGTCGGCCCATATGACCCGGCTGTACGAGCGCCGCTACGACACCGTGCGCGCGGCGTACGACGCGGGCATCGAGGTCTACGTCGGCACCGACGCGGGCGGCGGTCTCGCCCACGGCCTGGTCGCCGGCGAGGTGGCGGAACTGGTGGCCGCGGGCATCCCGCCCCTTGAGGCCCTCTCCGCGACGACCTGGCGCGCAAGGCAGTGGCTGGGCCGCCCGTCCCTGGAGGAGGGCGCACCGGGCGACCTCGTGGTGTACGACGAGGACCCCAGGGCGGACGTACGGGTCCTGGCGGCGCCGCGGCGGATCGTGCTGAACGGGCGGGTGGTGGGCTGACGTGTCCGCGCCGGTCAGACCGGTCAGCGCATTGCGCGGATCATCACCGTGAGGACCGGCGAGGCTGCTGAGGGCTGGCTCCGCCCGATGTCCTGGTACCCCCATGCTTTGTACAGCGAGCGGACCTTTCCGTCGCCGGCGGCCGGGTTGACCATGAGCGTGACGTACGGCTCGTCGCGTGTGGCGAGGAGGGCGTCGTGGATACGACGGGCGGTCCCCGTGCCACGCCACGCGGCGCGCACACCGATCTCCTTCAGAGCCACGGCTGGATGCGCGGTGTACTCATCCGCCGGGGCCGGGGTGGTGCGCTGCCAGTACCGGTCACCATGCTCGATCGTGTTGCCGTAGGCGTAGCCGATCGGATGCCCGTCCGCGTACCCGAGGACGGCAACGAACCCCGGTTCACCCCCGTGCCGGTCCAGGCGTTCACCGAACGCGGTCACGGCGTAGTTCGGCAGGTGGAGCAGCGGCGCACGCACGTCGGCGTACACGTCGACCAGGTCGCCGCGGGCGGCTCCGAGAGCGGTGAACGTGCGGAATTGGATAGCCGGTGCCGTGGTCATGCGGGTGTCCTCCAAGCGTCGCGGGTGTGCTCGGTCCAGATCTGCGCGGTAGAGCTGCCCGGCGCAGTGGCGCGCAGTGCGGCGCCGAACTCCTGAAGCATGCGGGACACGCGGGCGTGTTGGGTAGCGGCGTCGGACGAGACCGACATCGCGGTGACCATAGCGGCGTCAGCGGCACCCTGCGCGAGCTGGGCGTGCGCGAGCCGCGTCGTGGTAATGGCCAGCGACCGGCGCATGTGGGGCCGTAGGGCGGACAGACAGCGGTGAGCGTGGAACTCGGCTGTCTGGTAGTCGCCGAGAGCGAGAAAGGCCGAGAGCGCGAGCGAATCCAGCTCGGCCTGGTCGTAGAACGCGAGCATCCACACAGGCCGGAAGTCGGCCGGATCGGCGCGCAACATGGCGTCCTGCGCCTGCTCGAACGCGCGGCGGGTGCCGGTGCGGTCCTGCGCCGTCCCACGGATGGCCGACTGACGGGCCAGGCCGAGGGAGGCGAACAGGGGATCACGACGCGTGATGTTCAGATTGCGGGCGACATCGTTGGCGGCGAGGGCTTCGGCAGGGCGGCCCATGTGCCGGTACATGGTCCCCGCGTGACTCCAGATGCGGAACTTGATCGCCTGGTCACCGGACATCTCGGCGAGGGCCTGTGCTTCGCGCATGTGCCCCTTCGCGTCGTCGTAGCGGCGGCTGTCGATCGCCGCCCACATCGCCGATGAGAGGAACGACGCCGCACACGCGTACAGGCTGCTGCGTACGCGCTGAGTCGCGCTGCCGGCGTTCTGAAGATTCAGCGCCTCGTTGGCAAGCGCGGCGGCCCGCTGCTCGATGCCGCGTTGTCCGCCGTGGCGGTGGTCGCTGGCGATGACCTCGGCGAAGCGCGTCTGTAGACGGTCGACATCGCTCATACCGATACGGCGGGGGGCTGCGGTGCCTGGGGCGGCTGCCGCTGCTGCGGCGGCTGCGACGCCGCCCACGAGGGTACGGCGCTTCAAGTCGGGGTCCTCCTGCGATGGGGCTGGTGTGAGCGATGTCCGGCCCCGTGGAACGAACCCTAAAGAGATGGCGGGTAAGCCCGTGACATCCTCAAGGGCCCTGCGGGTGGCCGATTTGGGCCACTTGACCCGGCCCGCTTTCCAGGACCGGACGGAGGAGCCGTCCAACCCGCCGGCCCGCCCGGTAAGCCGCTCAACTGCTCTGTTCACGGCGTCAGCCAGGCTGTTGGAGCTGTGCCCGTGCTCGGCCATCCACACCTCAAGAGCCGTATTACGCATGACGTCCATCCCTGCACCGTAGCCCCACGATCGCTGTCTGTCAGGGAATAGGAGGTCAAATCACCCTAGGGCATTCCATCGCATACCCTCCCGATCGTCCTAACCATGTTGCTGCAAAAGCGAGTTGTCTGGTTACTGGCCGCTCGTGAGCCCTGTGGGCGGCTGTTGACGGCTCGGTCCGCCCCTGGAGTCCTCCGACGGGGCGAGCCGGGCGCCGAGACAACGACGAAGGCTCCACCAATGACGAGTCTCAGTAACCCAGTTCAGGCCGCAGCCGTCGGCCATCCCGCCTACAGCCAAACGTTTCCCTGCGAGCCGGAGACGGCCGAGGTCGGACGCAAGCTCGTCCGTGACGCCCTCGCCGTATGGCGCCTTGACGACCTCGCCGACCGCGCCGCGCTGGTCATGTCCGAACTGATCGCGAACGCCGTCCGGCACACCCCGTGCGCCTCGATTTGCCTGATGGTCGGGCGGCCGAGTGCGAGGCGGGTACGCATCGGGGTGGTGGACCGCGCCCCCTCACGACTGCCCGTACTCAGCCCGGCCGATGCCGACGACGAGTCCGGGCGCGGACTGTTCCTCATCGACGCGATCGCCGACCGCTGGGGCTACGAACTCCACGGAAGACGCGGGCGCACGTGGGCCAAAGAGGTCTGGGCGGAGCTCCTCATAGAGGCCGAACAGTGACCGGCCGGCCCTCGCTCCAGCTCCTCCCGGACCTGGCCCGGTTGCGGCCCCGGCAGCAGATGGCCATCGACTGTGCCCGGTGTGCCCGGCATCTGGGAATGTCCGGCCGTGTGCTCGGTGACGTGCGCTACCGGGGCCTGCTG
The DNA here is from genome assembly GCF_042673865.1 of Streptomyces sp. NPDC056987. NCBI lineage: Bacteria > Bacillati > Actinomycetota > Actinomycetes > Kitasatosporales > Streptomycetaceae > Streptomyces > Streptomyces sp. NPDC056987. The sequence goes on from NZ_JBHURV010000010.1 coordinate 173,403, forward strand.
TTCCGGCTGTGGATCTGCGAGGCCGAGTGCCCGCCACGCGCCCGGGGCGAGCAGTGACCGGCAGCCGGCGCCGTACACGCGTCCATCGGTCTTTTGACCGCCACATCCCGCTGACGCGCCGCTGGGAAGTCTGGTGGCTGATCGCCGACATCGCCGGATTGCTGGGATCCATAGCCCTGACCCTGCTGGCCAAATAACAGCCGGTGGCGCGCTGACGCCCGAGGCTCGGGGCGCCACCGGATTCCGTATCTCTTTGGAAGGAGTACCGGGTCATGACCATTCCGCTTCCGACCGCCGGTTTGGACTGGACCGCCTTGCGGAACTTCGCCGCGTTGCGCGGACAGCTCAGGGTGTCGCTGACACCTCTCTGCAACGTGAAGTGCTGGTTCTGCCACAACGAGGGCGATGTGCCGCCGCCGTTCACACATCTGCACCGTGACGCCAAGCCCCGCGCCCGTGAGCTGACCGCCGAGGACTACGTGAACGTGCTGCGTGAATTGATCGAGGCGGGTCTGAAGCGTGTGTATTTCACCGGAGGCGAGCCGCTCACGTCGAGGCTGGCCCGGCCTGTCCTGACCCGGCTTCCCGTTCGAGGCCCGGACGTGTCCTACACGCTGATCACGAACGGGCTCTTGGTACGCACGCATCAGGACTGGCTCGCTACGACCGGCCTGGACAAGGTGAAGGTCTCCTTGCACTACTTCTCGGACGAGTCCTTCCGAGCCATCGCACGGACCCGCTACGGCGTCGCGGCCGTCCTGGACGGGATCGAGACCGCCCGCGAGATGTTCGAGCGGGTGGAGCTGAACACGCTCATCCAGCGCGAGAACGAACATGAACTGTGCGACATCCTCGCCTTCGCACTCGAACGCAGGCTGCCGGTCCAGTTCATCGAGCTGGTCGACACCGACTTCAACGCCGACCGGAAGTCCTCGGCGATCGGGGCCCATGGCCTCATCAACCATCTGCGCACACTGACCAGCGAAGAGGAAGCAGAGGTCTCCGGCACCGGTCAGGGACGGCGGATCTTCCGCATCGACGGTATCGAGATCGACGTCATCCAGCGCGAACTGGGCCGCCACCACGTCGGCCAATGCGGCACCTGCCCGGTGAAGGCCAAATGCGTGGAGGGCTTCTGGGCCCTGCGCATGGACCACGCCGGCGGAATCCAGCCCTGCCTTCTGCGCGACGACCTGCGTATGGACATCCGGTCACTGCTGGACCAGCCGGAGCAGGTTCCCGCGGCCGTGGCCCAGCACGTTTCCGCCTTCACCGAGGGCACGCTGTGAGGCCCCTGCGTGCCCCGTACGTGCCTGGGGCGCGCGAAGGACGCCAGGGGCCGTTCGTGGTCCTGGAAGGCGTCTCAGGTGTGGGGAAGTCAACGCTCAGTCGCCTGCTTGCCAAGCGGTTCGGTGCCACGGCGATCCACACCCTCACCGAACCGCACGCCAGCTGGTCCGACGCGGTCAATCGGGAGATCCGACCGTTGCCGCAGTTCGCTTTCTACCTCTCCGGACTCCTGCACGCCTCCGACGCCGTACGGCAGTACCTCGGCAGGGGGCCGGTGGTCGCGGACCGCTACGCCTCCTCGGTCACGGCCTGCCATGCCGCTGTCAACGGCGTCACCCTGGACCAGGTGGAGGAGCTGATCGCTCCGTTCCGGCCGTACCTCGTGGCGCCGGACGCCAGCTTCTACCTCACCAGCTCCGATCACTCGCTGAAGGAACGGCTGGGCACCAAGACCGACGTGAAGGAGGACGACACCGACCTGTTCGGCGTCCCCGGACGCCTTGCCCGGCTCCGGGAAAACTTCCAGGCCGTCGCCGAAGCGGACCCCAGCGCCATCACGCTCCCCACCGACGGCCGCAGCCCTGACGAACTGGCCGACATCATCGTCAAGTATCTGGAGAACAGGCGTGCTCAACCCGATCGACACCGACACCGTCATCTGTGACGGCCGCGTCGCAGGCGTGTTCCCGGACGAGATCCACGAGGGCGTGGCCTGGTGGATTGCCGCCTGCTTCGTCGTGGTCAGCCAGACCCGCCAGATGGCTGTGGCCCAGGACGGTCACCCCACCACGACCGAATTCCACCGGCAGTTCTGTCGGGGGGGCCATCAACGCCCGGCACTTCGGCTGCCAGGTCTTCAGCCTCGGCGCGGCCGACGAAGCTCAGCTCCTGCATGCGATGAAGACACTCGGCCGCGTCCCCGGCGCTCGGCTGTCCACGACTGGCGACGGCGAACGGCCGACCGTCACCATCCGCCTCTACGACGCGGCCGGCCGACCGGTCACCGAGGACACCGGCTTGGCCGGACTGCGGGAGATGATCGCCTCTGACCAGGTTCCCATCCCGGTGAACGACCAGGCCAAAGGCAGCATCACCGAGCGCCGCGACCTGGTGGAGATACCGTGATCAACGCGGCGAGGCCATCAGCGTGGCTGTCGGAGCAGGCGGCTACGCTCCCGAGCCATGAACGACACATCCCAGCGGGGGACAACGTCTGACGCCTCCGTCATTGTGGCCCGGGACCGGGACGGCATGGTCGCCGTCCTGACCGCCGAATTCCCACGCCACGGCGGCGCGTACCTGTTCCTGCCCGGAGGGCGCCGGGAGAGCGGGGAGACACCGGAGGAGTGCGCACGGCGCGAGTTGCGCGAGGAAGCCGGCGTCATCGCCCGGACCTGGCGGCCCCTCGGCTCGTACGCCATCACTCTGAACTCTCCCGCTCGCATCCACCTTTTCCTGGCCGAAGATGTCACCTGTGGCCCGCAGCAACTCACATCGAGCGAAGCGGACTTCAAACTGATGTGGTGGCCGATGGCCGACGCGGTCCAGGCCGCCACCCAAGGACGCTTCCTGCTCCAGGGTGGCCCACTGGCACTGCTGCTGGCCCAGCAGTTGACCGCCGCATGAGAGGAGTCCACGGGTACGGCTCGGGCCCGGGCCCGGGCCCGGGGAGATGGTGACCTGTGGGCCGCGAAGCCCAGGGTGCGCTGCCGGGGCCGTACCCCGACAGCGGCTGCCGGTTGACCGGGCGTGACGCGGCGACCGGTCGTGCACGTCCCCGGGCTTCCGCTGCTCTTGCTCGTAGAGATCGAGGAGGTCACCTCCAGCGCGGTCTGCGAGGCCGGGAAGCGGCCGGTCTCCGACGCGAACCTGCTCGGGCAGGTGACCGTGCTCGGCAAGAAGGTCACGCTCTCGGCGGGCGGCCCGACGCGGGTCGAGGTCCCGGGCGTGGGCGAGGTGACCCTCGACCTGTCGACGACGCGGACCACCTCCCGTACGGCCGCCGCGATGGCGCTCGGCCTCAAGATCTCCGTCGACCCGCTGAAGCTGAACGTCGCCGAGGTGACGGGCACGCTGACGCTCGCCGAAGCGACCTGTGCGTCGCCGAAGGCCCCCGCGAAGGCGCCCGAGGAGTCGGCGGAGGAGGCCTCAGGGGGAGCGGGCGAGCAGGCGGCGCCCTCCGGGGCCTCCGGGACACCCGAAACGCCTGGGACGCCCGAGACGTCCGAGATGCGGCGGCCTGCCGACGAGGCCGGGCCGGAGCAGGCCGACGTGAAGGCGCAGAGCGCCGCGGAACAGGAGCGGGCCGGCCTGGCGGAGACGGGCGGCAGCTCCACCACGCCCTACCTGGTCACGGGCGCGGCCGCACTCCTCGCGGCGGGCGCGGTCGCGCTGGCCCTGACGAGGCGGTCCCGCGCCCGTCGGTGACCTTTTCCTCCATGGGCCCGCGCCAGGGTGGTCGTGAGGACGACCTCGGCGCCGTTGTGGCGGCGCCGGGGACGTCCTCGGCGAGTAGGCCGGCCGGGCGCCGAGTGCCGACGACGTATGTGTCGTTCAGTGGCCGATGCCGTCCAGCTCGGCCACGTCCTCGTCGGAGAGGGAGAGCCTGGCGCCTGCGATGTTCTCGCGCAGGTGGGCGGTGGACGAGGTACCGGGGATGAGCAGGATGTTCAGCGAGCGCTGCAACAGCCAGGCCAGCGCGACCGACATCGGCGTCGCCTCCAGCCGGCTCGCGACCCGCGAGAGGGCCTCGGACTGTAGTGGCGTGAAGCCTCCCAGGGGGAAGAACGGCACGTAGGCGATACCGTCGGCGGCGAGATCGTCCACGAGGTCGTCGTCGTGGCGGTGGGCGAGGTTGTACATGTTCTGCACGCACACGATCGGGGCGATGGCGCGTGCCTCCGCGACCTGTTCCGCGGTGACGTTGCTGACGCCGAGGTGGCGGAGCAGGCCCTCCCGCTGGAGGTCGACGAGCGTTTCGAATGCTTCGGTGATCGAGCCGGGCACGGTGCCCTGAGCGTCGCCCATACGCATGTTGACCAGGTCGAGGGTCTCGACACCGAGGGATTCGAGGTTCTCGTGGACCTGCTTGCGCAGGTCTTCGGGGCGCCGGGCCGTGGGCCAGCCGCCCTGCGCGTCGCGGGTCGCGCCCACCTTGGTGGCGATGAACAGCGACTCCGGGTAGGGGTGCAGCGCTTCGCGGATCAGCTCATTGGTGATACGCGGTCCGTAGGCGCCGCTGGTGTCGATGTGGGTGATCCCGAGGCTGACCGCCTCGCGCAGGACGGCCAGGGCGCCGTCGCGGTCGGCGGGCGGCCCCATGACCCACGGTCCGGCGAGCTGCATCGCGCCATAGCCGAAACGGGTGACGGTCGAGTCACCCAGCGTCCAGATTCCGTCGGGAAGGGGTGTGGAGGGCGTGTTCATCGTGGTGCCTTTCACTTGTCGCTGGGGGTGGTGTCTCCGGGCCCCTTGCACCAGCATTGGAGATGAACTTCCTATCGGGAAGTAGGCACTCTGAAGTGCGTAACTAACCCAGAGAGTGAGAGGTGGATCAGTGACGACGACGCCCGACGAGAAGGCGGAGTACAACGCGTTCCTAGCGGTGTGCCCCAGCCGTCAGCTCCTCGACCGGATCTCGAACAAGTGGGCCGTCCTGATCCTGTGCGCACTGGGCGGTGACGCGTCCGAACAGTCCGGCGCACCGCACGCCCCGAAGGCGATGCGTTTCTCCGAGCTGGCCCGGCTCCTGGCCGGCGTCAGCCAGAAGATGCTGACGCAGACCCTACGAGCCCTCGAACGCGACGGCTTGCTCATCCGCACCGTGATACCCACGGTCCCCGTCACCGTCACCTACGAGCTGACCGACCTCGGCCTCTCGCTCCACCACCTGACACGCGGCCTCAGGCAGTGGGCGCAGACCCACATGGACCAGGTCCTCGCCAACCGCGAGGCGCACGACGCGCGAGCTTCCTAGACGTGTCATTCCCAATGCTGGCGGTACGTCCGTGGACTGAATGGTTGGACGACAAGTCAGTGGGCGGTTGACTCTCCCACTGTGGGAGACCCAAGAGTAGAGCGCATGCACGTCGACGACGCCACGTTCTGGAGCATCGGAGAGGTTGCGCGGAAGACCGGACTGAAGGTGAAGCTCATCCGGCACTGGTCCGACACCGGGGTGGTGCAACCGGCCCGGCGGACCTCAGCTGGCTACCGGGTCTACGACTCCGAAGCCGTGGTCCGCCTGGAGCTGGCACGGACACTGCGGGATCTCGGGCTGAGCCTGGCGACGATTCGTGACGTACTGAGCCGGGAGCACACCTTGGTAGAGGTCGCTGCGGCTCACGTCGATGCGCTGGAAGCGCAGATTCGCACGCTGCGCTCACAGCAGGCGGTCATGCGCTCCGTCACCCGCCGGGACACTACAACTGAGGGGCTCACCTTCATGACCAGACTGGCGCGCATGTCCGCCGCCGAACGCCGCACGATTATTCAGGACTTTGTGACAGAAACCCTCGGAGAGCTTGACGTTCCGACCTACCGCCGGGGACTACTGGCGGCCACCGCGGATCTGCCCGCTGACCCCACTGATGAGCAGGTCGACGCCTGGATCGAACTGAGCGAACTCGTGGCGGATCCCGCTCTGCGCAGCGGAATGCGCCGTATGGCGCGGTACGCCGCTGAGCACGCTCCCGGCGAACACGACGAAGGCGCGCTGCGGGAGGTGCAGCGTGTGACCGATGACTGGCTGAGGCGAGTGAATGCGGCGATGGAGGAAGGGATCGCCCCGGACTCGCCGGTAGCCGATACCGTCGTCGCCGATACCGTGGTGGCCTGGATTCCCACGCAGGCTTCTATGCCCCATGGGCTGCACACGGATGATGCGCAGGCCCGAAGCTTGCTGCTGGAACAGCTCGAAGTCGCCTGCGACGTATACGTCGAGCGGTACTGGCAACTGCTGTGCATCATCAATGCTTGGCCGACGCGGCCGAGTATGGCGGCGGCCGGGGAATGGCTGATGACCGCGTTGCGGACCAACCCCGAGCCCGGAGCGCGCGCCACGGAACTCAGCGAGATGTATGACACCGGGGCCGATGCGTGGGGACCGGCGGGCGTGTTGAACGCCTGCGGCGAAGTCCTGGATGTCGTGAACAGCCTCGTGTCCGCCGTGGATCCGAGCCAGTTCGACCTGGCGACGCCATGTGCCGACTGGGATGTACGCGCCCTGCTCAACCACCTGGTCTGGGAGAACCTGCTGTGGGCGGGCTTGGCCGACGGTACTCCCCGCTCCGACATGACCGCCGACCACCTCGGCAAGAATCACATTGAGGCGTTCCATAGCGCCTCAAGAGCTGCACTGACCGCCTTCGGCCGGCCAGGCATGCTCGACCAGCGGTACGGGCCGGCGCCGGGGCGGCGGCTGGTCGAGCAGCTGGTGATCGAAATGCTGGTCCACGGATGGGACCTGGCACAGGCAACCGGGCAGCCCCGCGACCTCGTCCCGGACCTCGCCGAGTCAGCCCTGCCCGTCGTGCGGGAGATCTACGGCGGCCTGCCCCGAACCGCTGCCAGCTCCTTCGCTCCGCCGCAGCCGGTACCTGCTGGCGCGACTGCTCTCGACCGCCTGGCTGCCTACCTCGGCCGCGTCGTCACCTGACGAACCACCAGGCCGCCTCGCAGGAGCTCAACGTGCAGGGCTGCTGGTGTGGTTCAGCTGGCGGAGGCCGTCGGCCGAACCACTCAGCCACAGTACGGAAACACCGCGAGGGCATCTGACCAACCCCAAGATCGACGAGCGAGAGGTGCTCACAGCGATGCTGGACCGCGAGCCGGACACGGTTGCGGCCCGGCCGGGCCTGCTGCTGATCGCGGACAAGGGGTTCGCCTCCAAGGAGTTCGAGGCCGATCTGGGCTTGCGCGGTGCTGAGGTGCTGCGGCCGTCGTTCACGTGGGAAAAGCGCCGCAAGGGCGAGTCCCAGCTGAAATCAGTGCGGCAGTTGACCGAGTTGGTCAACGACACCCTCAAGGGTCAGCTCGACCTGGAACAGCACGGCGGCCGGACCTTCGAGGGCGTCGCCGTCCGCGTTGCCCAGCGCATACTCGCCATGGTCGTGGCGATCTGGCACAACCACAAGAACGGCGCGCCGACCATGCGATCCCTGATCCCCTACGACCACTGATCACTTCGGAATGACTCGTCCAGTGTGGACAGCGTTCTCCATCTCTGCTGCGGGCTGAGACGAACCCGACCTTGAGTTGTGCGAGGTGAACGCGAATCGACCCGCTGCTCCGGGACCGGGCGCCGCGACGTGGCAAAGAGCAGTTCACACGCGCGCGCCCATGCGCCTGCGCCCGTCCTGGCGGGGACGGGGCGTCAGGCGAAGTACTCGGCCGCTCCCGTGGCGGCTGACCACGGTCCTGGTCCCGGACCTCAGGGCGTTGCTGGAAGCCGGCTGCCTTGTAGGTCGCGATGGCACCGACATTGGCGCTGGGAGTGCAGACGATCGCGCTCGACGATCCCCACTCCTGTAGTGCGGCCGCCGCGGCGACGCTGATCGCCTTGCCGTATCCGTGACGGCGATGTTCCCGATGTACGCCCATCGGTTCGAGCAGCCCGGGCCTGCCCGGACCGGCCGACCACACCGTCACCGCCGCCACCGCGTTGCCCCGGTCGTCGTACGCGACCAGACACCGGGCGTCCGCGTACGGCATTCCGGCCGCCATCGCGTGCCAGCGCTCGTCCGTGAGGCTCGACCCGTCCCACGCTGCCCGATGTACGGCGGTGAACACGTGCGCCTGCTCCGGCCCGACCACCCCGATCCGCACACCCGGGTCCTCCACCGGCTCCGTAAGGCCGCGGCGCAGCGGTGTCCACGGCGCGCCGGCGTTCCAGCCGTCCCTGAACAGCAGGTCCCGGACCAGAGTGCCCATCGGTGACTCGATGGTCACCTTCCCCCGGGGCAGTACGCCGCGCTCCGGCTCGCTGACGTCTTCGAGTAACCGCCGTGCCAGCTCCTCGTCGTGCCGGGCGTCCGGCGCGATCGCCAGCCGCAACAGCCCGGGGCCGTCCAGCAGTCCGACGGCGAGAATCCGTCCGTCCCGGCCCCAGGTCCTGACCGCCGCGGCGGTCACTTCCGCACCTGACCGCCAGAACCAGCCCAGGTCTCCCGGATGCAGTTGCATCGCTGCCCCGTCGGACTGCCACTCCCGCAGCACACCCACAGCCCTGCTCAGCCCGTCGACTCCCGGCCTGCCTGATGCAATCGTCATACCTGCGATCACACAGCACCGCATCGACCGTCCGCACCCGGATTTCGACCGGCCGGCGTGGTGCGGGTTCGGGCTCTCGGGAAGGGATCGTGAACGCCGTGGTCAAAGCGGCGGTTGCTCAGGCTGAGCGCAGGCAGAAGGGGTGTCCGGCCGGGCTGGAGTAGACCCGGCTGCCCTTCCGGGGCGCTGGGCCGGCGTCGTCAGTGGGGTGCAGGCGACCGGCACCGGCTTCCGTCGCCGTCCGGTCGGCGGTCGAGAGATCGTCGACGGCGAAGTCGAGATGCATCTGCTGGGAGTTGCCGTCCGGCCAGTCAGGGGCGACGTGCCCCGGGGCCGACTGGATCACGAGCACCGGAAGGCCGGGGGCCTGGACGAAGTGGTGGGTCGGTGTCCGGGTGAGCGAACCGCCGAGCAGCCGGTGCCAGAAGGCGCTCTCCGGCTCCAGGTCGGCGGCATCGATGATCACGGAACTCAGGGTGATGTTCACGGTGGTGTCCTCCCATTTCCGCTGGTCGCCGCTCAGAGCGCCGGGATGATGCCGCCGTCGACGCGGAACTGCGCTCCGGTGAGCCACTTCGCGCGCCCGGACGCGAGGAAGGCGATCAGTTCGGCGACGTCCTCGGGTTCGCCCGGGCGGCCCATCGGCACCTTCAGGTGGTCCACGATCTCCTTCGCCACCTCGTCCGGGCCGATGCCCCGCTGGTCGGCGATCTGCCGCAGGTGGGCGGTGGCGCCTTCGGTGACGACGAAGCCCGGCAGGACGCACACCACGCGCACCCCGTGCTCGCCCACCTCGGTCGCCAGTTCGCGGCTGTAGGCGTTGAGCGCCGCCTTGGCGGCGGCGTAGGAGGCCTCCGTACGCTGCGGGAGACGGCTCGCGATCGACGAGACGTGGACCACGACGCCGGATCCCCGCTCGACCATCCCCGGCACCAGGGCCCGGTCCAGGCGTACGGCGCTGAGGAGGTTCATCTCCAGGTCCGCACGCCAGGACTCGTCCGACCGGCTCAGCGTCGGTGCCGGGGCACTCGCCGCGCCCGCGTTGTTGACGAGCACGTCCACCCCGCCGAAGCGGTCGATGACCTGCCTCCCGAGCTCCGCCACCCCCTGCTCCGTGGAGAGGTCCGCCGGGATGAACACGGCCGGCAGGTCCTTCCTCGGCTCGCTCCGCGAGGCGGTCAGCACGGTCGCCCCCGCCGCGGCGAAGCGGCGGGCGGTCGCTTCGCCCAGGCCGCGGCTGCCACCGGTGACCAGCACGCGAAGCCCGGCCAGGCCTTCTTCCGTGACCGTCATGAGTTCCTCCTCCGTAAGATGAACCTGACTCCGGAAACCATACACAACCGGAGTCCGACTCACCTTATGGAGATCCGCTGATGTCATCACGTCCGCTGCGCGCCGACGCGCGCCGCAACCGCGAGGCGCTCCTCACCTCGGCGCGGGATGCGTTCCTCAACGGCGACACCGACGCCCACGTCGAGGAGATCGCCCGCAGGGCCGGGGTGGCCGTCGGAACGCTCTACCGCCACTTCGCGACACGCGAAGCCCTCATCGAGGAGGTCTACCGCAAGGAAGTCGACGAACTGTGCACCGCTCCCGCACAGCTCCTGGGCCAACACGCCCCGCACGAGGCGCTGCGGCGCTTCCTGCTGATGCTCGTGGACCACGCGGCCGTGGGTAAGGGGATGGCCGTCGCCCTGGAGAGCATCATGGCAACGGATTCACCGGTCTTCGACAACTCCCGCACCCAGATGGGCAACGCCCTCACCGAACTGCTCGACGCGGGCACCACGGCCGGCACCGTCCGTGGCGGCGTCACCGGCCCCACCCTGCTGCGCGCCCTGGGCGGCATCTGTCACCTGCGCGCCACCGAAGGCTGGCAGGACGAAGCCCGGCAGATCACCACCCTGCTCTTCGACGGTCTGCGCTTCGGCGCCCCACGAGCGACCTGAGCTACCTGCCCCAAGGGCGCCCGGTGGCCGGCCGAGGCCGATTTCGCGCTTCCGGCCAAATGTCGTTCGGCCGTGCTTTTCGGTGTCGCGTCGGACCGCGAGGTGGGTAATGTCTGCTCGCGGCGAGCACTGCTTACTCTGTCTGCTCGCCGCCTTTCCGCTCCCATGCCCCAGGGGGTCTCGTGTCAGGCCTGCCACGTCCGGCACCCATGGCGCGCGCCGTCAAGGACGCCATGGGCGGATTGCCGTCCCAGTTCTGGTGGTTGTGGGCGAGCACGCTGATCAACCGGCTCGGCGGCTTCGTGACGACGTTCCTCGCGCTCTACCTGACGACGGAACGGGGCCTGTCGGCCGGCTTCGCGGGCATGGTGGCCGCGCTGTACGGAGGGGGCGGCGCCGTCGCCTCCGTCGTGGCGGGGGTACTGGCGGACCGTGTGGGCCGCCGCCCCACGCTCCTGGTCTCCCAACTGACCACCGCCGCCGCCATGGCGGTCCTCGGATTTAGCCGGGACCCGGCGTTGATCGCGGTGGTCGTGACCGTCCTGGGGGTGACCGCCAATGCCGCGCGGCCATGCATCCAGGCGATCATCGCCGACCTGGTGCCGGACAAGGACCGCGTCCGGGCCTTCTCGCTCAACTACTGGGCCGTGAACATCGGTTTCGGCGTGGCGTCGGCCGCCGCCGGCCTGATCGCCGAGCACGGATACCTGCTGCTGTTCCTCGGCAACTCGGCGTCCGTCCTGCTGTGTGCGGTCGTCATCTTCCTCAAGGTGCCCGAGACCAGGCCCCAGGACGGCCTGGCCGCCGACGACCCCGCCGACACCGCCGACGTGTCCGCGCGCCCCGTGACGGGTCTGGGCGCGGTACTGCGCGACGGCCGCTTCATGGCCGTGGTCCTCCTGTCCTTCCTGGTCTCCCTCGTGCTCATGCAGTACACCACCTCACTGCCGGTCAGCATGGGGAAGGAGGGCTTCTCCAGCGTGGACTACGGCATCGTCATCAGCATGAACGGACTGGTGGTCGTCCTCGCCCAGATTCCCGTCACCAGAGCACTCAGGGGCGTCAGGCCCGTCACCGTCCTGATCATCGCCTCCCTGCTCTCGGGCTTCGGCTTCGGACTCACCGCCCTCGCTCACTCCGTGCCCTTCTACATCGTGACGGTCTGCGTCTGGACCATCGGCGAGATCATGCACAACCCGACCAGCATGTCCATGGCCGCGGCACTCTCGCCGGCCCATGCCCGAGGCCGCTACCAGGGCATCTACACACTGGCGTTGTCGGGAGGGACCTTCGTGGGCCCGTTGCTCGGCGGTGTCGTCATCGACCGGTTCGGATCCGACACCCTGTGGGCGGGATGCGCCGTCATCGGCATGGTGGCCGCTCTGGGCTACGGGGCGCTGGCCAAACCACTGGCCAAACCACTGGGCAAGGTGATCCCCCCTCCCGCACCGGCCGGATCACAGCCCGGAGGGGAGCCCGAACTCGAAGGCGACCCAGGCCGCCGACCAGGGACGCTTTCTGCGCCCCCCTGACGCCCGGGGCCCCGTGTCCTGGAGGGGGCGACGGGCGCCGGGACGGGCCCGGTCAGCTTCCGACCGCCGTCAGCGCCTGGTCGAGGGCCTGGAGGAAACGGTTCGTCGTGGTGCGGTCCCGGACCGCCAGGCGGAGCCAGCGGGGGCCCAGGCCCGGGAAGGTGTCGCCGCGCCGGGCCGCGAAGCCCAGGGTGCGCAACCGGGCCCGTACCGCGTCCGCGCGGTCCATCGCGATCAGGACGAACGGGCCCGCCGCGGCGGCCACCACCTGTACCTCCTCGAACTCCGCCAGCCCCGCCAGCAGATGCGCGCGCTCCACCGCCATCCCGCGCGCCGCCCGCTCCGCCTCCGCGAGCGCCGCGGGTTCCATGCACGCGCGCGCCGCCGCCAGCGCGGGGGTCGAGACCGGCCACAGCGGCTGGACGCGCTCCAGCGCCGTTACGGTGTCCGGCTCGGCCAGCACGTACCCGATGCGCAGTCCGGCCAGCCCCCAGGTCTTGGTCAGGCTGCGCAGCACCACCAGGCCCGGTAGGTCCGTACGCGCCGCCAGCGCCTCCGGCTCGCCCGGTACCGCGTCCATGAACGCCTCGTCCACCACGAGCGTCCGGCCCGGCCGGGCCAGTTTCGCGATCGCCTCGGCCGGGTGGAGCACGGACGTCGGGTTGGTCGGGTTGCCGATCACCACCAGATCGGCCTCCTCGGGCACCTCCGCCGGATCGAGCCGGAAGCCCTCGCCCGCCCGCAGCAGCACCCGGCGCACCTCGTGCCCCGCGTCCCGCAGCGCCGCCTCCGGCTCCGTGAACTGCGGATGCACGACCACGGGCGCGCGGGCCGGCAGCGCCCGCGCGAGCAGCACGAACGCCTCCGCCGCCCCCGCCGTCAGCAGCACCCGCTCGACCGGCAGCCCGTGCCGCGCCGCGACCGCCGCGCGCGCCGCGCGGCCGTCGGGGTAGGCGGCGAGCCCGGTCAGCGAGTCGGCGATCCGCTCGCGCAGCCAGACCGGGGGCGTGCCCGTACGGACATTGACGGCGAGGTCGACCAGGCCCTCCGCGCGGTCCCGGACCTCCGCGTCGCCGTGATGGCGCAGGTCGTAGCGGTCAGCGCGCGTAGACATGGCGGCCGCCGCTGAGGTGATCGTCGGATATCGCGGCGGATCGGCCGGACCGGGCCCACGGCTGCCGGGGGCAGGATCCCGGCAGGTCCTGGGGTCTCGGTCCGCGCTGGTGGAGTGCCATGCTCACGGTTCACTCTGCTCTCGATGGACGGGATGGTTCCGGACGGCCGGGAAGGGCCGAGCGGGCCGCCTGGGGCAGCCTGGGGCCGCCGGGGCGGGCACTGACGACACCGACATCATTTCCCTCCGTGCCGGTTCCACTCCGACTGGCCCCTGTACGCCACCGCGCAGGTCGCCCGCGCGGGCCCGGCGACGGGGTTCGATTTCCGTTTCGGTACGAGCAGACGCCCGCCGCCCGCGAGCGCCGCGGCCTCCGCGACCGACGCGGTGCCCACGGCCGCCAGTGGCGCGGCCGACGGACGCGGTACGGCGATCCCGGCCAGCAGCGCGGCCGGATACCCCCGTACGGGTACACCGAGCCGCGCCGCCGCCCCGGCGATCCCCGCGGCCCCGGCCTTCGCGTCGAGCGTCGCCAACTCGACCACGCGGGACGGCGGAAGCCCCGCCTCCCGCAGCGTCTCCTCGATCAGCCCGAGCACCTCCGCGGCACCGGTCCCGGCGCGCGCGCCGACCCCCACCACCAGTCCGTCACGCGGTTCCTGAGGTGCGGGGGACCGCTCCGATCGGCTATGCAGGGGCGCATGGCGGTCTTCGTCGCGCTCGGCGCGTTCCTCATGACGCTGTTCGGCGGCTGGACGGCGCAGCGCGTCACCGACCGGCGCCATCTCGTCCTCGGACTGGCCGGTGGGCTGATGCTCGGGGTGGTCGGCCTCGACCTGCTGCCCGAGGCGCTGCACGCCGCCGGTGAGGAGTTCCTGGGGGTGCCGCGGGCGCTGCTGCTCTTCGTCGGCGGCTTCCTCGTCGCCCATCTGGTCGAGCGACTGCTCGCCGTCCGGCAGGCCTCCCACGGCGGCGCCCCGCACGGCGGCCACGCCCACGCCTCCGGCAACACCCACGCCTCCGGTCACGCGCACACTTCCGGTCACGCGCATCCCCACCACGGGCCCGGCTCCGGCGCGGACGGGCGCGTTCCCCAGCTGGGGCTGACCGCCGCCGCGGCCATGGTGGGCCACAGCCTGATGGACGGCATCGCCCTCGGCGCGGCCTTCCAGGTCGGCGGCGGCATGGGCACGGCAGTCGCCCTCGCCGTCATCGCCCATGACTTCGCCGACGGCTTCAACACGTACACGATCACCAGCCTGTACGGGAACGACCGCCGCCGGGCGATCACCATGCTCGTCGCGGACGCGCTCGCGCCGGTCGTCGGCGCCGCGTCCACGCTGCTCTTCACGCTCCCGGAGGAGGTGCTCGGCAGCTACCTCGGGTTCTTCGGCGGCGTCCTGCTCTATCTCGCCGCCGCCGAGATCCTGCCCGAGGCGCACCACGACCACCCGGCCCGCTCCACGCTCCTGTGCACCGTCCTGGGCGTGGGGTTCATCTGGCTGGTGGTGGGGATCGCCGGGTGACTTCTCGGGCAGAAGGGTGTTCGGGAAGGCGTTCACCGTCCGTCCCCGTCCCTGTCCCCGCCCCCGCCCGCCGCCCGGGCCACGAACCGCCGCGCCATCTCCGGCGCCGCCGCCCAGTGCGTATGCAGATAGCTCGCGTGCACGCCGCCGCTGACGAACCCCTCCACCCGGCGCCCGGGATGCACCACCCCCCACGCGGGCTCCGCCCCGGCCCCCGGCTCCAGCACCGTCCGGTGGAACTCGTGGCCCCGTACCCGGGTCCCGGCCGCCGCCAGCGCGCTGTCGCCGATCGCCACCGCCTCCCGGTAGCCCAGCGTCAGCCGCCCCGACATCCGCGCGTCCGCGGGCAGCACCCCGCACATCGGCTTCCCGTCCAGGGAGCGCGCCAGATAGAGCAGCCCGGCGCACTCGGCGGCCACCGGCGCGCCCGCGTACGCCAGTTCCGCCACCGCCTTGCGCAGCGGCTCGTTCGCGGACAGCTCCGGCGCGTACACCTCGGGGAAGCCGCCGCCGATCACCACCCCGCGCGTCGCCGCGGGCAGCGCCTCGTCCCGCAGCGGGTCGAAGGGGACGACCTCGGCGCCGGCCGCCGTCAGCAGCTCGGTGTGTTCCGCGTACGAGAACGTGAACGCCGGCCCGCCGGCCACCGCGATCACCGGCCGCTCGCGTCCCGGGCCCACCACCGGTGCCACGCCCGGCTCCCACGCCTCCGTGGCCAGCTCGGGCGCGCTGCGGGCCAGCGCCAGCAGCGCCTCCAGGTCGCATCCGGCCCGGACCCGCCCGGCGAGTTCCCGCGTCGCGTCGAGCGCGTCCGCGCGCCGCTCGGCCACCGGTACGAGACCGAGGTGGCGCGAGGGCGCGGCGGCCTGGTCCGTACGGCGCAGCACCCCCATGACCGGCACCCCGGACCCGTCCAGCGCGTCCCGCAGCAGCCGCTCGTGCCGGTCGGTGGCGACCTTGTTGAGGATCACCCCGCCGATCCGCACCTCCGGGTCCCAGGAGGCGAAGCCGTGCACCAGCGCCGCCACCGAACGCGACTGCGACGAGGCGTCCACGACCAGCACCACCGGCGCCCGCAGGAGCTTCGACACCTGGGCGGTGGAGGCCAGTTCGCCCTGGTCGGAGGCGCCGTCGTACAGCCCCATCACGCCCTCGACGATCGCCAGGTCGCACCCCGCCGCGCCGTACGCGAACAGCGGCCCGATCAGTCCGGGTCCGCACATGTACGCGTCGAGGTTCCGGCCGGGACGCGTCCGGCCGCCGCCGGATCCCGCGGACGCCGAGGACCCCGACGACACCGCCAGCGTGTGGTAGCCGGGGTCGATGTAGTCCGGCCCGACCTTGTGCGGGGAGACGGCGAGGCCGCGCTCCGAGAACGCCGCCATCAGGCCCGTCGCGACCGTCGTCTTCCCGCTTCCGGAGGACGGCGCGGCGATGACCAGACGCGGGACGTTCACCACTCGATGCCCCTCTGGCCCTTCTGTCCCGCGTCCATCGGATGCTTGACCTTCGTCATCTCCGTGACCAGGTCCGCGAAGTCCATCAGCTCGGGCGGCGCGTTGCGCCCGGTGATCACCACATGCTGGGTCCCGGGCCGGTTCCGCAGCACCTCGATCACCTCGTCGGTCGCCACCCACCCCCAGTGCAGCGGGTACGCGAACTCGTCGAGCACGTACAGCTTGTGCGTCTCGGCCGCCAGATCGCGCTTGACCTGCTCCCAGCCCTCCCGCGCCGCCTCCTCGTTGGAGTACTGCGCGTCCCGCTGCACCCAGGACCAGCCCTCGCCCATCTTGTGCCAGGAGACGGAGCCGCCCTCGCCGCTCGCCCCGAGCACCTTGAGCGCCCGCTCCTCGCCGACCTTCCACTTCGCGGACTTCACGAACTGGAAGACCCCGACCGGCCACCCCTGCGTCCACGCGCGCAGCGCGAGCCCGAACGCCGCCGTCGACTTGCCCTTGCCGGTGCCCGTGTGGACCAGTACCAGCGGGCGGTTGCGGCGCTGACGGGTGGTGAGACCGTCGTCCGGTACGTTCTCCGGCTGTCCCTGCGGCATTACGCGGCCCTCCTGGGGTCTGCGGTGACGTAACCCTCGCGGTGTCCGTCACTCCTCTGCTGTACGTCCCTGACCAGCCCGGCGATGCTGTCGGCCCGCAGCTCGTCCAGCGTGACCGCCGTGCCCGCCAGCTCACCGGCGAGGGACGCGGCGAGCCCGAGCCGTACCGGACCGGTCTCGCAGTCCACGACCACCGACGCCGTCCCGTCCGCCGCGTGCAGCCGCGCCGCGCGCGCCGCCAGCGCCACCGGGTCCCGGCCGCCCGTCGCCCGTCCGTCCGTCACCACCAGCAGCAGCGGACGGCGCGCCGGGTCCCGCATCCGCTCCACCCGCAGTACGTCGTGCGCCTTCAGCAGCCCGGCCGCCAGCGGGGTCCGGCCGCCCGTCGGCAGCGACTCCAGCCGGGCCGCCGCCGCGTCCACCGAGGATGTCGGCGGCAGCGCCAGCTCCGCGTCCTTCCCCCGGAAGGTGACCAGACCGACCTTGTCGCGCCGCTGGTACGCGTCGAGCAGCAGCGACAGCACCGCGCCCTTCACGGCGCTCATCCGCCGCCTGGCCGCCATCGACCCGGACGCGTCGACCACGAAGAGCACGAGATTGCCCTCGCGCCCCTCCTTGGTCGCCTGCCGCAGATCGTCCGCGCGCACCACGAGCCCCGGACCGCTGCGCCCGCGCGCCCGCTGGTGCGGCGCCGCCGCCTGTACGGTCGCCGCGAGGTGCAGTTTGGTCAGCTTGCCCTGCGGCCGCCGGGACCCGGTCGTCCTGCCGCGCTCGGTACGGGCCCGGGAGCGGCGCCCGGCCGCGCCCTCGCCCAGCCCCGGCACGCTCAGCACCTTCGTACGGAACGGCTCGGCTGCCCGCACGGGGGACTGCTCGGCGGCCCCGGTGTTCTGACGCTGCCGCTCGCCCTCCGGCCGGGGCTCCGGCTGATGCGGTACGGGGGAGTCGTCCGGCGCCGGTCCGTCCTGCGCGGGGGCGTCCGGCGCGTGCGGCGCCTCGGGGGTCTCGGGGCGCTGCTCCGGCGACTGCCCGCCTCCGCCCCCGGGCCCGTCGGGTCCGTCCGGCCCGTCCGGGTCCGGGTCCTTGTCGCCCTCGTCGCCCTTGAACTCCTCCAGCGTCTCGTCGAGCTTCTCCTCGTCGAGCCCCGGCGCGTCGAAGGGGTTGCGGCGCCTGCGGTGCGGTAGGGCCAGCAGCGCGGCCTGCCGTACGTCGTCGGCGGTGACGTCCGTACGCCCCGCCCACGCGGCCAGCGCCGTCGCCGTCCGCGCCATCACGATGTCCGCGCGCATCCCGTCCACCTCGAACGCGGCGCAGGTCGCGGCGATCTGCCGCAGCGCCGTGTCCCCGAGGCGTACGTCCGGCAGCAGGGCCCGTGCCGCGACGATCCGTTCCCGCAGCGCGCTCTCCTCACCGGCCCAGCGCGCCGCGAACCCGGCCGGGTCGTCGTCGTACGCGAGGCGCCGCCGGACCACCTCCACCCGCAGATCGGGCTCGCGGGACGCCGCGACCTCGACGGTCAGCCCGAAGCGGTCCAGCAACTGCGGCCGCAGCTCGCCCTCCTCCGGGTTCATCGTCCCGACGAGGAGGAAGCGCGCGGCGTGCCGTACGGAGACGCCCTCGCGCTCGACATACGAGGCGCCCATGGCCGCCGCGTCCAGCAGCAGATCCACCAGGTGGTCGTGGAGCAGGTTGACCTCGTCCACGTACAGCACCCCGCGGTGCGCGTCCGCGAGCAGCCCCGGCTCGAACGCCTTCACGCCCTCGGACAGGGCCCGTTCGATGTCCAGGGCCCCCACGAGCCGGTCCTCGGAGGCGCCCACGGGCAGCTCGACCATCCGCGCGGCCCGCGCCCCGCCGGGCACCCGCCCGTCCGCCCCGTCCGCCCCGTGCGGCCCGTCCGGGCACCGCGGATCCGGCGCGGCCGGATCGCAGCTGAACCGGCACCCCGTCACCACCGGCACCTCGGGGAGCAGCGCGGCCAGCGCCCGTACGGCCGTCGACTTCGCGGTGCCCTTCTCACCCCGCACCAGGACGCCGCCGACCGCCGGACTGACCGCGTTCAGCAGCAGGCCGAGCCGCAGGTCGTCCATGCCCACCACGGCGGTGAACGGAAAGGGGGTGCTCATAGGCTGATCGCTCCTTCGGGTTCGGGTGACTCGTCGATGACCGGACGGACTCCGGGGCGGCGCGCGGCGCTCACGGCGCCCCCGGCGGGATGAACGGCAGCCCCGCCGGGGCGCCCTCCTCGATCAGCCGCAGCAGCGCCGTCGTGTCCGCGTGCTCCTCGACGAGGTCCGCGAGCAGGTCGAGCTGTTCCTCGCGCAGTGCGCCGAAGCTCGTGCCGGGCGCGGGCACGAACCGCCGGCCGGCCGCCCGCGCCACCTCCGCCAGGAACCGCCGCCGGAACGCGTCGCTCTCCAGCGCCCCGTGCCAGTGCGTGCCCTGCACGGCCCCGGCCCGGCAGCCGTCCAGCGCCCGCCCCTGCGGGTCCGAGACGAAGGCGTCCCCGCCGCGCACGTCCGCCACGCCGTGGTGGATCTCGTACCCCTCGACCCGCTCGCCGAGGGCCACCCCGACCGGCCGCGCGAGGGTCTTCTCCCGGTCGAACCTGACCCGTACGGGCAGCAGTCCGAGCCCGGCCACCGATCCCGCCCGGGACTCCACCTCGTCGTCGATCCGCTCGCCGAGGATCTGGTAGCCGCCGCAGATCCCCAGCACGGGACGGCCCTCGGCGGCCCGCAGGACCAGCGCGTCGGCGAGCCCGCGCTCCCGCAGCCAGGCCAGCGCCCGCACCGTGCCGCGCGTGCCCGGCACGATCACCAGATCGGCGTCGGCCAGCTCCTCGGGGCGGTCCACGAACCGCACCACGACCCCGGGCTCCGCCGCCAGCGCGTCCACATCGGTGAAGTTCGACATGAGGGGTACGGCGCAGACCGCGATCCGCAGCACGTCCTCGCCGTACGGGGGAGCCACCACCGACTCGCGCAGGGCGCCGCGCAGCGAGACCCGCAGCCCGTCCTCCTCGTCGATGCCCAGACCGTGCCGGAAGGGCAGCACCCCGAGCGTCGCCCGCCCGGTCAGCCCGCGCAGCATGTCGAGCCCCGGCTCCAGCAGCGACACGTCGCCCCGGAACTTGTTGACGAGATACCCCGCGACCAGCGCCTGGTCCTCGGGGCTCAGCAGCGCGGTCGTCCCGAAGAAGGAGGCGAACACCCCGCCCCGGTCGATGTCCCCGACCACGACCACCGGCAGCCGCGCGGCCCGCGCGATGCCCATGTTCACGATGTCCGTCCGGCGCAGATTGATCTCCGCCGGGCTGCCGGCGCCCTCGCAGATCACGGCGTCGTACGTGGACCGCAGCTCCGCCAGGCACTCCAGAACCGGCCCGAGCAGCGCCTCCTGCCTGCCTCCGTGGTAGCCGCGTGCACTCAGTTCCCCGACGGGCTTCCCCATCAGCACCACCTGGCTGCTGCGGTCGCTGCCCGGCTTGAGCAGGACGGGGTTCATCAGCGCGGTCGGCTCCACCCGCGCGGCCTGTGCCTGCATCGCCTGGGCGCGCCCGATCTCCGCCCCTTCGCGCGTCACGAACGAGTTCAGCGACATGTTCTGGCCCTTGAACGGCGCGACCTTCACGCCCTGGCGCACCAGCCAGCGGCAGATCCCCGCCGTGACGACGCTCTTGCCCGCGTCGGAGGTCGTCCCGGCGATCAGCAGCCCTCCGCCGAGCCCCGCGCCACCGCTGTTCCGGCTCATCCAGGCCTCCCGGTACGCATCGCCCCGTACACGAATCGGCCCGTCACGCAGGCCGCGAGAGCCAGCACGTTGACCCGGCCGGCCAGCCGTACGGCGCGCTCGATGTCCGGGACCCCGACGGGGCGCCCCGTGCCGTTCAGGACGGGCCGGTGCTCCACCCGCCCGCCGTACGCGAGGGTCCCGCCGAGCCGTACGCCCAGCGCCCCGGCGAACGACGCCTCCACGGGGCCCGCGTTGGGGCTCGGATGGCGGTGCGCGTCCTGCCGCAGGGCCCGCAGCGCGCCTCGGCGGTCCGGGCCCGCGGCGACGGCCAGCGCGGCGGTCAGCCGGGCGCCCGGCCACCCCACGACGTCGTCGAGGCGGGCCGACGCCCAGCCGAACCGGCGGTAACGGGCGCTCTTGTGACCCACCATCGCGTCCAGCGTGTTCACGGCGCGGAACCCCACGAGCCCCGGCGTCCCGGCGAGCGCGCCCCACACCAGGGCGCCGACGACGGCGTCGGAGGTGTTCTCGGCGACGGACTCCACGACGGCGCGCGCGATCTGGTCCTCGTCCAGGGAGTACGGGTCACGCCCGCACAGATGCGGCAGTCGCCCGCGGGCCCCTTCGAGGTCCCCGGCGGTGAGCGCCGCGCCGACGGCCCGTGCCTCCCGGCCCAGCGAAGTGCCCCCCACCACGGCCCAGGTGGCGGCGGCGGTCAGCGTCACGGCGGCGGCGGGCCGCTCGCGTACCGCCGCCGCGGCCAGTGCCGCGACCCCGGCGGCGGCTCCGGCGCAGAGCGCGGTGTGCAGCGCGCCGCGGCCCCGGTGGTCGCGCCACAGCGCGCGCTCGACAGCTCCCGCGGCCCGGCCGAAGGCGGCCACCGGATGTCCCCGGCGCGGATCGCCGAACAGCCGGTCGGCCAGGAGCCCGAGGGTGGCACCGTACGCGAAGATCCGCTCGGCGGCAGGGGCGGCCCGGCCGCCGCCGCGCGCGGCGGCAGAACCGCAGCCAGGCATGGCGAAGTGTCCTCACTCAGGGTCCGCGCCCCGGCTCGACGTACGTGATGCGACGGCGAGAGTTCCTGGCTCCTGGAGGCGAGGCTCACAGTGACAGTGGCGGGACCGCGCCGGATTCGCACCGGCTTCCTCTGCTGCCGTCGTCAATGGCCCCGGAAGTCCACCACGCCGCGCAGGACCCGTCAACTCATCCTTGACCTGCGGCGGGACAGTGTGCGGAGCCCCACACCGGACCGGTCGGCCGATGCGGGGCTCCCGCGGGGACGTGCGTGGCGCGTGTGGCGCGTATGGCGTGCGTGACGGTCAGGCCACGATGAGGCTGATCCCGTACGCGACGGCTCCGGCGCAGAGCGCGAAGCACAGGTAGGCGCCGGCGCGGGCGGTGAGGGGCGCCGGTCCGGTGGCGGGGGTGGAGGCGGCGGTCGAGGTCCCGGCCTGGCCCTGCGCGGGCGCGGAACCCCGCTTGGCGAGGCCCACGACGCCCAGGCTGAAGAGGCCCACGAGGGCGACGGTCGCCACGAGGCTGACGCCGAAGACGGAGCCGAGTGCTGCCCAGTCGATGTCCATGCGGTCGCTTCCTGAGAGGTGGCGCGGAGAGATGAGGCGGAGAGGAGGAGCGGCGCTAAGAGGCGGCGCGGATCACACCGTGGCGCGGCGGGCGGGCTCGCCGCTCTGGTCCGCCGGGGCGGGGATGGTGGCCGAGAGGTCCTGGCCCGCGGCGCCCGCCGGGGGAGGCGGGGTGACGGCCGCGACGGCGGCGGTCACCACACCGGCCGGCTCACCGGTCCGGCCCGAGCCGCCGTCGGCGACGGCTTCGTCGGCGTTGACGTTGGTGTGGTCGACGGGCTTGCGGCGCGAGGCGAGCCAGATCCCGGCGGAGCCCGCGATCAGCAGCACCGCGACGACGACGATGCCCCAGGTGCCCTGGCCGGTCAGGAACTCGGCGCCGGCGGCGACCAGACCCGCGGCCGGGAGCGTCAGCCCCCAGGCGACGAACATCCGCGTGGCCGTGGACCAGCGCACCACCCCGCCCTTGCGGCCGAGCCCCGCGCCCATGACGGCGCCGGAGCAGGACTGCGTGGTGGAGAGCGAGAAGCCGAGGTGCGAGGAGGCCAGGATGACCGTCGCGGCGCTGGTCTGGGCGGCGAAGCCCTGCTGCGGCTGGAGGTCGGTGAGGCCGGTGCCCATGGTGCGGATGATGCGCCAGCCGCCCAGGTACGTGCCGAGCGCGATCGCGATCCCGGCGGAGACGATGACCCACAGGGGCGGGTTGGAGCCGGGGGCGAGAACGCCGCCGGTGACCAGCGCGAGCGTGATGACGCCCATGGTCTTCTGCGCGTCGTTGGTGCCGTGGGCCAGGGAGACGAGCCCGGCGGAGGCGATCTGCCCGGCCCGGTAACCCTTGGCGGTGACCCGGTCGTCGCCGTCGTTGACGGCCTGGCCGATCCGGTACGTCAGCCGCGTCGCGAGGAGGGCGGCGAGCCCGGCGACGACGGGGGCGGCGAGCGCGGGGATCAGGACCTTGGTGATGACGACCCCGCCGTTGACGCCCGAGGCGCCGACGGACATCAGGGTCGCGCCGATCAGGCCGCCGAAGAGAGCGTGGGAGGAGCTGGACGGGAGTCCGAGCAGCCAGGTGAAGAGATTCCACAGGATGGCGCCGACGAGCGCCGCGAAGATGACTTCGGTTCTGATGCCCTGTTCGTTGATGAGCCCGCCGGAGATCGTCTTGGCGACCTCCACGGACAGGAACGCGCCGACGAGATTCAGGACCGCGGACATGCCCACCGCGACCTTGGGCTTCAGAGCGCCGGTCGAGATGGTCGTCGCCATCGCGTTGGCGGTGTCGTGGAAACCGTTCGTGAAATCGAACACGAGCGCTGTCACGATCACGATCGCGAGCAGCAGTGTGATGTGTTCCATTGACCCAGGACCCAGGCAATCGTTCGACGTCGGTGGCCTCGGTGAACGTAGGGAGTCAGGGTGAACGGAAGATGAACTAGGTGGGTCTTCGGGGTGACTCACCCCGTGAGGTTGACGGCGGGGCCTGGCAGGATCGCCGTATGACGGATGACGGGACCGGCGAACACGGCGAACTGGCGGACGAGCGAGGCGAGATGACGGGCGCGCGGGGCGTGGCGGAGGGCCGGACGGAGGCCGGTCGGGGGGCCGGTCAGGAGGCTCTGGAACGGGCCTGGGCGGAGCTCGTCGACACAGCCCGCAGAACGGCCGCGGAGGGCCTGGTCGTCGGCACCTCGGGCAATGTCTCCGTGCGCGTCGGGGAGCTTGTCCTGGTCACCCCCAGTGGAGTGCCGTACGACCGGCTCGCGCCGGGCGACGCGATCGCCGTGGACCTCGCCGGACGGCAGGTTCTCGGCACTCTCACCCCAACGAGCGAACTTCCCCTGCATCTCTCCGTTTACCGCGACACATCGGCGACGGCCGTCGTGCACACCCACGCCGTGCACGCCACCGCCGTCTCCACACTCGTCACCGAACTCCCCTTGATCCACTACATGGCGGCGGCCCTCGGCGGCGCCGTCCGGGTCGCCCCCTACGCGCTGTACGGCTCGGAGGCGCTGGCCCGCGGTATGCGGGAGGCCCTGGTGGACCGTACGGCCTGCCTGCTCCAGAACCACGGCACGGTGGCGTACGGCGACACCCTCGCCCAGGCGTACGACCGCACCGCCCAGCTCGAATGGATGTGCCGCCTCTGGCTCACGGCCGCCGCGGTGCCGGGACACCAACCCTCGCTGCTGTCGGAGGAACAGGTGCGGGAGGTGGCGGAGAAGCTCAAGGGGTACGGCCAGCGGACCTGACCCCGGTCCCGGGCTCCGCCTCCCGCCTCCCGCTTCCCGTCTCCCGCTTCCCGTCTCCGCCTCCGACGGCCCCCGCCCGCTGGCCGGGGCGCGCACGGGTGGTGACACTGGGAGCGTGCGCCCGGCTACAGCGGCGGCAGCGGCCGTCACCACAGTGCTCGGGGTCGGCGCGGCTGCGGTCGCGGCCGGCCGGTACGCCAGCGATGCCGCGCTGAAGGCACCGCCGGGGCGGCCCCTGCCCAGCGACCCGAAGATCACGGTGCACGCCCTGGCCGCCGGGCAGGTCACCCTGACCCGTTCGCTCGCCTCGCTGCGCCCCGGAACGTACGGGATCGAGGGGGCGGGCGCGCACGCCGTCGTCGGACCGGTCCTGGACGGGGTCCCGCGCCCGGCCGACACCGTGGTGCGCCGGCTGGAACGGGTCAGCCGCGGCACCCTCGTGCCCGGGAGCCGCGTACGGTTCACCCCGCGGCTGTACGAAGGGGACCCCGGCACCGCCCTCGGCCTCACGCACAAGAACGTGTGGATCCCGGGTGAACTCGGTTCCCTGCCCGCGTGGTTCGTACCGGGGCCGCGCGACACCTGGGTGATCACGGTGCACGGCCTCGGCACCACCCGGGAACATCCGCTGAACGTCATGGAGTTCCTCGCGGCCCAGCGGCTGCCCGTCCTCGACATCTCCTACCGGGGCGACCCCGGCGCACCCCGCTCGCCGGACGGCCTCGGCCACCTCGGCGACTCCGAATGGCGCGACCTCGACGCGGCGATCCGCTACGCCGTCCGCTTCGGCGCCGAGCGCGTGGTCGTGCACGGCTGGTCCACCGGCGCCTCGATGGCCCTGCACGCCGCCGCGAACTCGGCGCTGAGCGAGCGGATCTCCGGCCTCGTGCTCGACTCACCGGTGCTGGACTGGGAGGCCACCCTGCGGGCGCTGGCCTCCGCCCGCCGGATCCCCGGGCCCCTGCTGCCGCTCGCGGTGCGGGCCGCCCAGGGGCGGACGGGACTGCACGGCGACCGGCTGCTGGAAGCGGCGGACCCGCGCAATCTGCACGTACCGACGCTGATCTTCCACGGCCCCGACGACACGATCGCCCCCTGGAACCCCTCGCGCGAACTCGCGGCCCACCGGTCGGATCTGGTCAGCCTCCACGCCGTCCCGCACGCCCCGCACGCGGCGATGTGGAACGCGAATCCCGACGGCTACGAGGAGACGCTCCGCCGCTTCCTCACCCCGCTCATGTAGCACCAGGACCCTGCGGATGGAGCGCCACGCCCGCCCCGGGCCGGACGCCCCGCCGCCGGGCCGGCTGCCGGGCCCGCCGTCAGGCCCTCCGCAGGGCTCACCTCCGGCGCCTCCGCTTGGACTCCTTGCGCCGCCTTCGCGCCCTCGCGCGGACCGTGCCGCCCCGACGGTCCGCAATGCGCCGTTCCCGTCCCCCACCTCCCCGAACAGGCCCGTGCGACGCTCCGCGTACCGAGGGGACGCCTCCGCACGAGGGGCCACTTCCGTCGTTCCGGTACCGCTGAAAGGGGTTCCGTTTGGGCTTTCGGGCAGTCACCGGGAAGACTGCCCCCGTGACGTCCCGAAAGCCTGATGAGCAATTGGCGCGCAACTCCAGACTCCGACTCGTCCCCGCGCGGCCGTTGACCACGGCCCGACGGGCTGTGACCGAGGGGCGCGGCCGGCCGGCCCCGCGGCCGCCCCAGGGCACTCCGCCCCAGGCGGAGCTGGCCCGGCAGGCGAGGGCCGTGCTCGCCGACGCGGTACGGCTGGCCCGCTGGGCCGCCGTCGACCGGGACCCCGGCGCGGGCCCGCTCGCCGCGGGGGCACGCGAACGGGCCGCGACGGCGCTGGAGTTGACCCCGGACCAGGTGAGCGCGGCCTGGGACAGGGCCCGGCTGGCCGGCCTCGTCGAGCTGCACGACGGCACCGTGCGCCCCGGCTGGCGCCTCCAGGCGTGGGACCGCGACGACAGCGCCGTCCAGCGCGGCTGGGTCGCCCTCTTCGACGCCTGGTCGCTGGTCCACCCCGGCCCCGCCGACATCGCCCCGGCGACGGTCGGCGAGGTCATCGAGGCCGTCCCCCAGGTGCTCTCCCTCCTCCAGCTCTCGGCCGGGCCCGTGCTCGAACCGACCCTGCTCGACCTGCTCCAGCAGCGGGTCGCGGAGCTGCACGAGGAACGCTGCGAGGTCCCCTACGGCCCGCAGCCCGCCCCGGCGCCCGCCTCCACCGAGCCGGGGGCCGTCGCCCCGGTCGACGAGGCCCTGCTGCCCCCGCTCCTGGACTGGGCCCTGGACGGCCTGGCCGCCGTGGGCGCGCTCACCCGGGGCGAGGGCCAGGCCACGCTCACCCCGCTCGGCAGCTGGGCGGTCTGGGTCAAGCTCGAACAGATCTGCGTCGCCGCCCAGAGCCCCGCGGGCAACATCGAGCAGTCCGCGGAGCACATGCTGCGCGGCTGCGCCCGGCTCACCCCCGGCCCGGCCCGCGCCGAGTACCGGGCCTGGCTCGCGGCCCGTACCGTCGGCAGCGCCGTCACCGAACTCCTCACCGTCGCCCGGGGCGAGGACGCCCTGCTGCGCGGGCTCGCCTTCGAGGCGCTCCGCGTGGTCGGCGCACCCGCGGAGGCCGATGTACGGGCCGCCGCCACCGACACCTCGCTGCGGCCCTACGCGCTGCTCTGGCTGGCCGAGTACGAGGGAGCCGACCCCGAGGACGCCGCCGAGGTGCTGACCCGCGAGGAGTCGACCTGGCTGTGGGTCGACACGGCGGCGGCCGTCGCCGACCACGGCGAGAGCGATCTGCTGGTGCGCCACCTCGAATCCGCCGTCCAGGGCAATGTGCCGGCCCTGCTCGCCGAGGTCCGGGCCCTGGGCCATCCCCGTACGGTCCAGGTCCTGGTCGCCCTCGCCGCCGCGCACCCCGACCCGGCGCTGGCCAAGGCCGTCCGCAGGGCCGCCTTCCAGGTGCACACCGGAGGCTCCTGACCCGCCCCGGCGCCCCTGCGCGCACCCAGGGGCGCCGGACCGGGCCCGGCCGCCGGGACAGCGCGTCGGGCCGGTACGCGGATCCCGACGCCCGGCCCCGGAACAGGGGGCCCGGCGCCCGGGGCCCGCCCGTACAGACCATGGGCCCGCCCGGACAGAACCGGGGCCCGCCCAGACAAAGCAGTTGCGCCGCCCCGCTAGACTGACCCGTATGGCATTTCTCCTTGTGCATTAGCCGGCGTCGAAGAATCCCTCCGCCTGCCCTCTTCCGCCGTCCATACCGCCCTGGAGTCTTTCCGTGATCACCGCAACCGGCGTAGAGCTGCGCGCCGGCGCCCGCGTCCTCATCGAGTCCGCCTCGTTCCGCATCGCCAAGGGGGACCGCATCGGTCTCGTCGGGCGCAACGGGGCCGGCAAGACCACCCTCACCAAGTGCCTCGCGGGCGAGGGCATCCCCGCCGCCGGCACCATCACCCGCTCCGGTGAGGTCGGCTATCTCCCGCAGGACCCGCGCACCGGCGACCTCGACGTATTGGCCCGCGACCGTATCCTCTCCGCCCGCGACCTCGACTCCGTACTGAAGAAGATGCGCGAGAACGAGGACCGGATGGCGAACGGCAAGGGCGCCACCCGCGAGAAGGCGATGAAGCGGTACGAGCGCCTGGAGACCGAGTTCCTCACCAAGGGCGGTTACGCCGCCGAGGCCGAGGCCGCCACCATCGCCGCCGCGCTCGGCCTGCCCGACCGGGTGCTCGGCCAGCCCCTCCACACCCTCTCCGGCGGTCAGCGCCGCCGCGTCGAGCTGGCCCGCATCCTCTTCTCGGACGCCGACACCCTCCTCCTCGACGAGCCCACCAACCACCTCGACGCGGATTCCATCGTCTGGCTGCGCGACTACCTCAAGACGTACCGCGGCGGCTTCATCGTGATCTCCCACGACGTCGAACTGGTCGAGACGGTCGTCAACAAGGTCTTCTACCTGGACGCCAACCGCGCGCACATCGACGTCTACAACATGGGCTGGAAGCTCTACCAGCAGCAGCGCGAGGCGGACGAGCGGCGCCGCAAGCGCGAGCGCGCCAACGCCGAGAAGAAGGCCGCGACGCTCAACTCGCAGGCCGACAAGATGCGCGCCAAGGCCACCAAGACCGTCGCCGCGCAGAACATGGCGCGCCGCGCCGAGCGGCTGCTCTCCGGCCTGGAGCAGGTGCGCCAGGCAGACAAGGTCGCCAAGCTGCGCTTCCCGGAGCCCGCCCCCTGCGGCAAGACCCCGCTCACCGCCGAGGGCCTGTCCAAGTCGTACGGGTCGCTGGAGATCTTCACGGACGTGGATCTCGCCATCGACAAGGGCTCCCGCGTCGTCATCCTCGGCCTCAACGGCGCCGGCAAGACCACCCTGCTGCGGCTGCTGGCGGGGGTCGAGAAGCCGGACACCGGCCAGGTGACCCCCGGCCACGGCCTCAAGCTGGGCTACTACGCCCAGGAGCACGAGACCCTCGACCCGGAGCGCTCCGTCCTGGAGAACATGCGCTCCTCGGCCCCCGACCTCGATCTGGTCGCCGTCCGCAAGACGCTCGGCTCCTTCCTCTTCTCCGGCGACGACGTCGACAAGCCCGCCGGGGTGCTCTCCGGCGGGGAGAAGACCCGGCTGGCCCTCGCCACCCTGGTCGTCTCCTCCGCCAACGTGCTGCTGCTGGACGAGCCGACGAACAACCTCGACCCGGCCAGCCGTGAGGAGATCCTGGGGGCGCTGCGTACGTACAAGGGCGCGGTCATCCTCGTCACCCACGACGAGGGCGCCGTCCACGCCCTGGAGCCGGAGCGGATCATTCTGCTGCCGGACGGCGTCGAGGACCTGTGGGGCGCGGACTACGCCGACCTGGTCGCGCTCGCCTGACCGTGCCGTGCCCGCGCCGTGCCCGCCCTGCCCGGGTGCCGCCCCGGGAGGCGCCGACGGCGTGATCGTCCGGTGTGATCCACTTCCTCTGGATCATTCGGCTCATTCGGCTCAGCAGTGATCCACCATCTGAGTGACTGTGTCTCGTACCGTCGGCGTGGTACGCGACGGAACGCGTCCCCGCGTACATCATCCGCACCCTCTTCCGCCGCACGGCCCTGACCTGGCACTTCTCGTCCCATGCAGGTCAGGGCCGGATCCGGGCGGCTCTGGAATGCGGCATTCCGTTCGTGCTCGAAGGTTGAAGCACGCCGAAGCTTGTCGTACGGACCTTGCTGAATGGGTGGCCAGGACGCCCGCGAGGGGTGATCATGAGAAGTCCAGAGCGCACTTCCCATGAGGAGGCACGGGTGGCCGAGACTCTGAAGAAGGGCAGCCGGGTGACCGGCGCCGCGCGCGACAAGCTCGCGGCAGACCTGAAGAAGAAGTACGACAGTGGTGCGAGTATCCGGGCACTGGCCGAGGAAACCGGCCGTTCCTATGGATTCGTCCACCGGATGCTCAGCGAGTCCGGAGTCACACTGCGGGGACGCGGTGGGGCTACGCGAGGCAAGAAGGCCGCATCGGCCTGACGGCCGGACGCGGCTCCTGCTGGGCCACCGGTTCGGAGGGTGGCCACCCGGGTCGATCGGACGATCGGCCGGGTGGTTACTGTGCAGTCACTTAGCTAGGTGAGTCCGACTGCCCGAACCGGAGGCGCCCCATGACTTCACTCGCACCAGTACTCGACAAGGACGGCGTACGGCTCACCGTCGAGGACGCGGTTGCCACGGTGACACTGGCCCTTCCGGCCAAGCGCAACGCCCAGTCTCCCGCTCTGTGGCGGGCGTTGACAGAAGCCGGAAGGTCACTGCCGGGCAGCGTCCGGGTCGTGGTGGTGCGCGGTGAGGGGCAGTCCTTCTCCGCGGGGCTCGACCGGCAGGCGTTCACCCCAGAGGGGTTCGACGGCGAGCCGTCCTTCACCGATCTCGCCCGGGGATCCGACGCGGACCTCGACGCGGCGATCGCCGGATACCAGGACGGTTTCGTCTGGCTGCGCCGCAGCGACATCGTGTCGATCGCGGCGGTCCAGGGGCATGCGATCGGGGCGGGCTTCCAGCTCGCCCTCGCCTGCGACCTGCGGGTCGTCGCGTCGGACGCGCAGTTCGCCATGCGTGAGACCAGCCTCGGCCTCGTCCCCGACCTCACCGGCACCCATCCGCTGGTGGGGCTCGTCGGGTACGCCCGCGCGCTGGAGATCTGCGCCACGGGCCGCTTCGTCCACGCCGAGGAGGCGGAACGGACCGGGCTCGCCAACCTCGTGGTGCCCCCCGGCGAACTCGACGCCGCGGCCAAGGACCTGGCGGCGGCGCTGCTCGCCGCGCCCAGGGACGCGCTGATCGAGACCAAGGCGCTGCTCCAGGGCGCGTCGGACCGCTCCTTCGAGGCCCAGCGCACCGCCGAGCGGGCGGCACAGGCACGCCGGCTGCGCGACCTGGCGGGCCTGGGCGACTGATCCACCCGTCAGCTCCTCCCCGGACGCCCCGTGCTTCCCGTACGGGGCGTCCGGGGCGCACGGGGCGTCGTGCGTTCGGCCGGGGCCTCCACCGCCGTCACCAGTACGGTCACCGAGGGCGCCCCCGGAGACCCGGCCAGCCGCGCGCGCACCGCCCGTGCCACGTCCAGCGGGCGATGCCCCGCCGCCGTCGCCAGTTCGACCCGTACCCGCGCCACGCCGCCGTCGGGCGCCGCCGTCTCGCACACCGCCCTGCCCAGGGTCCTGGTCAGATACGCGACCCCGGGCACCGCCGCGACGGCCCGCCCCGTCGCCCCTTCCGGCTCGGCGGCGTCCCGCCCGACCGGCCCGGCGGGTGCCGGGGACGGGGGCCGCGTCGCCGAGTCCAGCAGCGCCGTCACCCGGAGGTCGACGCCGGTCACCCGCAGCCCCAGCCCGTCCACCGCGCATCCGAACAGCGCCCCGCGCAGCCGCTCCGCCAGCACCGGCAGCGGCTCTCCCGGGCCCGCGGCGAACTCCGCGTCGATCCGCAGCGGCCCCGGCGGCTGCGCGCCGGGCGGCGGGGCCACGGCCGGGGCCCCGGCCCCCTCGGGGTCGGCCAGGGCGATCCGTACCGTGCCCAGCGCGGCCCCCGCGACGCCCGCCGCGGCCCGCCGCAGCTCCGCCGTCGCCGCCCCTTCGGCCAGCCACGCCCCGTCGGCCGCGTCGCCCAGGGCGAGCAGTCGGCCCAGGGTGAGCCGATGCCGTACCGCGGCGGGCCACGCCTCGCTCCGTTGTCCGGTCGTCATTCCGCCACCCTGCCGCATCCACGGCGCGAGACGGGGCAAGCACACCTAATGTGGGCAAAGGAGTCAATCACCGCGCGGAAGGGATGAACGGCGATGTCAGACACCGCACCCCGCAGCCGGTCCGACGAGAAGGGGGGAGCCACGCCGGTCACCAAGCGCGGCGGCGGAGCCCCGGCCTCGCGCGGCCGTACGACCATCGCCGACGGCGTGGTGGAGAAGATCGCCGGTCTCGCGGCCAGGGACGTCCTCGGCGTGCACGCCCTCGGTAGTGGAATGTCCCGCACCTTCGGCGCCGTACGCGACCGGGTCCCCGGCGGCGGCAAGTCCGTCAGCCGGGGGGTGAAGGCCGAGGTCGGAGAGGTCCAGACGGCACTCGATCTGGAGATCGTCGTCGACTACGGCGTCTCGATCACCGAGGTCGCCGGCGCCGTCAGGGAGAACGTCGTCGCCGCCGTCGAGCGGATGACCGGCCTCGAAGTCGTCGAGGTCAACATCGCGGTGAGCGATGTGAAGCTCCCCGACGAGGAAGACGACGAAGAGCCGGAATCACGGCTCCAGTAGCGGCCGGCGGGGGCGCGGCGGAAGAGGAGCGCACGATGAGCATGGCGGCGGTGGGCCTGGTGGCCGGGATGGTGCTCGGATTCGCCGGATACTTCGGCGGTTTCGGAGCCTTTGTGGTGGTGGCCGTGCTGGGCGCGGTCGGTTTTCTGGCGGGGAAGTTCATCGACGGCGATCTGGAACCCGGCGACTTCTTCCGCCCCCGCGAGCGCGACGACCGGCGGCGGTGACCCCGGGTGGCGGGGGAGCGGATGACGGATGACCGGGTCGCGGCGGCCGGACGCGGAGCGACCACCATCGCCGACCGGGTCGTCGCGAAGGTCGCCGCGCAGGCGGCCAGGGAGGCGCTCGACGGCGTACCGGAGGGCGGCGCGCCGCCGCACGCCTCGGTGACGGTGCGCCACGACAGCGCGCGGGTACGGGTCGGGGTCGAGCTGGAGTACCCCTCCGACCTCGGGGCCCAGTGCGGCGCGGTACGCCGGCAGGTCGTCCACCGGGTCGGAACGCTGGTGGGGATGGAGGTACCGGAGGTGGACGTGCGGGTCGAGCGACTGCACTCCGAACGGTCGCGTCTCGCGGCGCGGGGGAGGACCGGATGAGCGAGGAGCCCGCGCAGGGGGGACGGAACGGGGACTGGAACAACGGGGACTGGAACAACGGGGACGCGGACGCGGACGCGGGTGAGGGCGCGGGCGCGACGGGCGATGCGGCCACGGGCGCGGACCGGGGCGGCGTACTCGAACTGGACGACGCGGACGAGGCGTTCGGCCGGCGGCGCAGGCCCACCCTCGACGGCTACGGCGATGGCGACGGCGACGGGCAGGGTGACGACGACGGCCGCCACGCCGACCCCGGCGCCGGCGTGGCCCGTGCCGGGCGCTTCTGGTCCTTCCGCCGCGTCCCCGCCGCGCTGACCGCACTGATCCTGCTCGGCGCGACCGGGCTGCTCCTCTACGACATCGCGGCGGTACGCGCCGGCCACCCCGCCATGTACTGGCGCCGCGCCCTCGCCGACCAACTCGCGCGCCGGCCGCTGGACGAGCTGTGGATCCTGGTGGCCGCCGGCGTCGCCGCGCTCCTCGGCCTGTGGCTGCTCGCCCTCGCCCTCACCCCGGGACTGCGCCGGCTGCTGCCGATGCGGCGGGAGTCCGCGTCGGTACGAGCCGGGATCGACCGCGAAGCCGCCGAACTGGCGCTGCGCGACCGGGCCATGGAGGTCTCCGGCGTCCGGTCGGCACAGGTACGGCTGCGGCGCTCCCGGGCCAGGGTGAGCGCCGCCGCGCACTTCCGCGCACTCGACGATGTACGGGCGGACCTGGAGCGGGAGCTCGGCGACGGCATCGGCGAACTGGGCCTGGCGCGGCGGCCGGGGCTGACCGTACGGGTCCACCGGCCCCCGAAGAAGAGGTGACGGGATGATCCGCCTGGTCAACCGGGTGCTGCTCGCTCTCATCGGCCTGGCCCTGGTGTGCGGGGGCGGGGTGGTCCTCGCGGCCGGGGCGGGGTGGCCGGTGCCGTCCTGGTGGCCGTACGCCGGACCACGCGGCGTCCTGCTGAGCCGCGCGGACCGGCTCCGCTACCGCGACGAGGAGTGGTGGTGGCCGGCGGTCATCGCCGCCCTCGCGATCCTGGTCGTGCTCGCCCTGTGGTGGCTGCTGGCCCAACTGCGCCGCGCCCGGCTGCCGGAGGTTCTGATCGGCAGCGGTGACGGCGAGGGCGCGGTGGTGCGCGGCCGGGCGCTGGAGGACGTGCTCGCCGGCGACGCGGAGTCCCTGGACGGCGTGGCCCGCGCCGATGTCCGGCTGACCGGCCGCCGCACCGGTCCCTCTGCCCGGATCCGCCTCCTCCTGGAACCGCACGCGCCCCCGGCCGCGACACTGCGCCGCCTCTCCGACGAGTCCCTGGAGCGCGCCCGGAGCTCGGCCGGCCTGACGTCCCTCCCGGCGAAGGTACGGCTCCGGGCGGCGAAGCACCGGGCGGAACGGGTGAGCTGAGAGGGCCGTGCACGACGGCAGGGCAAAGCTTGCCGGGAGGGCACTAGAAGCTGTGGCGCGAGCCGCCGTCCACCGGGAGCATCACGCCCGTCAGATACGACGCGGCGGGCGACAGCAGGAACGCCGCCGTCCTGCCGAACTCCTCCGGCGTCCCGTACCGCCGCAGCGGGATCCGGGACTCGTGCGCCGCCCGCGCCGCCTCCGCGTCGCCCGACAGCGCGTCCAGTTCGCGGACCCGGTCCGTGTCGATCCGGGCCGGCAGCAGGCCGAGCACCCGGATTCCGCGCGGCCCGACCTCGTTCGCCAGGGACTTCGCGAACCCCGCGAGCCCGGGGCGCAGCCCGTTCGAGATGGTCAGGCCCGCCATCGGCTCATGGACCGAGCCGGAGAGCACGAAGCCGACGACCCCGCCCTCGGTCAGCTCCGCCGCCGCCGTGCGGGCCAGCCGTACCGCGCCGAGGAAGACCGAATCGAACGCCGTACGCCACTGCTCGTCGGTGTTGTCCGCGGCCGACCCGGGGGCCGGACCACCGACGCTGATCAGGACGCCGTCGAAGCGGCCGAACCGCTCCTTGGCGGTCGCGATGAGCTGTTCGGCCACCGCCGGGTCCGCGTTGTCCGCGGCCACTCCGTGCGCGCCGGGCCCTATCTCCGCCGCCGCGGCGGCGACGCTCTTCTCGTCGCGCCCCGAGATGACGACTTTCGCACCGTCCGCCGCGAGTGCTCCGGCGGCGGCGCGGCCCAGCCCCCGTGAGCCACCGGTGACGACGTAGACGCGGTCCTTCAGTCCAAGATCCATGGCCCCTATCCTGCCGTGCCGGCCCCTGTACTGTCGTCCCCGGGCCCGTTCCGTCCGCCGTCCCCGGGCCCCTCCCGTCCGCCGGTCTCCAGCGCGGTGGTGTCCGGCTCCTTCCCCGCCGCCACCCCCGCCAGCGTCAGCGCCGTCACCACCAGGCCGATGTGGCTGAACGCCTGCGGGTAGTTGCCGAGCTGCCGCCGCGCCACCGGGTCGTACTCCTCCGCGAGCAGCCCGACGTCGTTGCGGAGCGCGAGCAACTGCTCGAACAGTTCCTCGGCCTCCGCCGCGCGCCCGGTGAGGTGCAGCGCGTCGGCCAGCCAGAACGAGCAGACCAGAAACGTTCCTTCTTCGCCGGGCAGCCCGTCCACCGCCGGTCCGGCCGTGCTGTACCGGCGCAGCAGACCGTCCTGCCCCAGCTCCGCCCGTACCGCGTCGACCGTGCCGATCACCCGGGGGTCGTCCGGCGGCAGGAAGCCGACGCGCGGGATGAGCAGGGTCGCCGCGTCCAGCTCCGCCGAGCCGTACGACTGGGTGAAGGTGTTCCGCTCCGGGTCGTACCCCCTCTCGCACACCTCCCGGTGCACCTCGTCGCGCATCGCCCGCCACCGGCGCACGTCGCCGCGGAGCGTGGGGTCCTCCTCCAGGGCCCGTACGGCACGGTCCGCCGCGACCCAGGCCATCACCTTGGAGTGCACGAAGTGCCGGCGCGGTCCCCGTACCTCCCACAGCCCCTCGTCCGGCTCCCGCCACTTCGACTCCAGGAAGCCCAGCAGGCTGAGCTGGATGTTCCAGGCGTGGGGCTTGGGGGTGAGCCCGGCCGTACGCGCCACGTCCAGGGAGTCCATGACCTCCCCGTACACATCGAGCTGGAGCTGGTCGACGGCGCCGTTGCCGGTACGGACCGGTGCCGAGTCCGCGTGGCCGCGCAGCCACGGCAGCTCGCTCTCCGGGAGCCGGCGTTCACCGCCCAGCCCGTACATGATCTGGAGATCGGCCGGATCGCCGGCCACCGCGCGCAGCAGCCAGTCGCGCCAGGCCGCCGCCTCCTCCAGATAGCCGACGGAGACCAGCGCCCCCAGCACCAGGGTGGAGTCGCGCAGCCAGCAGTAGCGGTAGTCCCAGTTGCGTACGCCGCCCAGCACCTCCGGCAGCGAGGTGGTGAGCGCGGCGACGATGCCGCCCGTCGGGCCGTAGGTGAGCGCCTTGAGCGTGATGAGCGAGCGCACGACGGCCGCGCGGTGCTGGCCCCGGTAGCGGCAGCGCGCCGCCCAGGTCTCCCAGTCCTCCAGGCTGTGCGCCAGCGCGTCGAACGGATCGACGCGCGTCGGGCGCGGCTCGTGCGAGGGGTGCCAGGTGAGGACGAACGCCACCGACTCGCCGGGCCCGACCGTGAACGACGAACAGGTGCTGAAGTGCTGCCCCCAGGTCTTCACCGGAGGCTGGCTGCGCAGCCAGACGGAGTCGGGTCCCGCGACGGCGACCCGGTGGCCGTCCGAGCGGCGCACCCACGGCACCACGGAGCCGTAGTCGAAGCGCAGCCGCAGGGTGGCGGTCATGTCCACGGAGCCGCTGACGCCCTCGATGATCCGCACGATGTCGGGGGCCCGTTCGCGCTGCGGCATGAAGTCGATGACGCGGACGGTGCCGGTCCTCGTCTCCCACACCGTCTCCAGCACCAGTGAGTCACCCAGATAGCCGCGCCGCGTGCACACCCCGGCCCCGGCGGGAGCGACCCGCCAGTGACCGTTCTCCTCGCCGCCGAGCAGCGCGGCGAAGCAGGCGGCCGAGTCGAAGCGAGGAAGGCACAGCCAGTCGATGGAGCCGTTCCTGCCGACCAGGGCGGCGGTCTGGAGATCGCCGATGAGTGCGTAATCCTCGATGCGTTGCTGGTTCACGCCAGGGCTGTTCCCGTACGGCGGGGGCGCTAAGCAGCGGGAGCCCGGCCGGGGCGGCGGGGGTCAGGCGTTCGCGGGCTCGGGCTCGGCCCCCGCGTCCGTCTCCTCGGCGCTCTTCGCGGCGGCGGCCGCGGCGCGGTCGCGCTTCTCGTTGCGTACGAGGATTCCCCAGCCGACCGGCACGGCGGCCACGAACAGCCACCACTGGACGGCGTACGCCATGTGCGGGCCGATCGAGCTGTCGTCCGGGTTCCGGATCGGCTGGGGACTGCCGTCCGCCGGCACCGGGGAGGTCAGCTCGACATAGCCGCCGAGGACGGTACGGCCCAGCTCCTCCTGCTGCTGGCGGCTGCTGATCAGCATGACCTGGCGGGGCGGCAGGTCCCCCACGTCCCGGATGCCGGTGACCGCGGAGGTCTCGTCGGCCTTCAGCCGGCCCGCGATGGTGACCTCGCCCTCGGGAGGGGC
This sequence comes from Streptomyces sp. NPDC056987, assembly GCF_042673865.1. Classification (NCBI taxonomy): domain Bacteria; kingdom Bacillati; phylum Actinomycetota; class Actinomycetes; order Kitasatosporales; family Streptomycetaceae; genus Streptomyces; species Streptomyces sp. NPDC056987. The sequence continues at coordinate 210,645 of NZ_JBHURV010000010.1, forward strand.
GGGGATGCTCGGGAAGGCGTGCTGGTCGCCGTTGGCCGGGATCCAGCCCCGGTTGACGATGACCGCCCGCCCGTCCTTCATGATCAGCGGGATCAGGACGTGGTAGCCGACCCGGTCGTCGTTGGAGGTCCTGCGGCGTACGACGACCTCGTGCTCGGGGTCGAACGTGCCGGTGACGGTGACGCCGCGCCAGTAGTCGGCGCGCGGGACGGAGTGCCCGGGGGAGGTCAGCTCGGTGACCGGTACGGGCTTCGCCGCGAGGTTGGCCGAGATCAGTGAGTTCTGGGCGACCTTGCGCTCATGGCGGTGCAACTGCCAGAAGCCCAGCTCGATCATCGCGGGGATGAGCGCGAGGGCAAGGAGGGTGAGGATCACCCATTGCCGGGACAACAGGAAGCGGTACACGCCAACGACGGTACCCGGCGGGTCCCGGCGCCCGGAGCGGGGGGTCGGCCTCGGCCGCCGCCGGGCCGCGCACGGTCGTGCGCCGGATCAGTGCGGCCGGGGGCCTCAGACGCGGTCGACGATCCCCACCCTGCCGTCGGCGCGGGCGCAGTGGCCGCCGCAGAACCAGTGCCCGTCCACCTCGACGCCCTGCCCGATGACCTGGACCCGGCAGTGCTCGCAGATCGGCGCCATCCGGTGGATGGCGCAGGCGAAGCAGTCGAAGATGTGCACCGCGCCCTGCGCGTGCACCTCGAAGGACATGCCGTAATCGTTTCCGCAGACCTCACAACGTGCCATGCGCCACAGAGTGGAGCGCGAGGGGCCGGGGAGCGAGCGGTCCGGTGGCGAGTCGCGGGTCAATTCACCCGTCTGCTCACCCGTCCGCCGATCCGTCCATGGGGAACAGCGCGGGAGCCGACTCCTGCGCCGGTACGGGACGGCCTTCCGGCACGGGACGGTTCTCCTGCACGCGGCGGTCCTCCGGTACGGGGCCGCCCGCGGGCGTCACGTCCCGCAGGAGCTGGGTGAAGGCCGCCTCGTCCACGACCGGGGTCCCGAACGACGCCGCCTTGACCGTCTTCGACGTCGAGGCCCCCGGATCGTTCGTCACCAGCAGACTCGTCAGCCGGGACACGCTCGTCGCGACATGCAGCCCCGCCTCCACCGCCCGGTCCTCCAGCAGCTCCCGGTCGACGGACGTGTCCCCCGAGAACGCCACCCGCATCCCCTGCTTCAGCGTCCCGCCCGGCACGTACCGCCCCGGGTTCGGATACGGACAGGCGGGCCGCTTGCGCGACGGCCGCCAGCTTCCCTGACGGTACGACGACTGGCCGTACGACGGCTGATACCCCACCCGGGGCCGCGACGGGGCGTCGGACCACTCGGTCAGCGGCCGGCACTCCAGCAGCGGCAGCCGTACGCCGCCCCGCGCCGCGGCGTGCAGGCTCGGCCGGAACGCCTCGGCCAGCACCCGGGCGTCGTCCAGCGCGTGGTGCGCCTGCCGCTGTTCGACACCGAAGTGCGCGGCGAGCGACTCCAGTTTGTGGTTGGGCAGGGGCAGGCCCAGCTCCTTGGAGAGCGCGATGGTGCACAGCCGCTGCCGGGTGGGGGCGGTGCGCTTCGCGCGCGCGTACTCCCGGGCGATCATCGACCAGTCGAAGATCGCGTTGTGCGCCACGAGCACCCGCCCGTCCAGCCGCTCGGCCAGCTCCTCGGCCACCTCGGGGAAGAGCGGCGCGCCCGCCAGCACCTCACTCGTCAGACCGTGGATCCACACGGGCCCCGGATCGCGCTCCGGGTTGACGAGGGTGTACCAGTGGTCCTCGACATTGCCGAGGGCGTCCAGACGGTAGACGGCGGCGGAGATTATCCGGTCGTCGCGGGCGAGACCGGTGGTCTCGACGTCGACCACCGCGTACCCCTGTGGATAGGCGGTCGGCCATGCCGCTGAAGTCGTCTGCGTCTGGTCGTCAAGCATGGTCACAGAGAATACGGGCCGGGACCGACAGTGCTGTTGCCCGGTCAGCCGTTGCCCCGTCAACGGCCTTGACGGGCGGGTCGGTACGCGCGCCACGAGGCCCCGGGGTGAGACCTTGGCGGGATGACCGACCCCACGCAGCAGGATGAACCGTCCGGCGAACCCCGTCCCGAACCCCACGACGAACCCCACGGTGACTCCCTCGGCCCCCGCCTCAACTGGCTGCGCGCGGCCGTCCTCGGCGCGAACGACGGCATCGTCTCCACGGCGGGCATCGTCGTCGGGGTCGCGGGCGCCACCCAGGCCCGCTCCACCCTGCTCACGGCGGGGCTCGCCGGGCTGCTGGCCGGATCGATGTCGATGGCGGCGGGGGAGTACGTGTCCGTCTCCACCCAGCGCGACTCGGAGAAGGCGGCACTGGAGACGGAGAAGCGGGAACTGCGCGAGCAGCCGCAGGCCGAACTGGACGAGCTGACGGAGATGCTCGCGGCCCGCGGTCTCTCGCAGGACGTGGCGAGAGAGGCCGCGGAACAACTCACCCACAGCGACGCCCTGCGCGCCCACGCGAGCGTGGAACTGGGCATCGACCCCGACGCCCTCACCAACCCCTGGCACGCGGCGGGCGCCAGCTTCCTCGCCTTCACGGCGGGCGCCCTGCTCCCCCTCCTGGCGATGGTGCTCCCACCGGCGTCCCTGCGCCTCTGGATCACCGTCCTGTCGGTCCTGGCGGCCCTGGCCCTGACGGGCTGGGTCAGCGCCCGCCTCGGCTCGGCGTCGGTGGGCCCCGCACTGCTGCGCAACGTCGCCGGGGGAGCGGTGGCGATGGGGGTGACGTACGGGGCGGGGACGTTGCTGGGGGCGGCGGGGGTCTAACCGGCGTGGATGATCCGGCCCGGCGGGAATGTGTCCTCGCCACGGACCGGGGTGTCTCCGCGCAGCATGATCATCAGGTCGTCCACGGCGGTCAGCGGAGACAGATCGATCGGCCCGCTGGCCTGCGTGCAGAAGGAGAGGATGAGGTTGCGGAGGTTCGGGAGGCGGGTCAACGGCTCCAGTCCGCCGACGTGGTGGCAATTCGACAGTTGGATATCGCTCAGCGAGTCCCAGTCGGCCAGCCATGCGAGGTTCAGGCTGTCGTCCTCGATGAGATGAAGAGTGGTGAGGGGGAGCGGGGCAGGAAGACCGCTCACCTCGTCGACCTGCCGGGTGCCGGAGACCGCCAGCTCACGGAGCGCCGGCAAGCTGCCGACTCCGTCCAGTGTCAGATGGCCGGCATCCTTGCCCAGGAAGAGACGGGTCAGTTGTGGACCGAGGGGGAGTTCACCGACCGAGGCCGCCGCCACGGGGGAGTTGAGCGCGAAGTCCGTGAGGCCCTCCAGCCGCCGTAGCGGGGACAGGTCCCGCAGCGCGGTGCAGCGAATCAAGCTCAGTGCGCGCAGGGAGGCGATGTCCGCCAAGGGGGAGAGATCGGTCACCCGGGGGTTGTTGCCGACGTACAGCTCTTCGAGTGCGCGGAGAACGCTCAGGGGTGATACATCGGCAAAGGAGCCGAGCAGAGAGAGGTCGTGTACCTCCGGAAGCAGCCGCAGCGCACGGAGCTGATCCTCCGTCCGTACGTGGAGGGAGACCTGTGTCCACTCGCGAGGGGCCAACACCGACCGGGCATACGTGTCCGCTTCGAAACTGCCCCAGGCCGACGACATCTCGATGCCGACCCAGTAACGCTCGTCCTCCCGGAACCGCGAGATCACCTCCAGCGCCGCGTCGCCCCCCACCAGCCCGGCCGTCCGCACGACCCCCGCCGCGCTCTCCTCATCCAGCTCCTCCGGCCCGGGCAGCAGCTCCAGCACCAGTTCGCCCGCCTTGGCCAGTTCCTCGGCCTCCTCAGGGCCACGCGGCGGAATCAGCCCCGCCGTCCGCTCCTCGATCTCCTCCCGGACCGCCGGATCCAGCTCCGGCGCGTGCTCCAGTGATGCCGCCGCCAGCAGGACCAGGCGGCTCCTGTGGCGCTGAACCTTGTCCGCGCGGCGCAGCAACTGCCGGAGCAGCCTGGTCCGTTCGTCGGGGCGGGCGTGGCCCACCGCCATCCGGACCACGTCGTCCCACTGGTCGTCGTGTGCGTGGCGTACCAGCACACCGAAGTCGCGCGCCTCGACCGCCGCCTTCGCGCCCAGGTAGTCCTGGAACGTCCGGTGGACGAAGTCGACGGAACCCGGGACCGGTTCGCGCAGCAGGCCGCTGCGGATCAGCAGATGCGCGAAGACCTGGTCCGCGTCGCCCTCCACCTGGGGCATCACGGCCAGCCACTCGCCCACCATCTCCACGGCCTCCTCGCGGGCCGCCTCCACCTGGCCGTTGCGGATCAGCCAGTACGCCAGCCGCTGGAGCAGCACCGTCTGCTCGTCGCGCGTGAGGTCCACGCCTTCGACGCCGACGACTTCGCGCTCCGTGTCGCGCCGTACGAGCAGCAGGTCCAGGGCCGCGTCGTACAACTCCTTCCTCGCGCGCGGCAGTCGCATCCTGCGGTCGCGGTTCAGGGCGCACAGCAGCGCGCACATCAGCGGGTTCGTCGCCAGCCGGCCCAAGTCGCGCCGCCCCGAGACCGCCTGGAGCAGGGACTGTTCGTACGTATCCAGCTGAGCCGCGTCCGGCGGGCACTCCTGGCGCGCCGCGTCGTGCCAGTGCCTGACGAACGCGCGGATGTCGCCGCGCTCCATCGGCAGCAGCGAGTGCGCGGTGAAGCCATGGCCCGTCAGCCACTCCTCGGGGACGGCGGAGGGCCGCGTCGTCACCACGTACCGCGCCTCCGGGAACGCCGCGATCAGGGACTTCAGCCAGCTCTCCGTACGGGCCCGCAGCCGCGCCGGGACCTCGTCCACCCCGTCCACCAGCACCAGCGCCCGGCCGCTCGTCAGCAGGTCCTCCACCCACCCCGCGGGTGCCGAGGCGCCCAGCGGTACGCCCGCCGCCCGCAGGAAGTCGGCGGGCAGCGGCAGTTCGGCGGAGGTCGTGAACGCGCGCAGCCGCAGGACGAACGGCACGCACGCGTTCCAGGCCGCGAGTTCGGCGGGGAAGGTGCGCCGGGCCGCGTTCAGCGCCAGCCACTGGACCAGCGTGCTCTTGCCGGAGCCGGCCGGGCCGCGCAGCACCACCCGGCGCGCGCCCCGCAGGGCCTGTTCGGCCTTGACCGGGCCCTGGGGGGAGGCGCTCTCGCTCCAGGGATTCTGCCATCGGGTTTCTTCCCGGTCACCGGTGACCGCGAGGCTGATGTACGCCGTGTCCAGCGGCCATTCGCTCGCCGACCTGCCCAGCGTCAGCCCGTACAGCTCCAGCCGGCCCTGGGTCGCCGCCACGTACTCCGCGTACCGCCCCTCGAACTCCAGCGTGGCAGCGGCGGGGCGCGGGCCCAGCCGGTCCCGTACGTCCTCCACCAGATCCCGGGTGCGCCCCGCCGACCGGGTCTGCTCCACCGCCGCCCGGGCCGTGAACGAGGGGTGCGCCGTGAGCTGCTCCACCACATGCGCGCAACACAGCCCGAGCAGTTCGTCGTACAGCCCGAGTGCTCGCTCGCTCAGCCCGGCCGCCGGGGCCCGCAGCCGGGCGCACAGCCGGGCCGGGTCCAGGTCCAGCGAGAAGAGCAGCTCCGCGTCGAGGGCGCCCGCCGCCGCGAAGGTGTCCTGTACGGAGTCGGCCGCCGCCTGCCGTTCGTGTTCGGGGAGCGCGGCGTACGCGTCGGAGAGGCGTCCGGCCAGGACTCTCGCCAGGCGGCGTGGGGCGTCCTGGCCCACCGGACGGGGGAGCGGGCGGACCGGGTCGCCGACCAGGGCCGCGCCCGGCCGCGGGGTCAGCAGGGACTTGGCGATCGCGCCCGCGACCGTACCCGCGAGACGGATCAGCAGCACTTCCGGACCTGACACAGCAGCCTCCCCCGACGCCGGTACACATGATCGTACGGTCGTCGGGGGAGGCCGGGGGCGCGTTCGCCCGCGCCCGGTGCTGTGCGCCGCTACTTGCTGACGGCGGCCAGGGCGTCGACCAGGCCCGCCCCGTAGAAGCTGTTGTAGCGCTCGCCGCCCTCGCAGACGGCGTCGATCCGGCCGTCACCGTCGATGTCGTACGCCTCCGGGCAGGCGACGTCGTCCGCCTGCGCCTTCAGCAGCGCCTTGATCGCCCACGCGGGGGCGTGCGGGTGCGTCGACTTCAGCAGCGCCGCCACGCCCGCGGCGTGCGGGGAGGCCATCGACGTACCGGCCATGTAGCCCCAGCCGCCGCCCGGCAACGGGCCGAGGATCAGACCGCTGGTGGCCGGCGGGGCCGGGGTCTGGTAGCGGGTGGAGTCGCCGCCCGGGGCCGCGACGTCGATGATGCCCAGACCGTGGTTGGAGAACGAGGACTTCAGGTTCTTGGCGCCGGTGGAGGCGACCGTCACCACGCCGGGCAGCTGGGTCGGTATGTCGAAGCACTCGGACGGGTCGATGACCCGCTCACCCGGCGTCGAGTCGTTCGGGCTGCTCGGGTCGGTGATCGAGTCGGCCGCGAGGTCGTAGTTCTCGTTGCCCGCCGCGGCCACGTTGACCGTGCCCCTGCTCTCCGCGTACCGGGTGGCCCGGGTGATCGAGTCGACCAGGGCCTTCTGGTCCGGGTCGCTCGTGCAGTTGAAGTACCACGGGTCGGTGTAGTAGCTGTTGTTCGTCACGTCCACGCCGTGCTCGGCGGCCCAGACGAAGCTGCACACGACGGCCTCGGTGAAGAAGTACCCGGCCGGGGTGGACGCCTTGATGCCGGCGACCTTCACGCCCGGCGCGACACCGGTGATCCCGACGCCGTTCTTCGCCCCGGCTATCTCACCCGCCACATGGGTGCCGTGCGGGCTCTCCTCGGCGGTCGGCCGCCAGGCGCCGTCCGCCGTGTCGGGCTTGCCGCTCACGCAGTTGACCGAGGCGGCGCGGTCGAAGTTCGGGGCTATGTCCGGGTGCGTGTCGTCCACGCCCGTGTCGATGACCGCCACAGTGACGTTTTTGCTGCCGAGGGTCTTCTCGTGGGCCTTGTCCGCCTTGATGGCGGGCAGGTCCCACTGCAAGGGCTCCAGCGGGTCCTGGGCCAGTGCCCGGCCCGACGCCCCGCCCGCCTGCTTGTTGGCGCGCTCGGCCTTGGCGGTCGCCGCCGCGATCTCCTCGGCCGTTACCGCCCGGGGCGCCCCGAGGTCCGTCGTGGACTGGGAGGGCAGCGGCGAGGTACGGGTCGCCCCGGCCGAGTCGACGCCCCTGACCTTGCGGACGGTCCGGGCGAAGTCGGGGTTCTGCGAGGTGGCGACGATGACCCCGATGCGGTCGTACGTCGTCACCACCGTGCCGCCGGCCTTGCCGATCGCCTTCTCGACCGACCGGGCCGTGGAGCGTCCGCCGCGGGTGTTGACCACGTACGAGAGCTTCGGCCCGTCCGTCACGACGGGGGCGGACGGGCCGCCTTCCGGGGCCGTGACCGCGGCCGTGGCCGTACCCGCCGGCAGGAAGCCGAGCGTGACGGTGAGGGCCAGACCTGCGGGCAGCGCGAGGACGCGCCGCCGTCTGGATCCCAGATGAGCCATGGGTTCTCCACATCATCCGTGAGAGCCGTCCGGGCGCGGGCTACGCCTGGACGGGTACATGACCAGTGAAGTTATCGCCGACCAGCCGCGCTCATCAATCACTTCCCGAATCCTTTCCGGAAGAACCGGAAGAAAAAGGCCGGTGTTGAACCGCTTCGCCACGCCTCCCGTGCCGTTGTCAGGGGGACCAGTGCCTACGCGATTCCTGTGAGGTCTCCCGTCCCCATGAACCACCCCACCGCACCCGCGTCACGAGGAGAGTCCGTGGCTTCCGACACACCGCCGCCGCCCGAGGGCGGTACGGACACCAGCACCGCCCCGTCCACACCCGAGGGAGCCCCGGAGGACGGGGCTCCGCAGGTCCGGATCGAGAAGGACGGGCCCACGACGGCCCAGCCCACGACGGCCCAGTACGTCGCGGTGCAGCAGAGCGAGGAGTTCGGCGAACTGCGCCGTACGTACCGCTCCTTCGCCTTCCCGCTGACCGTCGCCTTCATCGCCTGGTACCTGCTCTACGTCCTGCTGTCCAACTACGCGGGCGGCTTCATGGGCACCAAGGTCTTCGGCAACATCAACGTCGCGCTGGTCCTCGGCCTCGCGCAGTTCGCCACCACCTTCCTCATCGCCTGGGTCTACTCGCGGCACGCGGCGCGGAAGCTCGACCCGCAGGCCGAGGCCATCAAGTCCCGCATGGAGGCGGACGCATGAGCCATCCCGTCACTCTCCTCGGCCAGTCGGCCCCGGTGCGGCTCGCCGCCGCCGGCGACGCCAGCGAGCACCGGCCGCTGATCATCACGCTCTTCGGGCTCTTCGTCGTGGCGACCCTGATCATCACCGTCTGGGCCGGCCGCCAGACCAAGGACGCCTCGGACTTCTACGCGGGCGGCCGGCAGTTCACCGGCTTCCAGAACGGCCTCGCCGTCTCCGGCGACTACATGTCCGCCGCGTCGTTCCTCGGGATCGCCGGGGCCATCGCGCTCTTCGGGTACGACGGCTTCCTCTACTCCATCGGCTTCCTGGTCGCCTGGCTGGTCGCGCTGCTGCTCGTCGCCGAACCGCTGCGCAACTCCGGCCGGTACACGATGGGCGACGTCCTCGCGTACCGCATGCGCCAGCGCCCGGTCCGTACCGCCGCGGGCACCTCCACCATCGTCGTGTCGATCTTCTACCTGCTGGCGCAGATGGCCGGCGCGGGCGTGCTGGTCTCCCTGCTGCTCGGCATCACCAGCGACGCGGGGAAGATCGCGATCGTCGCGCTGGTCGGCCTGCTGATGATCGTGTACGTCACGATCGGCGGCATGAAGGGCACCACCTGGGTGCAGATGGTCAAGGCCGTCCTGCTCATCGCGGGCACCCTGCTGATCACGCTCCTGATCCTGTGGAAGTTCCACTTCAACCTCTCCGACCTGCTGGGCACGGCGGCGAGCAACAGCGGCAAGGGCGCGGCCTTCCTGGAGCCCGGTCTCAAGTACGGTGCGACGGCCACCTCGAAGCTGGACTTCATCTCGCTGGGGATCGCCCTGGTCCTCGGTACGGCGGGGCTGCCGCACATCCTGATCCGCTTCTACACCGTGCCGACCGCGCAGGCGGCCCGCAAGTCGGTCATCTGGGCCATCGGCATCATCGGCGCCTTCTACCTGATGACGATCGTCCTCGGCTTCGGCGCCGCCGCGCTCCTCAAGCCGGACGACATCATCGCCTCCAACAAGGCGGGCAACACGGCGGCTCCCCTGGCGGCCCTGGAGATCGGCGGTGGCGCCGGGTCGACGGGCGGCGCGATCCTGCTGGCCGTGATCTCGGCGGTCGCCTTCGCCACCATCCTCGCGGTGGTGGCCGGGCTGACGCTCGCCTCGTCCTCGTCGTTCGCCCACGACATCTACGCCAATGTGATCCGCAAGGGTGAGGCGACCGAGCAGGAGGAGGTCCGCGCGGCCCGCTGGGCGACCGTCGCCATCGGTGTCGTCTCCATCGGACTCGGTGCCATGGCCCGCGATCTGAACGTGGCCGGACTGGTCGCGCTCGCCTTCGCCGTCGCCGCCTCGGCCAACCTGCCGACGATCCTGTACAGCCTGTTCTGGAAGAGGTTCACCACCCAGGGCGCCCTGTGGTCCATCTACGGCGGTCTGTCCTCGTCCGTCCTGCTGGTGCTCTTCTCGCCGGTCGTCTCGGGCAAGCCCACGTCGATGTTCCCCGACGTCGACTTCCACTTCTTCCCGCTGGAGAACCCGGGGCTGATCTCCATCCCGCTGGGCTTCCTGCTGGGCTGGCTGGGCACCGTACTCTCCAAGGAGGAGCCCGACAGCGGCAAGTACGCCGAGCTGGAGGTCAAGTCCCTCACCGGTACGGGGGCGCACTGACCTCGATCGGGTGAACGAGTCCTGATCCGGGGCCGCGTCGTGGAATCCCGCGACGCGGCCCCGCTGCTGTCAGCACCGACAACGGTGTTGGAGGTCTGACGTAGGCTCGAAGGAGTCCGGATCCGATCACCGGCCGGTCACCGGCCGGTCACTGGCCGGTCACCGGGGAGCCATACCCACCACCAGACATCACCGGGAGGGGCCAGCGTGCTCATCGACACCTACGGCCGGGTTGCCACGGACCTTCGTGTCTCACTCACGGACAAGTGCAACCTGCGGTGCACCTATTGCATGCCGGAGGAGGGTCTCCAGTGGCTCACGAAAACCGAGCTGCTGACCGATGACGAGATCGTCCGGCTGATCGGGCTGGCCGTGACGCGTCTGGGCATCGAGGAGATCCGCTTCACCGGCGGTGAGCCGCTGCTCAGGCCGGGGCTCGTCGGCATCGTGGAGCGGTGCGCGGCGCTGGAGCCGCGCCCCAGGATGTCGCTGACCACCAACGGCATCGGGCTGGTGCGTACGGCCGCCGCGCTGAAGGCCGCCGGGCTGGACCGCGTCAACGTCTCCCTCGACACCCTGCGGCCCGACGCCTTCAAGGCCCTCACCCGCCGGGACCGCCACCGGGACGTCCTCGACGGACTGCGCGCGGCCCGTGACGCGGGGCTGACCCCCGTCAAGGTCAATACGGTCCTGATGCCGGGGGTCAACGAGGACGAGGCCCCCGACCTGCTGGCCTGGGCGGTCGAACACGGCTACGAGCTGCGGTTCATCGAGCAGATGCCCCTCGACGCGCAGCACGGCTGGAAGCGCGACAGCATGGTCACGGCCGGTGACATCCTGGCCTCGCTGCGGACCCGCTTCACGCTGACCGAGGAGAGCGGGAGCGCACGGGGCTCGGCGCCCGCCGAACGCTGGCTCGTGGACGGCGGCCCGCACCGCGTGGGGGTGATCGCCTCCGTCACCCGTCCCTTCTGCCGCGCCTGCGACCGCACCCGGCTGACGGCCGACGGCCAGGTGCGTACCTGCCTGTTCGCCCGGGAGGAGACCGACCTGCGGGCCGCCCTGCGCTCGGGCGCCCCCGACGAGGAGATAGCCACGCTCTGGAAGCTGGCGATGTGGGGAAAGAAGGCCGGTTCCGGTCTGGACGATCCCGCGTTCCTCCAGCCGGACCGGCCCATGTCAGCCATCGGAGGCTGAACCGGGCTCCTCGCGCTCCTCCCACTCCGCCAGGGTCACGACCTCCTTGAGGAACCCGCGCACCCCCAGGAACGACGAAAGGTGTTCCCGGTGCGCGTCGCACGCCAGCCAGGTCTTGCGGCGCTCCGGCGTGTGCAGCTTGGGGTTGTTCCAGGCGAGGACCCAGACGGCGGCGTCCCGGCAGCCCTTCGCCGAGCAGACCGGAGCCGCGCTGTCGTCGGGGGAATCAGGAGTGGGGAAGAGGGGGAAGTTCACCCACCCACCCTAGGACGGAAAAGACCGCGCTCGACCCCGGAAAAGGCGACGCCGAGCAGCCACGGGGGGAGCTGCCCGGCGTCGGTCCGTCGCTCCGACGGGGGATGCGGAGCGCCTGCAAAGTATGTCACGCGCAATGGGGTGCCGTGCACCGGAACTTCACGATTGATCTGAGCTTTTCCTGAGGCTGCGCCTGCCTCAGGCGGACGCGGTGAGTCCGCTCCCGCCGGTGTCCGCCGCCTCTCGTCACGTCGGTTCATGTGTCGGTGACGGCCCCTCGCGGTACTCCCGGCCGGTGCCCCCGGCCCCCGCTTGCGCCGTACCGGGCGCGGGCGGCGCCGCGATCATCGGGGGCAGTGTCGGCGTGGCCACGAACGTGGCGGGCAGTGCGGGGGAGTTCTCCCGGCCCGCGTTGGCGATCACCACCGCCACATAGGGCAGCAGCACCCCCAGGGCGAGCGTCACGATCGCGACAGGCCTTTGCACGTTCCACAGGGCCACCGTGGCGATCACCGAGAGCGTCCGCACCGTCATCGAGATCACATACCGGCGCTGCCGGCCACGTACATCCTCGGCCAGTCCCGTACGGGCCCCGGTGATCTGGAAGACCTCCGTGCCGCTCTGCTTGCGCATCACGTTCCACCACCCGATTCCCGCCGCCGGACTCCCCGGACCGGAGTACCCCTCACGGTACGCCCGGCGCCCGGCGGCGACGAGAGGGGGTCACCCTTCAGAGCGACCGACGCCCCTCGTCGGTCCGGCCGACGCCGCTCGTCACGCCCCGTACGGCCGCGTCCGACATGCGCCGTATGGGCGATCGCCACAGACTGGCCCTCATGCGCACATCGCGCCGCGTGAGGAGGCGACCATGAGCTGGTTGTGGGTCATCATCGTGGGCCTGGTGCTCGGCCTGATCGCCAAAGCGATCATCCCGGGCAAGCAGAACATCCCGCTGTGGCTGACGATCCTCTGCGGGATCCTGGGCAGCGTGCTCGGCAACGCCGTCGCCGGCTGGCTCGGGGTGGCCGACACCAAGGGGGTCGACTGGACCCGGCACGTGCTCCAGCTCATCGGGGCCGTCATCGTGGTCGCGCTGGTCGCCAAGCTCTGGCAGACGATCCGCGGCAGCAAGGGCACGGGCACCACCGGCACCCGGGAGCGAATCTGACGGATTCCGGGACCCCCTCCCCTCCCGGGCGGGGAGTACGACAGCACCGCGGCCGGAGGGGGAAGGCGCTGGGCCCGCCCCCCCGGCCGCGGTGCTGTCGTCACCCGGCGTCGTCCTGACGCGCCGACTCGGCGTCGTGACGCGCCGGCTCGGCTCAGCCCGCCGTGACCTCGATCGCGGCCAGGTTCTTCTTCCCACGGCGGAGCACCAGCCACCGGCCGTGCAGCAGTTCCGTACGGTCCGGGACCGCCTCGCCGTCCGCGACCTTCACGTTGTTCACGTACGCGCCGCCCTCCTTGACGGTCCGCCGCGCCGCCGACTTGCTCGGCGCCAGACCCACCGCGGCGAGCAGATCCACCACCGACGCCAGCTCCGTGACCTCGGCGCGCGGCACCTCGGAGAGCGCCGCGCCCAGCGTCGCCTCGTCCAGCTCCGTCAGCTCGCCCTGGCCGAAGAGCGCCCGGGAGGCCGAGATGACCGCCGCGCACTGCTCCGCGCCGTGCACCAGCGTCGTCAGCTCCTCCGCCAGTGCCCGCTGCGCGGCGCGCGCCTGCGGACGCTCCGCCGTGGCCCGCTCCAGCTCCTCCAGCTCCTCACGGGACCGGAAGCTGAGGATGCGGCTGTACGCGGAGATGTCGCGGTCGTCCACGTTCAGCCAGAACTGGTAGAACGCGTACGGCGTCGTCATCTCCGGGTCGAGCCAGACCGCGCCGCCCTCCGTCTTGCCGAACTTGGTGCCGTCCGCCTTCGTCATCAGCGGCGTCGCCAGCGCGTGCACCTCGGCGCCCGGCTCCAGGCGGTGGATCAGATCCAGGCCGGCCGTGAGATTGCCCCACTGGTCGCTGCCGCCCTGCTGGAGGACACAGCCGTACCGGCGGTACAGCTCCAGGAAGTCCATGCTCTGGAGCAGCTGGTAGCTGAACTCGGTGTAGCTGATGCCCTCGTCGGACTCCAGCCGCCGCGCGATCGAGTCCTTGGTCAGCATCCTGTTGACGCGGAAGTGCTTCCCGATGTCCCGCAGGAACTCGATCGCGGACAGGCCCGCGGTCCAGTCCAGGTTGTTGACCATGGTCGCCGCGTTCGGGCCCTCGAAGGAGAGGAACGGCTCGATCTGCGACCGCAGCCGCTGCACCCAGCCCGCCACCGTCTCCGGGTCGTTCAGCGTGCGCTCGGCGGTCGGCCGCGGGTCACCGATCTGCCCGGTGGCCCCGCCCACCAGCGCCAGCGGCCGGTGCCCGGCCCGCTGGAGCCTGCGTACGGTCAGCACCTGCACCAGATGGCCCACGTGCAGGCTGGGCGCGGTGGGGTCGAAGCCGCAATAGAACGTGACGGGACCGTCCGCGAGCGCCTTGCGCAAGGCGTCCTCGTCGGTGGACTGGGCGAAGAGCCCGCGCCACTTCAGGTCGTCGACGATGTCCGTCACGGTCGTTTCTCTCCTCGGATGGTGCACACTCGGACAGCGCGGATGATGCCGCGCCGAATCACCAGTCTATGGGGGTCATACACCCTGGCTGACCGAGCTCATGTTGAAATCGGGGATGCGCAGGGCGGGCATCGCGGCCCGGGTGAACCAGTCGCCCCACTCGCGCGGCAGCGTCTTCTCCGTACGGCCGGCCTCCGCGGCCCGGGACAGCAGATCGACGGGCGACTCGTTGAACCGGAAGTTGTTCACCTCGCCGACGACCTCACCGTTCTCGACCAGATAGACACCGTCCCTGGTCAGCCCCGTGAGCAGCAGGGTCGCCGGATCGACCTCGCGGATGTACCAGAGGCAGGTCAGCAGCAGCCCGCGCGAGGTGTCCGCGACCATCTCGTCCAGCGAGCGCCCGCCCCCGCCGTCCAGGATCAGATTGCCGATGCCGGGCGCGACCGGGAGCCCGGTCAGGGCGGCGCTGTGCCGGGTGGTGATCAGACGGTCCAGGGTGCCGCCGCGTACCCACTCCGTGGGGGCGAGGGGCAGCCCGTTGTCGAAGACGGAGGCGTCGTCGCCGGAGGCGTGCGCGATCACGAACGGCGCGGACTCCAGACCGGGCTCGCCGGGGTCGCTGCGCAGCGTGAGCGGCAGCTCCGACAGCTTCTCCCCGACGCGGGTGCCGCCGCCGGGCCGGGAGAAGACCGTACGGCCCTCGGCCGCGTCCCGGGCCGCCGACGACCAGAGCTGGTAGATCAGCAGATCGGCCACGGCGGTCGGCGGTAGCAGCGTCTCGTACCGCCCGGCGGGCAGCTCCACCTTGCGCTCGGCCCAGGCGAGGCGCCGCGCCAGCTCGGCGTCGAGGGCGGCCGGGTCCACGTCCGTGAAGTCGCGGGTGGCCCGCCCGGCCCAGGCGGAGCGCGAGCGGTCGGGCGACTTCGCGTTCAGCTCCAGCGTGCCGCTCGGCTGGTCGTGGCGCAGCCGTACGCCCGTCGACGTACCGAGATACGTGGAGGTCAGCTCGTGGTTGGCGAAACCGTACAGCTCCCGGCCGCCGGCCCGGGCCCGGGCGAAGGACTCGCCGAGTGCCGGCGCGAACTCGGCGAAGACGGCGGAGGTCGTCTCGGCGGGCGCGTCCGTGAAGTCCCCCGACACCTGCCCCGCCCCCACCAGCGGCTGCGCGTCCTCGGCAGGCCCGGCCCCCCGCGCGGCGGCCTCGGCGGCCCGCACCAGCGGCTCCAGGTCGTCGGCGGTGACCGCGGAGCGTGACACGACCCCGGAGGCGGTGCCCCGCGCCCCGTCCACGGTCGCGATGACGGTGAGCGTACGGCCCCGGGTGACCCCGTTGGTCGTCAACGCGTTGCCCGCCCAGCGGAGGTTGGCGGAGGACTGCTCGTCGGCGATGACCACACAGCCGTCGGCGGTGGACAGGTCGAGGGCGCGCTCGACGATCTCGTGCGGCGCGCTGATACGGCTCGTGGGGGAAGTCGGGGAAGTCAACGGCCTGCCTCCTGCGTGGTGTTGAGACTGTGCTGTCCCGGGGGACACTCTGCTTGCAGGCGGCTCCGCCGCGGGCCGGACCCCCGGCCGATCGGGGTCGTTGTGGTCATCGGCCCGCCTCCTGCGTCGTGTTGAGACTGTGCTGTCCCGGGGGACGACCCCCGGACCCCCGGCCGGGTGATCGCCGCGGTCACCTCCCGGCCTCCTGCGTGGTGTTAAGGATGTTGACGCCGCGGAAGAGCGCCGACGGGCAGCCGTGGGAGACCGCCGCCACCTGGCCGGGCTGTGCCTTGCCGCAGTTGAAGGCGCCGCCCAGGACATAGGTCTGCGGTCCGCCGACCGCCTCCATCGAGCCCCAGAAGTCCGTGGTCGTCGCCTGGTAGGCGACATCGCGGAGCTGGCCCGCCAGCTTGCCGTTCTCGATCCGGAAGAACCGCTGCCCCGTGAACTGGAAGTTGTAGCGCTGCATGTCGATCGACCACGACCGGTCGCCGACCACATAGATCCCGCGCTCCACCCCGCCGATCAGATCCTCCGTGGCGAGCCCGCCCGGATCCGGCCGCAGCGAGACGTTCGCCATGCGCTGCACGGGCACATGCCCCGGCGAGTCCGCGTACGCGCAGCCGTTCGACCGGCCGAGGCCGGTGAGCTGCGCGATCCGGCGGTCGAGCTGGTAGCCGACGAGGGTGCCCTCCTTGACCAGGTCCCACGACTGCGCCTCGACGCCCTCGTCGTCGTACCCGATCGTGGCGAGCCCGTGCTCGGCGGTGCGGTCACCCGTCACATTCATCACCGGGGAGCCGTACGCCAACGTCCCGAGCTGGTCGAACGTGGCGAACGACGTCCCCGCGTACGCCGCCTCGTACCCCAGCGCCCGGTCCAGCTCGGTGGCGTGGCCGATCGACTCGTGGATCGTCAGCCACAGGTTGGACGGGTCGACGACCAGGTCGTACGTTCCGGCCTCGACGCTCGGCGCCCGCATCTTCTCCGCGAGCAGCTCCGGGATGCGCTCCAGCTCCGCGTCCCAGTCCCAGCCGGTCCCGGTCAGGTACTCCCAGCCCCGGCCGACGGGCGGCGCGATGGTGCGCATCGAGTCGAACTCGCCGCTCTTGCCGTCGACCGCGACCGCCGTGAGCTGCGGATGCAGCCGTACCCGCTGCTGGGTGGTGACGGTGCCCGCCGTGTCCGCGTAGAACTTGTTCTCGTGGACGGTGAGCAGCGAGGCATCCACATGCGCCACGCCCTCCGCCCGCAGCAGCCGCTCACTCCACTCGGTGAGCAGCCCGCTCTTCTCCTCGTCGGGGACGGTGAACGGATCGATCTCGTACGCCGACACCCAGGTCTTCTCGGCGTGCACCGGCTCCTCGGCCAGCTCCACCCGCTCGTCGGACCCCGCGGCGGCGATCACCTTCGCCGACAGCTTGGCCATCGCCACGGCCTGCCCGGCGACCCGCGCCGCCGCGTCCATCGTCAGATCCACCCCGGACGCGAAACCCCAGGCCCCGCCGTGCACCACCCGGACCGCGTACCCGAGATCGGTGGTGTCGGAGGACCCGGCGGGCTTCCCGTCCCGCAACCGCCAGGCCGCGCCGCGCACCCGCTCGAACCGGAAATCCGCGTGCTGCGCACCGAGCGCCCGCGCCCGCGCGAGCGCGGCGTCGGCGAGCGCCCGCAGCGGCAGCGCCAGGAACGACTGATCTACCTCGTGGGGCACGTGCTGCCTTCCCTTCTGATCACGCTCTGGTTGTCGCACCTTCCATGCGTCCGCAGTGAATCATGCGGGGCAGCCGGTCCGGAGGCCCATTACGGCTCCTCGGCCGAGCGCGGCGCCGTGTGTGGTAGACGCGGTACAGGCACTGCTCATGGATCTTGACCGGCTGTACGGCGGGGAGTGAGCCCGCGGCGGGTCCGTGCGGCGATCGGACCCGGCGCGTTTCTGTAGGGATCCGACAGGGAGTGCCCCGAGGCGCTGTCAGGGGCCGAGTCCCCGCGGAACGGGTGGGACCTATAGGTTTTCAGGGGTAGCAGACCCCCTGAGGAAAGGCTGATCCGTTGAGCCGCTCGGTTCTCGTCACCGGAGGAAACCGGGGCATCGGCCTCGCCATCGCCCGTGCCTTCGCCGACAACGGCGACAAGGTCGCCATCACCTACCGCTCCGGCGAGCCGCCGCAGGTTCTCACGGAGCTGGGCTGCCTGGCGGTCCGCTGCGACATCACCGACAGCGAGCAGGTGGAGCAGGCATACAAGGAGATCGAGGAGAAGCACGGTCCCGTGGAGGTGCTGGTGGCCAACGCCGGTATCACCAAGGACCAGTTGCTGATGCGGATGTCCGAGGAGGACTTCGCGTCCGTGCTCGACACCAACCTCACCGGAACCTTCCGCGTCGTCAAGCGCGCCAACCGCGCGATGCTGCGGGCCAAGAAGGGCCGGGTCGTGCTGATCTCGTCCGTGGTCGGGCTGCTCGGTTCGGCGGGGCAGGCGAACTACGCCGCGTCCAAGGCCGGTCTGGTCGGGTTCGCCCGTTCCCTCGCCCGTGAACTGGGTTCGCGGAACATCACCTTCAATGTCGTCGCGCCCGGCTTCGTCGACACCGACATGACACAGGTACTCACCGACGAGCAGCGCGCGGGCATCGTCTCGCAGGTGCCGCTCGGCCGTTACGCGCAGCCGGAGGAGATCGCCGCGACGGTGCGGTTCCTCGCCTCCGACGACGCCTCGTACATCACTGGAGCCGTCATTCCCGTTGACGGCGGATTGGGCATGGGTCACTGATCACATGAGTGGAATCCTCGCCGGCAAGCGCATTCTCGTGACGGGGGTCCTCACGGAGTCCTCCATCGCCTTCCAGGCCGCCAAGGTGGCGCAGGAGGAGGGCGCGGACGTCATCCTCACCGGCTTCGGCAGGCTCTCGCTCGTCGAGCGCATCGCCAAGCGGCTGCCCAAGCCCGCCCCGGTCATCGAGCTGGACGTCACCAACCAGGAGCACCTGGACGGGCTGGCCGACAAGATCCGTGAGCACCAGGGCGAGGGTGCCGGGCTCGACGGCATCGTGCACTCCATCGCCTTCGGCCCGCAGGGCGCCTTCAACTTCCTGGAGGGAAGCTGGGAGGACGTCTCCACGGCGGTGCACGTCTCGGCGTACTCCCTGAAGTCGCTGACGACGGCGTGCCTGCCGCTGATGGGGCGCGGCGGCTCGGTCGTCGGCCTCACCTTCGACGCGCAGGTCGCCTGGCCCAAGTACGACTGGATGGGCGTCGCCAAGGCGGCCCTGGAGTCCACCAACCGCTACCTCGCGCGTGACCTGGGCGCCCAGAACATCCGCTGCAACCTGATCTCGGCCGGCCCCCTCAAGTCGATGGCGGCCAAGTCGATCCCGGGCTTCGAGTCGCTCGCGGACGTCTGGAACCACCGGGCTCCGATCGGCTGGGACCTCTCGGACCCGGAGCCGGCCGGGCGCGGTGTCGTCGGCCTGCTGTCGGACTTCTTCCCGAAGACCACCGGCGAGATCGTCCACGTCGACGGCGGCGTGCACATGATGGGTGCCTGACCGGGGGCTGACACCTCTCGGCAGTGCTGGGGAGCCGCGTGTTCCGTCCCGGGGACGGCACGCGGCTCCCGCGCTTCTCCCCGGCTCCCCGAGTCGAAAAGTGCGCCGCTTCGCCGCACACTGGGCGCAACGCGCCGTGCGGTGGGGGAGGAGGTGCCCGTATGCGTCCCCGCCGTTCCCGCCTCGCCCGCCTCTCCCGTCACCGTCGCCGGGCGGCCGTTCTCTCAGCAGCCGTGCTGGTCGCCTCGGCGTTCACCGTGGCCGCCGGGCGCCCGGGCCAGGACCGCCCGGGCGCCGACCGGTTCCACGCCACCTGCCGTACGGAGATACGGGGCTCCCGCGCCCTCGCGTACTGCCACAACCCGTACCCCGAGACGGACCGGGTCCGGCTGCACGTGGACTGCGCGCGCTGGTGGGACATCGACACCGTCGGCGCGGCCGTTGACATCCCGGCCGCCGGATACGTCCGGCTCGCCGACCGGTGCTGGAAGGAGATCCGTTCCGTACGGGTCAGCCACGAACGCCCGTGACCACGCAGTGCTCGGTGTAGCTGGCCGCCTCGGCCGCCGCCGTCTCCGCGTCGCCGGCCCGGATCGCCGCCACCAGCCGCGCGTGGTCCATGTGGTTCTCGGGGCGCAGCTCCCGGCCCACGCCGTCGCGGAGCCAGTCGCGCAGGAGATGGCCCAGATCCGCGTAGAGCGCCGTCAGCACCTCGTTGTGCGAGGCCGCGACGACCGCGAGGTGCAGGGTCGCGTCGGCCGCCACGAACCGCTCCGCGTCCCCCGCGGACCACGCCTCCTCGCGCCGCGCGAGGAGCGTGTCGAGCTGCCGCAGATCGCGTTCGGTACGGCGCCGGGCGGCCAGCCGCGCGGCCGAGGACTCCAGCGTGGAGCGGAGCTCCGCGACGTGCAGGGGATCCGCGTCGGCGAACCGGCGGTGCATCACCCCGGCCAGCTCACTGGTCGCGACGACATACGTGCCCGAGCCCTGGCGGATGTCCAGCAGCCCGTTGTGGGCGAGGGCGCGGACCGCCTCGCGGACGGTGTTGCGCGCCACGCCGAGCTGCTCGACCAGCTCGGGCTCGGTGGGGATGCGTGAGCCCACCGGCCACGCGCCCGACGTGATCTGGTTCCGCAGCTCCGCGATCACCTGATCGGAGAGCGCGGAGCGCCGGGGAGAGGTCAGTGCCATGGTGCTCCTGGTCTCTAAGAGGGACAGCGTCCCGCAGGTGGGCAGTCTCCCGCAGGCGGGCGGTGACCCACGAGTGGACAGTTAATCATCCCATGATTCTATGATGGGCTCATGCCCGACGAGCCGCACACCTCCCTCCGTCCGAACGCCTCTCCCCGCCCGGGGACCCCCCTCCGTCCACAGACCCGGCGCATACCGGCGGCAGCCGCAGGCGGGGCCGTGAGCGCGCCGCCGCTCCCCGGCCGGCCCTCGAAATGGCGCACACGGCTTCTCGTGGCCGGGCTTGTCCTCGCCGCCCTCAACCTCCGCCCCACCATCACCAGCCTCGGCGCCCTCCTGGAAGAGGTGCGGGACGGGCTGCAGATGAGCGGCACCCTCGCGGGGGTCCTCACCTCCGTACCGCCGCTCTGCTTCGCCGCCTTCGGCTTCGCCGCGCCTCGGCTGGCGCGCCGCTTCGGCCCCGGCGCCGTGGTGCTCGCCGGGATGGTGGCGATCACCGCCGGAGCGGCGCTCCGGCCGTTCGCCGGCGGTACGGCAGGCTTCCTCGCCGCCAGCGCCTTCGCGCTCATGGGGATCGCCGTCAGCAACGTGCTGATGCCGGTGATCGTCAAGCGCCACTTCCCGGACCGGGTCGGCACCATGACCGGCCTGTACTCCATGGCGCTGGCGCTCGGCACCGCCACGGCGGCCGCGGTGACGGTCCCGATGACCGAGGCGCTGGGCGGCAGTTGGCGTACGGGACTGGGCGTCTGGGCGGTGCTCGCCGCCGCTGCCGTACTGCCGTGGACCGCCCTGGCGCGCGACCGTGCCCCGGGCGGGGCCGCGGCTCCGGCCGGGGCCGCCCCGGTGGCTCCGGGCGGTGGCGGTGACGGGTCCGGTCTCCGGCTCGGGCGCAGCCGTACGGCGTGGGCCCTGGCCTGCTTCTTCGGCCTTCAGGCCACCGGCGCGTACATCACCATGGGCTGGATGCCGCAGGTCTTCCGGGACGCCGGGGTCCCGGCGGGCACGGCGGGGCTGCTGCTCGCCGTGACCATGGCGATGGGCGTGCCGCTGGCCTTCGTGATCCCGCGGGTGGCGACCCGGATGAGCAGCCAGGGGCCGATCGTCGTCGCCCTGGGGCTCTGCGGGCTGACCGCCTTCGCCGGGCTGTATGTCGCGCCGGCCGGCGGAGCGTGGCTGTGGGCCGTGCTGCTGGGCATCTCGAACTGCGCCTTCCCGCTGGCCCTCACCATGATCGGCCTGCGGTCCAGGACGGGCGCCGGTGTCGCGCGCCTCTCGGCCTTCGCCCAGAGCACCGGCTACCTGATCTCCATCCCGGGCCCCGTACTGGTGGGCGTCCTGTACCAGCACTCCGGCGGCTGGGGGCTGCCGATCGCGCTGATGGCGGGGTTCCTCGTGCCGCAGATGGTGATGGGCGTCATCGCGGGGCGGGACCGGACGATCGAGGACGAGACGCGGATGCGAGACTGAGCGCATGCCAGTCCTTGACCCGAACCCCCAGAACGGGCAGCGGAAACTGCTGCTCGTCTTCGGCACGATCATCGGCATCATGGTGATCATCAGCATCATCGCGACCATCGCCAGCCCCTGACAGCCGCCCCGTCCGCCCTCGCTCCTTGCTCGTGGGCCGTGCGCGTGGGCCGGCCGGGGTGGGGTTGTCCCCCCATCCCCTAGGGGGCGTGGGTCAGGGTCAAGTGGGTGGGTCACCGGATGGGAGCAGGGCCCGCCGATCCGTAGCGTGGAGGCATCACGGATCACCGACCCGAATCACCGACTTCCGGAGGCGGCCATGCCGGCCCGTACCCACTCCCGGTCCCACTCGCCGCTTTCCTCCGGCAGCTTCGAAACCCGGCTGCCGTGGTGGTCGGTCGCCCTGCCCTCCATAGCCTTCGTGGTCCTGTTCCTGCTGGTGGCGGATCCCGGCCAGGCGCATGCCGTGCCCGCCGACCCCGCGGTCGGCCGAATCCTGGAACAGCTGCATCTGACGCTGGCCCGGTAGTACCGGTCAGCGGTGACGACGGCGTTCACCCGTGCCGGGTGAGCACGTCAACACCCTGCGCCCGCTGGCTCATTTCATGCGAAGCTGGGAAGCATGAGCGTCGAAACACCCCGCAGGATCGTCCTCCTCCGGCACGCGAAGGCCGACTGGCCGGACGTGGCCGACCACGAAAGGCCGCTCGCCGACCGGGGCCGTGCGGATGCGCCCATCGCCGGCCGCAGGCTGGCCGCGACGGGTATCGCCTTCGATCTGGCCCTCTGCTCGACCGCGGTCAGAACGCGAGAGACCTGGAAGCTCGCCGTGGCGGAGCTGCCGCAGCGCCCCAGGACCGTCTACGAGGACCGGCTGTACGACGCCGCCCTCGGTGAGTTGATCGCCGTGGTCAACGAAACCCCTGACGAGGTGCGCGACCTCCTCCTCGTCGGGCACAACCCCGGCACGCACGCCCTCGCCGACGCGCTCGCGGGCAGGACGGAGGGCGACGCGCTCACCCGGATGAACAGGAGCGCGTTCCCCACCGCGGCCTTCGCGGTCCTCACCTTCGACGGCACCTGGAAGTCGGTGGAGCACGGCGTGGCGACGCTCACCGAGTTCTGGACGCCGCGCGACTGACACGCAGCTGACGCGCGAGTGATTCCGGCCGTACGGCAGGGGCGGGTGTACGCGGGCCGGGCCGTACACCCGCCAGGTCCTACGCCCGATCAGGCCGTACGCGGGCCGGGCTGTACACGGCGAAGGGGAGGGCTCCCGGTGCGGAGGCCGGCGCGTACGCCGACTCCGCACCGGGGCCCTCCCCTTCACCTGTTTCCGGCCTCACGCGGCCGTCGGCTCAGCCGGTCCGGCCGTTCCGCGGACCCGGCTCGACCGGTACGACCGGTTCGTCGAGGCCGTCCTCGCAGTCCGCGATCTCGACCTCCTCGCGGGTGATGCCGAGCAGATAGAGCACGGTGTCCAGGAACGGTACGTTCACCGCCGTGTGCGCGGCCTCGCGGACCACCGGCTTGGCGTTGAAAGCCACGCCCAGCCCCGCCGCGTTCAGCATGTCGAGGTCGTTCGCGCCGTCCCCGATGGCGACCGTCTGCGCCAGCGGCACCCCGGCCTCGGCCGCGAACCTGCGCAGCAGCCGGGCCTTGCCCTCCCGGTCGACTATCTCGCCCACGACCCGTCCCGTGAGCTTCCCGTCCACGATCTCCAGAGTGTTGGCGGCGGCGAAATCCAGCCCGAGCTGTCCCTGGAGGGCATCGGTGACCTGGGTGAATCCGCCGGAGACCACCCCCACCTGGTAGCCGAGCCGCTTGAGGGTACGGACCAGGGTGCGGGCGCCGGGGGTGAGCCGTACCTCGGCCCGTACCTTCTCCACCACCGAAGCGTCGAGCCCGGCGAGCAGGGCGACCCGGGCGTGCAGGGACTCCTCGAAGTCCAGCTCGCCGAGCATGGCCCTGGCGGTCACCGCGGCGACCTCGGCCTCGCAGCCGGCGTGCGCCGCGAACAGCTCGATGACCTCGTCCTGGATCAGGGTCGAGTCCACATCCATCACCACCAGCCGCTGGGCCCGGCGGTGCAGCCCGGCCGAGACGACGGCGACATCCACCCCGATGCCGGCCGCCTCGGTGGCGAGGGCGGTCCGCAGCGGTTCGGTCTCCACCCCGGACACGGCGAACTCGACCGCCGTGACCGGGTACTTCGCGAGCCGGAAGATCCGGTCGATGTTGCCGCCGGTCGCGGTGATGCTGGCGGCTATGGCCGCCGTCGACTCGGCGGTCAGCGGGTTGCCGAGGACGGTGACATGCGAACGGCCGCTGCCGCGCGGGCGGTTGTCGCCCGTACCGGAGATGATCTCGGCCTGTAGTTTGAGGGATTGGGTCCAACTGTGCACGGTGGCCCGCAGCTCGCCCTCGCCGGCACCGCCCGCGGTCGGCGCGGTGACGAGTGCGCACAGGACGATACGGCCACGGGTGACGACCTGCTCGATGTCGATCACATCGACGGAGAAGGCGGCGAGGGTGTCGAAGAGCCCGGCGGTGATCCCCGGGCGGTCTTTTCCGAAGATCTTGACGAGGAGGGTCGGGACGTCGGAGTTCAGACGGGTCTGAGTTGCGCTCATGGTGGTTCCACCGTATCGGGCGGGGCGCGGAAACCGGCCAACCGTCCCGCGTACCGGACAGCGATCATCCGGCGAGGGCGGGGATGACCAGCGGATACGGTGTGTCCCTGGACCCCGGGTCACTCCCTGGCGCCTCCCGCGCACCCTCCGGTACGCGGGAAGTACCCGACGTACCGGATTACCTGACTCCGCTACGGCTCTCCGTCCGGTCACTGATTGGCGAGAAAGCGACGGTTTATATCGCCCCCAACCGGTCCGATGCCGTCCGGTGTGCTCCGGCACGGCCCCGGAACATCCCTCCCGGCGCCCCGGCCGGGGCCGTGGTTTGTCGGTCTTGTTGCTTTGCATGGGCCTTTGTTCTCCGCCGACAGCCCTCCCTTGTGGGGCTGTTACACGCTTGTGCCGGTATTGCACACGGCCCGACTTTCAAAGTCAGGAGCGAGCCTGAAATAGTTCCCACCGATGTTCGCCATCCCTAGACTCCCTGCGATGGGGGAACTCGGGGGACAACAAGTGGGGCATGGAGTGCCGGAACTCGTACTGGAATTGAACGGAAGGACCTGGACGCTCGATCCATCCAGGTCGTACACCCTCGGCCGCGATCCACAGGGCGACGTCGTCATCGACGACGCCAGGGTCTCGTGGCGTCACGCCACCATCAGCTGGGGAGGCCGTGGCTGGGTCATTGAGGACCACGGCAGCACCAACGGCACGTATCTGCAGGGGCAGCGCGTCCAGCGGACGGAGATCGGCGCCGGCGCCGCCGTCCACCTCGGCAACGCCAACGACGGACCGCGCGTGAGCCTCACCGGCGCGGCGGCGGCAGCGGGAGCGCCGGCGGGGGCCGGCGCCGGGGCCTACAGCGCCCAGGCCGCCGCCCAGGGCGCTCCGCCGCAGCAGGCGGGGGCCCAGCAGGCACCGCCCCAGCAGGGCTGGGCGGCCCAGCAGCAGGCGGCTCCGCCGCAGCAGAACTGGCAGCAGGCCCCGCCGCAGGGCTCCGTACCGCACCAGGCGCAGGCTCCCGCGCAGCAGGCGTACCAGCCCCAGCAGGCGCAGCGGCCGGACATGGGCGGTGCGGGCGGAGCCGCGGGGGCCCCGTCCACGTACGGGGACCGCAGCCCGACCACCTTCCACGAGTTCTCCCTCGGCCGGGTGATGCGCATCGGCCGTGCGCTGGAGAACGACCTGGTCGTCTCCGACCTCCAGGTCTCGCGCCACCACGCCGAGTTCACGGCGACCCCCGACGGCCGCTTCGAGATCCACGACCTCGGATCCCACAACGGCACGTACGTCAACGGTCAGCCGATCGCCAAGTCCGGCACCGTGCTCCTCGGCCCCAACGACATCGTCGGCGTCGGCCACTCCACCTTCCGGCTGGTCGGCGACCGGCTCGAAGAGTTCGTCGACACCGGTGAGGTCTCCTTCTCCGCCCGGCACCTCACGGTCACGGTCGACGGCGGCAAGCAGATCCTCAAGGACGTCTCCTTCGGCGTCCCCGAGAAGTCGCTCATCGCGGTCATCGGCCCCTCCGGCTCCGGCAAGTCCACGCTCCTCAAGGCGCTCACCGGCTACCGCCCCGCCGACCAGGGCGAGGTCCTCTACGACAACCGGAACCTGTACAAGCAGTTCGCCGAGCTGCGCCAGCGCATCGGTCTCGTTCCGCAGGACGACATCCTGCACAAGGAGCTGACCGTCAAGAAGGCGCTCAAGTACGCGGCCAAGCTCCGCTTCCCCGGCGACACCGCCGAGGCCGAGCGTGAGGCCCGGATCGGCGAGGTGCTGGGCGAGCTGAAGCTCGACATCCACAAGGACAAGAAGATCACCTCGCTCTCCGGTGGTCAGCGCAAGCGCGTGTCCGTGGCCCTCGAACTGCTCACCAAGCCGTCGCTGATCTTCCTGGACGAGCCGACCTCCGGCCTCGACCCGGGCATGGACCGCGACGTCATGCAGCTGCTGCGCGGCCTCGCCGACGACGGCCGTACGGTCCTGGTGGTCACCCACTCCGTGGCCGAGCTGGGCATCTGCGACAAGCTGCTCGTGATGGCCCCCGGCGGCTCCGTGGCGTACTTCGGCCCGCCGGAGGAGGCGCTCAACTTCTTCGGCTACAGCACCTGGGCCGATGTCTTCTCGGCCTTCGAGAACTACCGCGACTACGACTGGGCGGGCCGCTGGCGCGGCTCCCAGCACTACCAGATGTACGCCGCGGACCTCGACGCCGTCGCCCCGCAGTCCGTCCCCATGCCGCCGCACCAGCAGCTGCGCCCGCCGAAGGCCCAGAGCTGGGGCTCCCAGCTCTGGACGCTGATACGCCGCTACTCCTCGGTGATCGCCTCCGACAAGGGCTTCATGGGGCTGATGCTGATCCTGCCCGCCGTGCTCGGGGTGGTCAGCGTCGTGATCCCCGCCAAGTTCGGCCTCGGGCCGCCCGAGGCGCCGTCCCGGTTCAACAGCGCCGCGGGCACGATCATGCTGATCCTCACGGTCGGCATGTGCTTCTCCGGCGCGGCCAACTCCGTACGTGAACTGATCAAGGAGAGGGTGATCTACGAACGGGAACGGGCCACCGGCCTCTCCCGTTCCGCCTATCTGATGTCCAAGGTGATCACACTCGGTGTGATCACCGCCTTCCAGGGCGTCATCATCTGCGGTATCGGCTTCGCGCCCCGCGTGCTGCCCGAAGAGGGCCTGATCATGCCGCCCGCCGTCGAGATCTGCCTGGTCGTGATCGCCCTCGGCTTCACCTCGATGATGTTCGGCCTGGTCATCTCCTCGCTGGTGAAGACCGCCGAGAAGACGATGCCGCTGCTCGTCATGTTCGCGATCGTCCAGGTCGTCTTCACCGGCGTCCTCTTCCAGCTCTACGACTCGCCGGGCCTGGAGCAGCTCGCCTGGCTGATGCCGTCCCGCTGGGCCATCGCCGGAGCGGGCACGACCCTCGACCTCTCGCACCTGATGGCGCCGTGGGACATCAACGACCCGACGAACCTGGACCCGCTGTGGGAGCACGCCGCGAGCCAGTGGGCCCTGAACATCTCGGTCCTGCTGCTGATCGGGGTCGTCTGCGGCTTCGCCGTCGCGCGGCTGCTGCGCCGCCACGAGCCCGAGGTCATGCGCAAGTGACGACCGGCGCGCCCGGCCACGGCCGGGCGTGAGGCACCCGGGCGCGGCACGCCCGTGACGCGCCGGAACATGCCGGAGGGCGGCACCCCCGCAGTGGGGGTGCCGCCCTCAGCCGTTCACACGGCTGCCCGGATCATCCGGTGCCGGTGCGTGTCCGTACGCGTCCGCACGTGTCTGCGCCTGCCTGCACGTGTCTGTGCGCGTCCGTATGTGTCCGCGCCGGTCAGTACGCGCTGTTGACGTTGTCCATCGAGCCGTACTTGTCCGCGGCGTAGTTGCACGCGGCCACGATGTTCGAGACCGGGTTGTAGATGTTATTGGGCGTGCCCTTGACGTGGTACGTCTTGAAGGTCGGCGGGATCACCTGGAGCAGCCCCTTGGAGGGGATGCCGTTCTGGGCGTTGATGTCCCACAGGTTGATCGCGTTCGGGTTACCGCTCGACTCACGCATGATGTTGCGGTGGATCCCGTTGTACGAGCCCGGGATGCCGTGCTTCTTCATGATGGCCAGCGACTCGCGGATCCAGCCGTCCAGGTTGTTCGCGTAGACCGGCTTGCGCACGGTCGAGCGGCTGGCGGACGTGGTCTTCTCACGCTTCTCCGCCGCGGCCTTGGCCTTCGCCTTGGCGGCGGCCTTGGCCTTCGCCTCGGCCTTCGCCTTCGCGGCGGCCTTCGCCTTGGACTCGGAGTCGGACTTCGTGATGCCGACGGTGTGGACGTTGGCCTGACTGTCGAGCGAGTGCGTGTACTGCTTGGCGATGACCGCCTGCACGTTCGAAGCCTGCTTGCCGTCGGCCGAGGGCGTCCACGCCACCTGAGTGGCGGCGGAGGACTTGGCCTGGGCCGCGGGCTGGGCCGAGGCGGTGTGGGCCCCGGGGACCAGGGAGAGTGTCAGAGCCGCGGCTCCGGCGGCTGCGACACCGGCGATCGAAACCTTGTGGGTCTTGTTCAGGCGGCCGAAGCCAGGGGTGCGTGACGAGAACATAGAGACGTACCTCTTCGAATAGCGGGAGTCGCGGAGGCCGGACGGCCAGCCATCTCGGCGGCGACGTCGGCAATTGTTAGCGCCCGCAAAATGCCCTGGCAAAGGTGTGACGTACGACCCCGGATAGTGCAAAGGGGCGCCGGGAAGGCGCCCCAATGTCCGGTTTTGCCGTGCTCACGCGGCCCTTATCCGTCGACTAATCCCGCTCGTAAGTGACGTGGGTCCTATGCCGGGGCTCACATCGGGCCCCCCGCTCCATGACCGGTTGTTGCTCCAGCAATTCGAAGAGTGAGTGATTTCGGGGCGTTTTCAGGGCAGCAGGAGATGCACGTCCCCGAACTCGTGCCAGAGATAGCGGGAACGCAGCGCCGCCGCGTATCCCCGGGCCAGTGCCGCCCGCCCGGCGATCGCCTCCAGCATCAGCAGATGCGAGGCGGCGGGCTCGTGCAGCCCGGTCAGCAGCCCGTCCACGACCCGTACCCCGCGCCGGGGCGTCACCACCAGGTCCGTCCAGCCGGCGGCCGCCCGCACCACCCCGTCCTGGTCCGCTGCCGACTCCAGGGCGCGCACCGCCGTCGTACCGACCGCGACGACCCGGCCCCCGGCCGCCGCCGCGGCGTTCACCAGCCGCGCCGTCGACTCCGGCACCGCGAAGCGCTCCGGGTACGGCGGCTCGTGCGCCTCGGGCGAGGCCACCCCCGTGTGCAGGACCAGCGGCGCGAACTGCACGCCCCGGCTCACCAGCGCCGCCACCAGCCCCGCCGTGAAGGGCCGCCCCGCGCTCGGCATCTCCGCCGAGCCGCGGCCGTCGGGGGAGGGGAGCGCGAAGACCGTCTGATACGCGGAGAGCGGCTGGTCCCGCTCGGTGTACCCGTACCGGATGGGCCGGCCGCGGCGGCTCAGCAGCTCGGGCACCCCGGCGCCGAGAACCCGCGCCCACCAGAGCCGCACGCCCGCCGGGTCCAGCGGCTCCTCCACCACCAGCTCCGCCCCGCCCGGCAGCCGTACGACCAGACCGGCCGGGCCACCGGGCCGAGGCAGCGTCGCCCCGGTCCCCGTCCCGGCTCCTGCCCCCGTCCCGGCTCCTGCCCCCGTTCCGGCCCCGGTCCCGGCCGCGGCGCCTGCTTCTGCCGCGGCACCCGTCCCCGCCCGCGCCGCGGCGCCGCCCCGCCTCTGCGGCGTCCGTAGCTCGACCGCCCACCTGCCGTCGTCACCCACCGTCGAGAAGTGCACGACCACCCGCTCACCGCCCGGATCGGGACCGACCCGCCCGTCGACGGCCGCGGGCAGCGTCGCCGACGTGTTGACCACCAGGACGTCCCCGGCCCGCAGCAGCCCCGGCAGCTCCCGGAAGGCGTGGTGGCTCACCCGCGTCCCCCGGGACACCAGCAGCCGTACGTCGTCCCGCCCCGCCCCGCGCTGCTCCGCCGGAACCCGCGCCGAGAGCTCCTCGGGCACCTCCGGCATCTCCAGCGGCCCCGCCCCGGCCCCCGGCGCCGTGCCCGTTCCCGTCTCCGCCGTGCCCGTTCCCGTCTCACACATGGCCGTCTCCGTCGTGGCCGCCCCCGTTCCGCCGCTCATGCCGTCGCCTCCAGCAGCGCGGGCGCCGCGTACCTGCCGCTGGCCGGCCGCCGCTCCAGCAGCCGCAGGAAGCCGGGCACCACCGCCTCGGGCGCCGGGCGCGGGTCCGTGTCGTCCGGTACGGCCGCCGCGTACAGATCCGTCCCCATGTCCCCCGGGTCGACCGACCACACCCGCAGCCCGGGCTCCTCGACCGCCAGCACGGCCGCGAGATGGTCCAGCGCCGCCTTGGACGCCCCGTACCCGCCCCAGGTCTCGTACGCCTCGGCCGCCGCGTCCGAGCTGACCGCGATCACCGCGCCCGCCGCGCTCGCCCGCAGCAGCGGCAGCGCCTCCTGCACCAGCCCGAGCGCCGCCACCACATTCGTCTCCAGCGCGGCCCGCAGCCCCGTCAGCGGCAGCGCGTCCAGCCGTACCAGCGGCTCCGCGCCCAGCGCGCTCGCGTTGCTCACCACCAGGTCCAGCGAGCCGAGCCCCGCCGCCGCGGCCACCAGCTCCGCGCGGTGCGTGGCGTCCGTCACGTCCCCGGCGAGCGCCACCACCCGGGTCCCGTGCGCCCCGGCCGCCCGCGCCGTCTCCTCCAGTACGCGCGCGGTCCTGGCGTCCAGCACCAGATCCCAGCCGCGCCGCGCCAGCTCCTCGGCCAGCGCCCGCCCCAGCCCCTTCGATGCCCCCGTGATGACCGCTACCGGCATGACGTCCGCTCCTTCGCGTCGGCGTTCCCGGCCACCGGCCACCGGTTTCCCGCCGTCGTGTCCCGGCGGGACCGGCGGCCCTGGCAGCCCTGTGGCCCTGTCGCTCCTGGCCTTGTGACGCGTCCAACGTAGGAACGCTCCCGCCCCCGCCGCCTCGTGCGCGGGCCCTGACCCACGCGGGCAGTTCGCCCTAGGCCGGAGCGGCCGGGTCCTAGGCCCAAAGACCCCGGCCCCAGGCGGTCCCCGGTCCGATACGCGGCCTACCGGCCCGCCGGTACGGTGGCCACATGAGCCACCGACCCAGCTCCGGCCTCGCGGCCGTGAGCACCGCACTCCTCGCGATGAGCAGGCGTCTGGAGGTGCACGACGTCCTCAAGACGATCGTCGTCTCCGCCCGCGAACTGCTCGACGCCGAGTACGCGGCCCTCGGTGTGCCGGACGACCACGGCGGCTTCGCCCAGTTCGTCGTGGACGGCGTCAGCGACGAACAGTGGAAGGCCATCGGCCCGCTGCCGCGGCAGCACGGCATCCTCGCCGCGATGCTCCACGAGGAGAAGACCGAGCGCCTCGCCGACGTACGGAAGGACCCCCGCTTCGAGGGCTGGCCCTCCGCCCACCCCGACATGTCGGACTTCCTCGGCCTGCCGGTCAGGGACGGCGACGAGATCATCGCCGCGCTCTTCCTCGCCAACAAACGCTGCCCCCGACCCCCGTCCTCCCGCGGGGACGGCTGCGGCTTCACCGAGGAGGACGAGGAACTCCTCTCGATCCTCGCCCAGCACGCCGCGATCGCCCTGACCAACGCCCGGCTGTACGAGCGCAGCCGCGAACTCACCATCGTCGAGGAGCGCTCCCGGCTCGCGCACGAGCTGCACGACGCCGTCAGCCAGAAGCTCTTCTCCCTGCGGCTCACCGCCCAGGCCGCCGCCGCGCTGGTCGACCGCGACCCCGCCCGCGCCAAGGGCGAGCTCCAGCAGATCGCCGCCCTCGCCGCGGAGGCCGCCGACGAGCTGCGCGCCGCCGTGGTCGAGCTGCGCCCCGCGGCCCTGGACGAGGACGGCCTGGTCGCCACGCTCCGTACCCAGATCCAGGTGCTCGACCGCGCCCACTCGGCCAGGGTCACCTTCGACAGCTCCGCGGTACGGGCGCTGCCCGCGGCCCAGGAGGAGGCGCTGCTGCGGGTGGCCCAGGAGGCCCTGCACAACGCGCTGCGCCACTCCGGGGGCGACCGCGTCGACGTCACCCTCGCCCGCCGCGCCCAGGGCGCGGTCCTCAGCGTCACGGACAACGGCAAGGGTTTCGAGCCCCGCGCGGTCCGCAGGGCCGGACGCCACCTCGGACTGGTCTCGATGCGCGACCGGGCGAGCGGCGTCGGCGGCAGGCTCCGGGTGCGATCGGCGCCCGGACAGGGCACCACGATCGAGATGGAGGTGCCCGGTGGCTGAAGAGCACGAGGGCGGCGGGCAGCGCTTCGAAGGAGGGCCGGTACCGGATGCCGGGAGGGCGATCCGGGTACTGCTGGTCGACGATCACCAGGTGGTACGGCGCGGGCTGCGCACGTTCCTGGAGATCCAGCCCGACATCGAGGTCGTGGGGGAGGCGGCGGACGGGGCCGAGGGCGTCGCCCGCACCGAGGAGCTGCGGCCCGACGTCGTCCTCATGGACATCAAGATGCCCGGCGCCGACGGGATCGAGGCGCTGCGCCGGCTCCGCGACCTCGGCAACCCGGCCCGGGTGCTGATCGTCACCAGCTTCACCGAGCAGCGCACCGTCGTTCCCGCACTGCGCGCCGGGGCCTCCGGCTACGTCTACAAGGACATCGACCCCGAGGCGCTGGCCGGCGCCATCCGTTCCGTCCATGCCGGTCACGTACTGCTCCAGCCCGAGGTGGCGGGCGCGCTGCTGGCCCAGGACGACCCGGCGACGGGCCAGGGGAGGGGGACCTCGCTCACCGAACGGGAGCGCGAGGTGCTCACCCTGATCGCCGACGGGCGTTCCAACCGGGAGATCGCCCGCGCGCTGGTGCTCTCCGAGAAGACGGTCAAGACGCATGTCTCGAACATCCTGATGAAGCTCGACCTGTCGGACCGTACGCAGGCGGCGCTGTGGGCCGTACGCCATGGGGTGACCGGCTGAGGTGACCGGCTGATACGACGGCGCGCGGCGCATGACCCGGCACGAACCGGAGGGTCATCTTCCGATCCGAGATTCATACTGTCGGGTGTATGTCACCCACACGGCGCATCCTGGGCGCCGGTCGGGCGTTCTCCATGGCGTGCCGCCGCATACCGCCGCGGCTGTTGATCACGCGATTAAGGAACACCCCATGAAGGTTGCCAAGAAGGCCGCCCTGGTCCTCGTCACCGCCGGTCTCGCCGCGGGCGCCTCGGCCGGTGCCGCGTTCGCCACCGAGGGCGGCGCCCACGCCAACGGCGTGGCCCAGCACTCCCCGGGGGTCGGCTCCGGCAACGCCGTCCAGGTCCCGGTGCACGTCCCGGTGAACGTGACCGGTAACACGGCCACCGTGATCGGCCTGCTGAACCCGGCGTTCGGCAACCACTCGGTCAACCACTGACCCCAGTGGGCCACGGGCCGCCGCCCGGCGCGCCGCCGCGAGGCGCCGCACCGGGCGGC
>NZ_JBHURV010000011.1:0-230898 GCF_042673865.1 Streptomyces sp. NPDC056987
GTCATGGGTTCGCATGACGTCTGTCATGCGAACCCATGACAGACCGCACTGCCACCGGGGCCCGCTCCACGAGAGCGTGGGGAGCACGACCAGGAACGACCACCGGGCGGAAAGGCAGACCATGCGTGACGAAACGCTGCTCGTCGAGGACCTGATGCTGATGCTCCTCGATGACGAGACGGGCGCCGTTGCCGGAGCGGGCACCCTTCACTACCCGCTGGGCGGCGCGCTCCTCGCCGAACTCGCGCTCCGCGGCAGGGTCGAGACCGACGAGGGCCGGGCGGGGCTGAACGGTGCCAAGGTCCTCGCGGTGGGGGACGGCCCGCTCCCGGACCCCCTGCTCGGGTCCGCGTACGAGAAGGTCGCCGAGCGTCCGCGGGGCGTCGAGACACTCCTCCTCGACATCGGCGGCGGCCTCTGGAAGCCGATGACCGACCGGCTGGTCGAGCGCGGCTTCATCCGCCGTGAGAGCAGGCGGAGGCTGGGCGTGTTCCGCACGACCAGGCTGCCGGTCGACGACGCGCGGCACGAGGCCGAACTCCGGCAGCGGATCTGCGCCGTACTGGAGGACGGCGAGAGCCCCGACGCCCGTACGGCGGCGGTGATCGCGCTGCTCTCCGCGAGCGGGACCCTGCCGAGCCTTCACCCCGCACCGAAGTGGTCGACCACGGTGTACGAGCGCGCGAAGGAGCTGGAGAAAGCCAGTTGGGTGGCGACGGCCGTGGGCACCGCGGTGACGCGGACCACCACGGCGAACACCGTGGCGAGCGCCGTGGTCACCGCCTCCGTGATCACCTGACGCGCCGCGCCGGCCGACCAACGTCAGGGCGCGTCCGCAACCCCGCCTGCGAGGGGCGGCGGGTCACTCCTCCAGGGCTGAGGCGATGCGGTCGAGGTCGGCGAGGAGCGCCGCGACGCGCTGGGGCGGGATCGCCCGGACCATGCGCTGTTCGACGGCGTAGACGGCGGCCTGGACCGCGGCCAGCCGCGCACGGCCCTCCTCGGTGAGGCGGGCGGGACGGGCGCGGCCGTGGTCGGCGGTCGCGGGGCGGGTGATCAGTCCCGCGTCCTGGAGCCCCCGCAGGACGACGTTTCCGGACTGCCGGGTGACGAAGGTCGCGCGGGCGAGGTCGGCGTTGGACATACCGGGACGCAGGGCCAGGAGTTCGAGGGTGGCGTACTGCGGCACGGTCAGCCCGTGCTCGCGCAGGACCTTGTCCATGGCTCCCCGCAGGGCGGCCTGCGCGCGTTTGAGCAGGTATCCCACGTGCTGGGTGACGTCCTGCGCGGGATGGGGCGGCTCGGGCGACGGACTCTTCGGCATGTCAGCATTTTGACATACGCACCCCTCGGCCATAGCCTCCCCTATGTCAAAGTACTGACATCAAGGATCGAGGAAAACCCATGTCTGTCACCGTCGAAGGACCCGACTTCATCGCCTTGCAGGTGCGCGACCTGAACGCCGCGGCGGCCTTCTGCGAGCAGCACCTGGGACTGCGCCGGGCGGCGGTCTCACCGCCCCACGCGGTCGTGTTCGACACGAAGCCGACCCCCTTCGCCCTCCGTGAGCCCCTCCCGGGCGTCGACCTCGCCGACACCGCACGGCCCGGCCTGGGCGTGGCGCTCTGGTTCGAGACCTCCGACGCCCACCAGCTCCACGACCAGCTCGCCGCCGCCGGGGTCACCATCCTCAGCCCGATGCGGGACAGCCCCTTCGGGCCGGTGTTCTCCTTCGAGGGCCCCGAGGGGTACGCGCTCACCGCGCACGGAGGCCGTCGGCCGCAGTGAGTTGTCAGTGCTCCCTGGCAGGATCACCGGCATGACACGGACGCGGACACCGTTGCTCCTCACCGACATCGAACAAGCCGTACGCGGCAGTTGGAGTGCCGAGACGTGCACTCCCGAGTTCCGGTCGCGCTGGACCGAGGAGAACCCGGCCCGGGACCAGTGCGGGGTGACCGCCATGGTCCTCAACGACCTGCTGGGGGGCGAGCTGATCCGGGGGGAGGTCCACGTCGACGGCGTGCGTGTGGACTACCACTGGTGGAACCGCCTCGGCATGGGCTTCGAGATCGACCTCACGCGCGAGCAGTTCGGCCCCGAGGAGATCGTCACCGGCGGCGATGTCGTCGCCCGCCCGCCCCAGGCCGAGTGGCGCAGGCTCCACGAGGAGTACGAGCTGCTCCGCGACCGCGTGCTGGAGAAGCTCAACCGGCGGCAGGCGACGGGCTCTTCGGCCATATCGCGCCGGCCGGTCTGACCGGCACGGCAGGCCGTTCGGGGCGTTCATCGCGGCGTCAGGACTTCCGGCCCACTCCGGCGTAGAGCGGGACGGGGTCCTGGCCGTTCGGGGTGGCCGGCCCGCCGCTCTCCGGGCGCCAGTCGGTGGCCGGGACGATGCCGGGTTCGACCAGGGTCAGTCCGTCGAAGAACCGCACGACCTCCGCGTGGGACCGGACCTGGGCGGGCGTTCCGCCGTTGCGGTAGATACCGACGATCTCGGCCCAGGTGGCCGGGTCGAAGTCGCCGGTCACATGGGAGAGGACGAGACAGCTTCCGGGCGGCAGTTCGTCGACGAGTTTCGCGACGATACCGGTGGGGTTGTACTCGTCGGAGACGAAGTGCAGGAGCGCGACGAGCGACAGGGCGACGGGCTTGCCGAAGTCCAGGGTGGCCTTGGCCTGTTCGATGATCTTCTCGGCGTCCCGGACGTCCGCGAGGATGAACTCCGTACTGCCCTGCGGGGTGCTGCGCAGGAGGGCCTCGCCGTGGCGGAGCACGATGGGATCGCTGTCGACGTAGACGATGCGGGCGTCGGGGGCTGTCTGCTGGACGATCTGGTGGAGGTTGGGTTCGCTGGGGATGCCGGTGCCTATGTCGAGGAACTGCCGGATCCCCTGGTCGGTCAGCCACCGGGCGGCACGGTGCATGAAGGCCCGGTTGATCTGCGCGCCTTCCTTGATGGCGGGAAAGCGGGCGATGACCTGTTCCGCGGCGGTCCGGTCGACTTCGTAGTTGTCCTTTCCGCCCAGGTAGTAGTCGTACATCCGGGCCGAGTGAGGCTTGCCGGTGTCGATCTTGATCTTGTCCGTGGTCATCTGTCTCTCCGCTGACTGCCGTGACGGTTGACGCGAGATGCAGTGTGCCATGACGCACGGGCGGAAAGAACGCGCTTTCCAGCGCGGCGACTTGAACCGCCTGCATCGCCAAGTGAGCTGGTTACACAGCGGAGTTGGCCGGTGGCGGGACCCTGCTCCCCTTTACCGTGGCGGTACTTCCCACCGTCCCCGGAGCGGGGACGGCACACAGGGACGCGCGCCGGCCGCGCGCGCCGCACCGCCCACTCAGATCCCCGGATCGCAGCATCCGTCCCGCCTCATCAGGCGCCCCACCGCGAGCCATTCGTCGTCGCCACCGGCGGGGGCACGGCGCGCCGGCGTCTCGAACGCGGCCACCAGGTCCTCGGTCGCGTACGGCACGCCGCCTCTGAGCACCGCGACCGTCCGGACCAGCGTGTCGAAATCCGCGAACGGGTCACCGTCCACCACCGTCAGGTCGGCGATCCTGCCCCGCTCCACCGTGCCGAGATCCCGGTCGAGGCCGAAGAGCCGGGCGGGCAGCACGGTCGCGGTGCGCAGTGCCGCCGCCGGTGACAGCCCGCCCCGGTGCAGCGCCCGGAGGCCCAGATGCAGGGAGAGGCCGACCGGGACGAGCGGCGCGTCCGTACCGAGCGCGACCAGACCGCCCGCGGCCAGCACCCGGCGGTAGACGTCGGTCTCCGTGCGCAGGGTCGCCAGCTGAGCCGCGGTGGGCGGCGCGCTCGCCGACCGCCGTACGGCCGCGACGTCCCACGGGGGCATTACGGCGGTGACCCGGGGGTCGTCGGCGAGCCCGGGGTCCGCGCCGAGCAGCGGTACGGCGGTGAACGGGGTGGCGATGAGGCCGAAGTCGATCCCCCGCGCGCCGTAGATCTCCACCACGTCCTCGTAGGCGCGCCCGGACGCGGTCACCGCGTGGCCGGACTCCCCTCGCTGGGTGGCCTGCAGATGGGTCGTCAGGTCCTGCCCCAACTGGACGCCGGGCGAAAGCAGATGGCTGCCCGTACGCACCCCGAGCCGCTCGTGCGCGAACCGTGCGGCTTCCTCCATCACCCACCCCGGCGCCCGCACATAGGTCTTGACGAAGTCCCAGTCGAGCGCGGCGCCTCGCTCCAGGGAGCGCCGCAGCCCTTCGAGGGTGCGGTGGGCGCGTCCCATGCTGTAGGCGACCCGGGCGCCGTCGAGGAGTTCGCCGGTGGTCAGCAGCCGGGGCCCCGCGAGCTGCCCGGCGGCCACCGCCTCGCGGATACGGGCCTGTTCATGGGCGAACCCGCCGAGGGACACGGCGGTGGTGATCCCGTACGTCAGCTGGCCGACGGTCTGGCGCCCGCCGTAGGTGCTCTGCCACGGGTGGGTGTGGGTGTCCCACAGGCCGGGGACGACCGTACGCGCCGAGGCGTCGATCCGCCGCAGGGCGCCGGGGCGGGCGGCGCGGTGCGGTTCGACCGCCGCGATCCGGCCCGCGCGTACGACAATGTCGACGTCGTCCCGTACCGCGTCGCCGGTACCGTCCCACAGCCGCCCGGCGTGCACCACGGTGTCGGCGGGGGTGGGTGTGCACCGGTCCAGCGGTACCCGGACCGTACGGGCGCGCGTGCCGTCGGTGCCGATGAGCCGCAGCCTCGATCCCGACAGGTACAGCAGCGTGCCCGAGTCGCCGGACCAGGACGGGTGGTCGGCCGGTTCGTCCGTCAGGGTGCGGAGCTCTCCCCTCGGGGTGCCGTCGGGCGCCACGGGCAGCAGGCACAGCGCCGACTCCACGATCACCGCCATCCAGCGGCCGTCGGGCGACCAGACGGGCCCGGAGTCGTACCGGTCGGCGACGGAGACATGGGGCGCGACGGCGTGCAGCCGGTCGGCGCCGGTCGTGGCGTCCACGACCCGGATGAGGTTGTACCCCTCCCTGAAGCGCAGGTTGAGGCGGTTGCGGTCGCAGAGGGCGAGATACCGCCCGTCGGGTGACCAGCTCGGCCGGCCGGGCAGTCCGCCGCCGCCGAGCGGATCCACGAGAACGCGTTCCGTGCCGGTCGTCAGGTCGCGCACCACGAGCCGGCCGGCCATATCGAGGCAGGCGAGTCTCCCGCCGTCCGGTGAGAGCGCCGGATGCACCCGGCCGCCCGTCGCGAGCGCGCTCTCCGCGCCGGTGGCCAGATCTCGCCGGTACACGCCGAGGAGTCCGTCACGGTCGTCGGCGTACAGCAGGGAGCGCCCGTCGCGCGCCCACACCGGTCCGAGCGGATAGCGGGTGGTGGACGGCCGGTTCAGCCGCTCGGGCGGCCGGGCGCCCGAGGTGTCCGCCAGCCAGAGGGTGTTGAGGGCGCCGAAGGCCACCCGGTTGCCGTCGGGTGAGAGCGCCGGCAGATGAATGCCCCGCACCGGGCGCACCCGCGCCTCCCCCAGGTCGTACTCCTTGACGCGGTAGCGCGGCCGGTCCACGGGGAGTACGCCCGCGAAGGGGATGGTCTCCGGTTTCCCCGGCTCTCCGGGGCGTACGAGGGTGAAGCGGCCGTCCACGGTGAGCAGCAGCTCTCCCCGGGCCGTCCAGCGCGGGGGTACGGCCGCGATGTCCCCGGCGACCGGCACGGGCCGGCCGTCGACGACGAGCGCGCAGGAGCCGTCGGGCGCCGCCGTGGTCCGCAGATAGGCGAGACGGCGGCCGTCCGGCGCCAGGGCCGGCGTCATGACCTGCGCCGCCTCGGTCTCGGTGTGCTCCGTCACGACCGGTCCCGCGCCCCCGGCGGGGACGGCGGCGACGGTACGGGCCTCCAGCCCTGGCCCGGTGGGGGTGGTGACGGCCCGCGCCCGTACGAACAGGATCCGCTTCCCGTCCGGCGACCAGGTGGGGTCGAAGTCCTCCCAGGCGCCGTCCTGAAGGGGGCCGTCCTGTCCGGCGACCCCGGTGACCCGGGCGATGTGGCCGGTCCGCAGGTCGAGGACGTGGATACGGTACGGGCTGCCCGCCACCGGGTCCCCGGCGCGCTCCGAGGCGTAGGCGATCCGGGTGCCGTCCGGCGACCAGGCCGGTCCCCGGTCGTCCCAGGGCCCTTCGGTCCGCTGCCGTACGTCCGATCCGTCGGGCCGCATGGTCCACAGGTGGTAGCCGCCGCCCTGGAAGGCGCAGAACGCGAGGAGCGTGCCGTCTGGGGAGTGCACGGGCCGGTGGGGTTCGAGGCCCGCCGGGGTGAGCGGCACGGCCTTGCCGCCGGTGCGCGGTACCGACCACAGGACGTTCTGGATCTCGGCGACGAGCCGGTCCCCGGCGGGTGAGAGGGTCGCCGCGCCGTTGGTGGCCGCCGTGAACGACAGCGAGAGCCCGGCGCGCGGCCGGGCCGCCGCCGGCGCGGCCCCGACGGTGGCGGCCGCTCCGGCGGCGCCCGCGGCGGCCAGCAGCCGGCGGCGGGAGAGCGGGAGGGCGGCGGAGATGCTGCGTTCGCGGTCCGGATCCATGACCCAGCAGGCTCGCGCACCTCACGGCCCAGCGGCAACACCGCCATTCACGCCAAACGGGTAGGGCCCGATGCTACAAGTACGGCGCGACGCAATCGGTACGGCGCGATGCTACGACCTGATGGCCGAGCCGCACGCGGCGTCGCCGGCCTCCCGCATGCGCGCGTCCATCGAGGTGCTCCGGTCGTACGGGTCGACCTCCGGGCCGTCCTCCGGCCCCGAGGTCGCGCGTTCGGCACCGAACGCGGGGGTGAAGTAGCCGGTGAAGGTGGAGCAGCCGCCGTTGGTGGAGTCCACCTTGTAGGAGACGAGGGAGAACGTCCCCGGCTCGATGACCACCTTCTCCGGGTCGTCCCAGCTCATCACGATCTCGCGGCGCGCGATGGTGCGCACGACCTCGTCGCTGCCCGCCTCGGCGCGTACGACCGGGTACACGTAGGTGACATCGGTCGTCACCTCGACCGCGCCCGCGTCACCCTCCCGGTAGGTGATCCGGCCACGTGTCTTGACGACGTCACCGACGAGCCGCACCTCCGACTCCGCGAAACGGCTGAACAGCAGCAGCGGGTCGTCCTCCTCGCTGGGCGTGCCGAACGCGGCCGTCAGATAGTCCTGGACGTCCCGCTGACGCGGATTGATCAACGCGATCGCCTCGCGGGGCCGTTCCCCGCGCAGCACGCCGGGGTCCAGGCTGGAGGCGGCGAGGAAGTCCCGGCTCCGGTCGAGGGCCCGCGCGACCTCCTCCGCGTTCATCCAGCCGGTCGCCCGCGCCGCGGGCAGGCTGATCCCGGCCGTCCCGTCGTCCCACCGCTCGGCGGGCGACCCCTTGAAGGGTTCCTCCACGGTGGGGCGCAGGGCTCCCGCCTCCCCGCTTCCGCCGCTTCCGCCACCGAACCAGCCGGTCACGCGCCCCGGGTCCAGCGCGACGAGCAGCAGGGCGACGGCGGCCAGCAGCCCGACCACGTACCAGACCTTCCTGCCGCGTCGCCGCGGGGCCGGCCCGTACGTCCGCCAGCCCTCCGGCCGGCCGGGCTCCTCCTGGAGCCGCCGCGCCACCATCCGGGCCCGCGCCGACGGCTCCTCGGGGGCGCCCTGGGACCCGGCCTCGGCCTCCCGAAGGAAGCGCTCCCACTCCTCGTCCGGTATGGACGTCCCGTCCTTGCTCATGTTGCGCTCCCGCCCCCTCGCCCGCGCCCGGTCCGTCCCCGGCGGCGGTCGACATCCGTACATCATCACACAGCTCAACGGCGTCATCACGAGCCCCGACCGCCACCTGACCGGTCGCGGACACCCTTTCGAACTCCCCCTGGAAAGCGCGGGGTTGGGGTGATGCGGTTCAGGCGGACACCGAGCCCCTCGCCCGGTCGGCCCCGTCGGCCCCGTCGGCCAGAAGCTGCGCGGCCAGCGTCGCCCCGTCGGTACGGATCGTGCCGGCCACGGCCCTCGCCCGTGCGCGGGTCCCGGGGGCCAGCGCCGAACCGAGCGCGGCCGACAGGGAGTCGACGGTCGGTGTCGGGCCGTCATGTGCCGTGCCGATGCCCAACTCGGCCACGCGGGCGGCCCAGTACGGCTGGTCGACCATCTGCGGGACCACCACCTGAGGCGTCCCCGCCACGGCCGCCGCCGTCGTGGTACCGGCGCCTCCGTGGTGCACGACGGCGGCCACCCTGCCGAACAGGGTCCGCAGGTCGACCTCGCCGACGGCGAAGCAGTCGCTCCGGTCCCCGGTCACCGCCAGCCCCGCCCAGCCGCGGAAGACCAGGACGCGGCGGCCCTGGGCGCGGGCCGCCTCGACGGCCACCCGGGCGATGCCCTCCGGGGCGCGCATGCTGCCGAAGCCCACGTACACCGGGGGCGCGCCGGCGTTCAGGAACGTCTCCAACTCGGCCGGCAGGGGGCGCTCGTCCGGAAGGATCCACGCGCCCTTCTGCACCACGTCGAGATCCGCCGGCTCCGGCCACGGGGCCAGGACCGGGTCGGCCGCCAGCCAGGGGCTGCCGGTGAAGACATGGTCGCGGATCCCGTCCACCGGCGGCAGCCCGATCGACGCCCGGTGCGTGTTGAGCGGCACGTCGAAGAGTTCGTCGATGCCCTGGGCGTCCAGGTCCCACAACTCCCGGTTGCCGGCGGTGTCCGGTGGCAGCGGCCAGCCCGGCCGCGGGTGCGGCGGGTGGTGCGGCGACGGCAGGGTGGTCGGCTGGTAGCTCACGTACACGTAGCGGATGCCCAGTTTCTCCGCGACCGACCGCGCGGCGACCTGCGCCAGGCCGGCCGCCACCAGCACGTCACATCCCTCGGCCGCCGCGGTGACCGTGTCGAACTGCGCGGCGACCAGATCGAGTCGGCGCCGGTACAGGTCGTCGGCCGACGGTGGCGCCGCCCCGTGCATCGTCGGGCGCACCGGTGGACCGATCGGCACCAGCGGCACGCCGGCGCGGTCCAGCAGCTCCGCGAACTCCTCGTCCGGCGGCGCGCACATCCGCACCTCGGCGCCGAGTGCCCGCAGCCGCACCGCGAGTGCCACCAAGGGCTGGACGTCCCCGCGCGACCCGTACGTCGACAACAGCACACGCATTTCGCGACTCCCTGTCCATGCGTTCCGGCCTCGGTGGGTGATTCTGCGGCGCCGCCCCGGTCTTGCCGCAAGTCCCCTGGTACGCGGTAGGTTGCGGGCTGCGAGGAGTGGCGGATCTCCGTCCCCTCCGCGGGCTCCGGCGGTGTCACGGCAGCGTTCCGAAACCGTCGGATGAGCACTTAAACATCGCGCGGGCAAGATCATCGCATCGAGTTAACACCGACGGCTTTTCCGGGCCGACCGGGCGCACCGGCCGTTACTGTTCCCAGGGATCTGGACGGGTTCCCGGTCAATTGCCCCTCTTTTGCCCCTCTTTTCCTCTTTCCCGGTGACGCGCACGGTGCGCCGGCCACCGCCCCCACGAAGGAGAGCTCGCCCGATGAGTGTTGATACCGGCCAGGAAACACCGCTGGAGTCGCCTCGGCAGTCCAGCCTCAGTACGGCGGCTGCCCGCAACCTCGCCACCACGACCAAGTCCGCCCCGCAGATGCAGGAGATCACCTCCCGCTGGCTGCTGCGGACGCTCCCCTGGGTGGAGACCAAGGGCGGCACCTACCGGGTGAACCGCCGGCTGAGCTACACCGTGGGCGACGGGCGCGTGGAGTTCATTCAGGACGGCGCGGGGGTCCGGGTGATCCCCCGCGAACTCGGCGAACTGGCCCTGCTGCGCGGCTTCGAGGACGTGGAGGTGCTGACCGCGCTCGCCGACCGGTGCGTCCAGCGCGACTTCCGCGCCGGTGAGACGCTGGTCGAGCGCGGTACGCCCGCCGAGCAGATCCATCTGATCGCCCACGGCCGCATCAACCAGACCACCGCGGGCAAGTACGGTGACGAGGTCGCCGTGGCCGTACTCGCCGACGGCGACCGGTTCGGCGAGAACTCCCTGCTGGACGGGGACGCCCGGTGGGACT
This sequence comes from Streptomyces sp. NPDC056987, assembly GCF_042673865.1. Taxonomy (NCBI): domain Bacteria; kingdom Bacillati; phylum Actinomycetota; class Actinomycetes; order Kitasatosporales; family Streptomycetaceae; genus Streptomyces; species Streptomyces sp. NPDC056987. The sequence continues at coordinate 10,032 of NZ_JBHURV010000011.1, forward strand.
ACACCGCCACGGCGGAGACCGCGGGCACCCTGCTCACGCTGTCCCGCGCCGACTTCGCCGCCCTGCTGTCCTCGGCGCCGAGCCTCCAGGCCCACATCCAGCAGTTCAGCTCACTCCCCCAGCAGCGGCAGAACCGTCACGGCGAGGCCGAGATCGCCATGTCGGCCGGTCACACCGGCGAGCCCGAGCTGCCCGGCGCGTTCGTCGACTACGAACTGAAGCCGCGGGAGTACGAACTCTCCGTCGCGCAGACCATTCTGCGGGTCCACACCAGGGTCGCCGACCTCTACAACGGCCCGATGAACCAGACCGAGGAACAGCTCAGGCTCACCATCGAGGCGCTGCGCGAGCGTCAGGAGCACGAGCTGATCAACAACCGGGAGTTCGGCCTGCTCCACAACGCCGACTTCAAGCAGCGCATCCAGACCCACTCCGGCCCGCCCACCCCGGACGACCTCGACGAACTGCTCTGCCGGCGCCGCGGCTCCCAGTTCTTCCTCGCCCACCCCAGGACGATCGCGGCGATCGGGCGTGAGTTCAACCGCCGCGGGCTCTACCCGAACCACGTCGACCTCGGCGGGCAGCAGGTCCCGGCCTGGCGCGGGGTCCCGATCCTGCCCTGCGGCAAGATCCCCATCACCAAGGAGAAGACCAGCTCGATCCTCGTCATGCGCACCGGCGAGGACAACCAGGGCGTCATCGGTCTGCGTCAGACCGGTCTGCCGGAGGAGTACGAGCCGGGGCTGTCGGTGCGCTTCATGGGCATCGACGAGAAGTCGATCATCTCCTACCTCGTCAGCACCTACTACTCCGCCGCCATCCTCGTGCCGGACGCGCTCGGTGTGCTGGAGAACGTCCAGATCGCCCACCGCCACGGCTGAGTCCGGTCCGGCACACCCTGCCCCGGGGGCGGACACCCGCCGGTCGCGCCCCGGGGTCCGCCCTGCCACGCGGCTCCGCCGGACCGGCCCCCTGGCCACCGAGCATGCCCGCACTCCGGGACACCCCCGGGGACCCGGGACACCCACCCAACCCACCATGGAGCCATGGATGCCCGACCCTGAGCTCTCCCCTCCGCAGTCGAGCCTGCCGACGGCCGCCTCGCACGTCGGGGCGTACGTCCTCGCCGACGCCGCCGCCCGTGCCCGTGACATCGAGGCGGTCTTCGGCCCGCCGCCCCCGTCGGCCCCGCCGCCCGTTGATCGCCCGGCCGCCCCTGCCCTCTCCGCCGTCTCCGGCGCCGAGGTGCGGAGACCGGCCGCCGGTCTGGAACGGATCCTGCGCGGCCCCAGCGGCCTGGGCACAGCGAGCCTCCATCCGGCCCGGCGGGAGGAGCCGTCCCCACCACCGGAGCCGTCGGTGGAGGGCACCCCGGTCCCGGGCCTCTACCACCACCCGGTGCGGGAGCCCGACCCCGTACGGGTGGAAGAGGTCAGCCGCAGGATCAAGGACTGGGCGCTGGACGAGGTCGACCTGTACCCCGACGACTGGGAGGACCAGTTCGACGGGTTCTCCGTGGGGCGCTACATGGTCGCCTGCCATCCGGACGCTCCCACCGTCGACCACCTGATGCTCGCCACGCGCCTGATGGTCGCCGAGAACGCGGTGGACGACTGCTACTGCGAGGACCACGGGGGCTCGCCGGTCGGCCTGGGCGAACGCCTGCTGCTGGCGCACACCGCCCTCGACCCCCTCCACACGACGGAGGAGTACCACGCACGGTGGGCGGAGTCCCTCCGTTCGGACGCGCCTCGGCGTGCCTACCGCTCCGCCATGGAGTACTTCGTCCGGACGTCCACCGCCTCCCAGGCCGACCGGTTCCGGCACGACATGGCCCGTCTGCACATGGGGTACCTCGCCGAGGCGGCCTGGGCCCAGGCGGACCACGTCCCCGAGGTGTGGGAGTACCTGGCGATGCGCCAGTTCAACAACTTCCGCCCCTGCCCCACCATCACCGACACGGTCGGCGGTTACGAACTGCCGGCGGACCTGCACGCCCAGCCCGCCATGCAGCGGGTCATCGCGCTCGCTTCGAACGCCACCACCATCGTGAACGACCTGTACTCGTACACGAAGGAACTCGCCTCCCCCGGACGGCATCTCAACCTGCCGGTGGTGATCGCCGAACGCGAGAACGTCTCCGAACAGGAGGCCTATCTGAAGGCGGTCGAGGTCCACAACGACCTCATGCGCGACTTCGAGGCCGAGGCCGCGGCCCTGGCCGCCGCCTGCCCCGTCCCGAGCGCGCAGCGCTTTCTGCGCGGCGTCGCCGTCTGGGTCGACGGCAACCACTACTGGCACCGGACCAACACCTACCGCTACAGCCTGCCCGACTTCTGGTAAGAAGAATGGATTCACCTGTGACCAGCACCCAGCTCAGCGCCATCGCCGCCGCCACCGGCAGCTCCGTGTTCATCCCCTCCCCGGCGACGCCCTACCAGGGGGACATCGCCCGCTACTGGGACCACGAGGCCCGGCCCGTGAACCTGCGTCTCGGTGATGTCGACGGTCTCTACCACCACCACTACGGCATCGGCGACGTCGACCACGCCTCCCTCGGCGACACCGAGGACAGCACCTACGAGAAGAAGCTGATCGCCGAACTCCACCGCCTGGAGTCCGCGCAGGCCGAATTCCTCCTGGACCACCTCGGCCCCGTCGAGCGCGGCGACACCCTCGTGGACGCCGGCTGCGGCCGCGGCGGCTCCATGGTCATGGCCCACCAGCGCTTCGGGTGCGCGGTCGAGGGCGTCACGCTCTCGGCCAAGCAGGCCGACTTCGCCAACCAGCGCGCCCGTGAACTCGGCATCGACGACCGCGTCCGCGCCCGGGTCTGCAACATGCTCGGCATGCCCTTCGAGACCGGGCAGGCGGCCGCCTCGTGGAACAACGAGTCGAGCATGTACGTCGACCTGCACGACCTCTTCGGCGAGCACTCCCGGGTCCTCGCGGTCGGCGGCCGTTATGTGACGATCACCGGCTGCTGGAACCCGCGCTACGGCCAGCCCTCGAAGTGGGTGTCCCAGATCAACGCCCACTTCGAGTGCAACATCCACTCCCGCCGGGAGTACCTGCGGGCCATGGCCGACAACCGCCTCGTACCGCAGGCCGTCGTCGACCTCACTCCCGCGACCCTGCCCTACTGGGAGCTGCGGGCCACGTCCTCACTGGTCACCGGCATCGAGGAAGCCTTCATCAACTCCTACAAGGACGGCTCCTTCCAGTACGTCCTGATCGCGGCCGACCGCGTCTGATCTCGTACGCGTGCCGCCGGCGTCGGCCTTCACGACCTGACCGGGGTCGTGGAGGCCGGCGTCGGCGTACCACACCACTAGGTGCCCGCCGCGCCGGTGCTGTCCGGCTCGGCCGTCGGCAGCCACACCCGCATCGTCGACGGGCCGCGGTTCGCCCAGGAGTGGTACGGCACCAGGACGATCCCCGGGGCCCGTTCGGCGGGTGCCGCGGCTTCGCCGAGCGGGCGGTACGGCCAAGGGGCCCCGGACCGCTCCCCCGCCACGGCGAGTTCGCCGGGCGCGACGACGGTGCCGTCCGGTCCGTCCTCCGGGTCGGCCGACGGATCCACCCGTACGACGTCGATCTCCTGTCCATCGGTCAGGTCCACGGACTCCGCGCAGTACACCAGCGGCCCGCGCTCGACGGCCACCGTGCCGCGCACCGCGTCGACGCGCGGGTCGGCCCCGATCCAGCGGGGCGCCACGGGCAGTTCGAGCCGTATCTCGTCACCGGCCCGGAAGGCCCGGGTGACGGTGGCCGTGCCGGGCGCGACGGGACGGCGCGCCCCGTCCGCGTCGACCAGCCACGCGGTGGCGCCCGCCGCCCAGGCGGGGACGCGCAGCGAGAGCGTCCACGGGCGGTCCGCGGAGCGGGTGATCCGGACGGACACCCGGCCGCCGTGCGGGTAATCGGTACGGACCCGCAGCGCGACGGCATGGCCGCCGGGGAGGGTGGTGGCGATCTCCGCGTCGGCGTACTGGTGCAGTTGGACGCCCCCGTCGTCCGCCGTCGCCAGGTAGGCGGGCAGCAGGGCCAGCGTCCGCGCCACGTTGGTCGGGCAGCAGGACACCGCGAACCAGGGCGCCCGCAGGCCCGACTCGGCGCGCGGGCTCTGGGCGTTCGCGGGCGGCACGGTGCCCCGGGACCGCCGGTACAGGGTGTTCGCGTAGAAGAAGGCCCGGCCGTCCTCGGACGGGGAGGCCGCGACCACGTTGAACAGGGTCCGCTCGGCGAGGTCCGCGTAGCGCGGGTCACCGGTGGCGAGCAGCAGCCGCCAGCCGAGCATCACGGAGGCGACGCCGGCGCAGGTCTCCGCGTAGGCCCGGTCGGGCGGCAGGACGAAGTCGTCGCCGAAGGACTCGTCCCGGTGGTGCGACCCCATGCCGCCGGTCAGATAGGTGCGCCGGGCGACCGTGGTCTCCCACTGCCGGGCGACCGCGGCGAGCAGGGCGTCGTCCCCGGTCTCCACGGCCACGTCGACGGCGCCGGCCGCCAGGTACAGGGCGCGCACGGCGTGCCCGCGCAGCACGGTGGCGTCGCGGACGGGCAGGTCGTCCTGGAAGTAGGCGCGGCCGAACTCGATGTCGGCGAGCGTGCCGTGGCCGCGCCGGTCGACGAAGAGTGCCGCCTGGTCGAGGTAGCGCCGCTCGCCCGTGGCCCTGGCGAGTTCGACCAGGGCCGTCTCGATCTCGGGGTGTCCGCAGACCCCTTCGATACCGCCCGGGCCGAAGGTGGCGCAGACGTGGTCGGCGGCCCGCCGGGCGGTCTTCGCCAGCTCGCCCTCGCCCCTGGCCCGCAGCTGGGCCACGCCCGCCTGGATCAGGTGCCCGTAGCAGTACAGCTCGTGGCCCCATTCGAGATCGCTGTAGCGGGGTCGCTGTCCGGGGCGGCCGAAGGCGGTGTTCAGGTAGCCGTCCGGTTCCTGCGCTGCGGCGATGGTCCCGGTGAGTTCGGCGATCCCGGCGTCGAGCGAGGTGCCGTCGCCCTGCCCGGCCTGCCAGACCATGGCTTCGAGGAGCTTGTAGACATCGGAGTCGGCGAACTCCCGGCCGCGCCGGTCCCGGTGGATCCTGCCCTCGACGGCGGCCCGGAAGTTGCCGGTCCAGCCGACGCGTTCCATCCACTCCCGGCAGTGGCCGAGTGTGGCGGTCGCGTTGGTCTCCCGGCGCCGGGCCCAGAATCCTCCGGTGATCCTGACCTCGTCGAGACCGAGCGGCCGCAGCCGGCCCCGGGTCGGCGCCACCGGCAGGACGAGCGACCGCGCCATGTTCTCCCTCACCAGTTCATGCCTTCGGTACGTCCTTCGGTGGTCCGCTGGTCCCGTGCTGCGATGGCCCGCTTGTCCGGCCGTCGCGTGATGTGCGGCTGCCGTGGTGCCTCAGCCCTTGAGCGCGCCCGACATGAAGCCCCGTACGTAATGCCGTTGGAGCAGCAGGAAGAGGAGGAGGCAGGGCACGGCGAGGACCACCACGCCCGCCTCGGTGGCGCCGTAGTCGACGGCGCCCATGCTCTGCTGCCGCAGGTTCGCGACGGCCAGCGGCAGGGGCGCCCGCTCGCTGTCGGAGATGAGGATCAGCGGTGCGATGAAGTCGTTCCAGGCCGCGAGGAAGGCGAAGAGCCCCACGGTGATCAGCCCGGGGCGCACCGCGGGCAGGAGGATCCGGCGCAGCGCGCCCGCCGTGCCGCAGCCGTCGACGAGCGCCGACTCCTCCAGTTCGCGCGGCACCGCCTCGAAGGAGATCCGCATCATGAAGGTGGCGAACGGCAGTTGGAACATGGCCAGCACCAGGCTCAGCCCGATCAGCGAGTTCTGCAGGTGGAGTCTGCCGAGCAGCACGTAGAGGGGGATGAGGAGGGTGGCGTACGGGACCATGAGGATGGCCAGCGTCAGCAGGAAGAGCAGGTTCCGGCCCGGGAAGTCGAAGCGGGCGAAGGCGTAGCCGCCCAGCAGCGACACCCCGAGGGTCAGGGCGACGGTCAGCGCCGAGACGACGGTGCTGTTGAGGAGGTAGCGCCACAGGCCCGCGTCGTAGTCGAGCAGGGTGCGGTAGTTGCCGAGGCCGTAGCCGGACTCCTGCGCGGTGCCCGGCTGGGCACTGACCGACGCCCAGGCGTTCCACAGCAGGGGGAAGAGGAAGATGACGGCCAGTCCTCCGGCGACGACGTAGTACGGCGTCCGGCCGAGGGCGCGGGTGGGCACGGGGGTTGTCCCTTCTCCGGACGGTGCGTTGACGGACGGTGCCTCTCCGGACGGTGCCTTTCCGGACGGCGCGGGTCATGATGCGTCGGTGCGGCGCAGGCCGCGGAACTGGGCGGCGTTGAGCAGGAGCAGCGCGGCCAGCACGATGATCGAGAGAGCCGCCGCGGTGCCGAGGTCCAGCCGCTGGAACGCCTCGCGGTAGATCAACTGCACGACGGTGACGGTGCTGTTGTCGGGGCCGCCCTTGGTGAGGACGAAGAACTGGTCGAAGGCGAGCAGTGATCCGGTCACGCACAGCAGCAGGGACAGCGCGAGGGACGGCCGGAGCAGCGGGAGGGTGATGGACCGGAAGATCTGGCCGCGGCTCGCGCCGTCCGTCCGTGCCGCCTCGTACACCTCGTGGGGGATGCGCTGGAGGCCCACGAGGAGGATCAGCATGTAGAAACCGGCGAACTTCCAGACGACGAGGAAGACCGTCGACAGCAGGGCGGAGGTCGGCGTGCCGAGGAAGGACACCGGGTCGTCGGTGAGGCCGAGCCGCTGCGGAAGGCGGCCGAGCGGGCCGGTGGTGGGGCTGTACAGGCCCCAGAACAGCAGGGAGGCGGAGGCCAGTCCGAGGGCGCCGGGCAGGAAGTAGACCGTACGGAGGAAACCGGTGCCGGGGCGGGACTGCTGCACCAGCAGGGCGAGGAGGAGCGCCAGCCCGAGGAGGGCCACCGTGACGATCACGGTGTAGAGGAGGGTGAAGCGGACGGCGGGCCAGAAGAGGGTGCTGCCGGCGACATCGGTGTAGTTCTCGGGGGCGTTGGCGCCCTGGTCTCCCGCGAGCAGGGGCCAGTCGCTGAGCGACATCTGCCCGACGAGGAGCAGGGGCAGCAGGAAGAAGACCCCGACGAAGAGGGCCGTGGGGGCCGCGTAGCCGAGCCCCTGGACGGTGCGCGAGCGCCATCGGGGCGCGGCGCCGGCGGCTCGGTGGGCCGGGCGCCGCGGTGGGGTCCGGGGCACGGCGGCCACTCGGTCGGGCGGCGCCTTCACCTGCATGGTGCTCCTCTGCCGGGTGACGTGGGAGACGGGGAAAGGGGCGTAGGGCTCTCGGGAATCGCCGGAGGGGGCGTGCCGGGCCCGCCGGCCGGGGGCGAGCGGGGTGGTCAGTCCCTCAGCGAGGCGGTGATCGCCTTGTTGTCCTTCTCCACGGACGCCCCGTCGCCGAAGACGGCGTCGCGCATCAGGCTCAGCCAGGGCCCGTTGGGGTCGTTGAAGGTCTGGCCGAACTTCAGGGCGTACGGGGTGCGGCCGTCCGCCACGAGCTGGTTGATCAGCACCAGGCGCGGGTCCGCGTCGGAGTGTTCGTTGGACGCCAGATCGGTGCGCGCCACCACGTCCTTGTGCGCGGCGACCACGTCGACCTGCGCCTCGTCGCCCAGCGACCAGGCGAGGAAGTTCCAGGCCTGGTCGGCCGAGCGGCTCGTGGCGGAGACACCGATGGCGTCACCGCCGACGAAGGTGGACCGGCCCCCGTCGGGTCCGGGGATGGGCGCGACGCCGAGGTCCAGGTTCTCGGGCATCAGCCCGAGGGTGGTCGACGGCATGGGCATCACCCCGACCTTGCCCTTGGGGAAGACCCCGGTCCAGGTCGCTCCCGTCTCGTCGCGCGCGCCGGGCGCCACGACGCCGTCCCGTACCCATCCCCGGTAGGTCTCGTAGACCTTCCGCGCCGTGCCGGAGTCGAGTTTCGCCTCGGTGCCCTCCTTGTCCAGCACGTCCTCTCCGCCGGCCCAGATGGACGGCCACCAGGTGAAGACACCGCAGCCGCCGCAGTTGCCGCCGAAGAAGGTGCCGTCGACACCGCCGCCCAGCGCGTCCACGGCCCGGGCCTGCCGGTCCCATTCGGCCAGGGTGGCGGGCGGCTTCGCGGGGTCGAGCTTCGCCCGGCGGTAGAGGTCCTTGTTGTAGAAGAGCACCGACAGGTCGAGGGTGTGCGGCACGACGTACTTCCTGCCCTCGTACGTACCGGCCTTGATGTGCGACTGTGCCAGGCGGTCGGCGAAGGGCAGGGCGTCGATGCGTTCGGTGAGGTCGGCGAAGAGCCGGCTGGAGGTGTAGTTGGGGACGAACACCACGTCGGAGGCGAAGAGGTCGGGGAGGTCGCGGGATCCGGCGGCCGCTCCGACCTTGGCCTGGTAGTCGTCGGTGGGGACGACGGTGAGTTCGATCTTGTTCTTGTGGTGTGCGTTGTACGCCTTCACCAGCGCCTCGCTCTGCGGCCGGGTCGCCGCGCGCGTCCACATCGTGAGTGTGGTGCCGTCGTCGACACCCCGGGCCCGCGCCGCCGCCCCGCCCTGTCCGCCGCCGCCCGAACCGCCGTCCCCCGAACCGCATGCCACGAGCAGGCCGGCGGCGGCGAGCAGGGCGGCGCCACCGGTGACGAGGCGGCGTGAGCGGGCGCGTAAGAGGTCGCGCGGTCCGGCCGTACTCCCCATGACGATCCCCCTTGAGTGGCGGCCCCGGCCCGTGGGCGGGCCGCCGGTCGGGACGACGGATGTGGTGGCACTGCACTCGACAGAAATGAACCGAAAAGGCTTTCAGCAAGCTAGAACCCGGTGCACCGCCCGTCAATCCCCTTGCACGGAACCGCTGTCCGGCCACCCCCGAAAGCCGCGGATACGCCCTGGACCCGCCCGGGCCGAAAGCTTCTCGCGTACGGTTTCCCCCACGCGACGCGAAAACAGGAGAACTCCCATGTCACAGGCCACCGGCCCCGCTCGTTCGCACCCGGCCCGGCTCAGCGATGTCGCCCGGCTGGCAGGCGTGTCCGTCGCCACCGCGTCCAAGGCGCTCAACGGCCGCAGCCAGGTGCGCGCCGAGACGCGGCAGCGGGTGATCGAGGCGGCGGAGCGGCTGTCGTTCCGGCCCAACCAGCTGGCCCGCGGGCTGCTCGCCGGGCGGACGGGCACCGTCGGCCTGCTCACCAGCGACCTGGAGGGCCGGTTCAGCATCCCGATCCTCATGGGCGCCGAGGACGCCTTCGGGGCGGGCGAGGTCGCGGTCTTCCTCTGTGACGCCCGGGGCGACGCCATCCGCGAACAGCACCATGTCCGCGCGCTGCTCGGGCGCCGGGTCGACGGCCTCATCGTGGTGGGCAGCAGGACCGACCCCCGTCCGTCGCTCGGCCGGGAGCTGCCCGTCCCCGTCGTCCACGCGTACGCGCCCTCGGACGATCCGGCGGACCTGTCCATCGTGCCCGACAACGTCGACGCCGGCCGGATCGCGGTGGAGCACCTGCTCGCCTGCGGCCGTACCCGGATCGCGCACATCACCGGCGACCCCGGGTACCTCGCGGCGCGGGACCGGGCCGAGGGGGCCGGGGCCGCGCTCGCCGGCGCCGGACTCGCCCTGGTGGGCGAGGCGCGGTACGGGGCCTGGTCGGAGGGGTGGGGGCGGGCGGCCACCGCGCTGCTCCTCGACCGGCACCCCGACGTGGACGCCGTGCTGTGCGGCAGCGACCAGATCGCCCGCGGCGTCATGGACGTGCTGCGCGAGCGCGGCCTGCGGGTGCCGGAGGACGTGGCGGTCATGGGCTTCGACAACTGGCAGGTCCTGACGGCCTCCTCGCGTCCGCCGCTGACCAGCGTCGACATGAATCTCGAACAGGTCGGCCGCGCCGCGGCGCACGCCCTGTTCACCGCGATCTCCGGGGCCCGGCGCTCGGGGATCGAGGCCCTGCCCTGCCGCGTGGTGATCAGGGGGTCGACGGCGCCGCTGTCCTGAACGGGGCGGTTCGCCGTACCGGTACTCCGCAGCCTCCCTTGACACGCCATCAGCTCGCTCCTACGTTGCGAAAACCTTTCAGGTCCGTTTCCGCACTCCTCGGGTCAGGAACGCCGGCGCCATCGCGAGCACACGCCTGTTGTCAACTGGACACGGAGCATCCGATGAGAAGACCGCACGTCCACCGGGCACGACGCCTGCGCACGAGGGGTTTCCTCGTCGCACTGGTGCTCAGTGTCTGTTCCGTCGTCACCGCGCCCCCGGCCGTCGCGGCGCAGACGATCGGGTTCCCCACCTTCAACGGGCCCGCGATCCCGGCCCCGCCCGTGGCCCACACGCCGGGCGACATGATGCGGGCCATGTACGACGCGGAGAGCTCGGGGACCGACTTCTGGATGGACCGGCTGCTGGCGCGCTCCGGCAACGACCCGGCCGGTCCCTGGCTGATGAGCCGCGGGCGCGCGCTCTTCATGAAGACCCACAACCCCGCCGTGCTCGGCTTCGGGGGCAACGTCGCGTACTGGGAGGGCATCAACAACCAGAACGCCTACAGCGTCGCGGTCACCCCCGGCACCTTCACCGAACAGGTCTCCCAGCGCCGGCAGGCGCCCAGCCACTGGAAGAGTGTGCACACCAGTGGCACGGTCACGGTCGACCAGACGAAGTTCATCACCGACAACAACGTCGCCGTGACCAATCTGTCGATCAGGAACACCGGCAGCGCCGCCACCACGCTGCAGTTACGGGCCGTCTCCCCGTACGCCACCACGGGCACCGGCGGTGAGCTGACCGGGCAGGTCAACGCGTACAACAACCTCACCACGATCCGTCCGCGGCTCACCGGCGACGGTTTCACCGCCTCCGGCGGCGGGCTGAACCGCTCCGTGACGATCGCGGCCGGGGCCACCGTCACCGCCAAGGTGGTGATGGGCTTCGTCACCGATGAGATCCCCGAGTCGCTCACCGAGTACAACGCCTACGCGGGCTACTCCAACGCCACCGCGTTCGCCACTCATGTGAGGGCGTACAACCTGTGGTGGGCGCAGAACGTGCCGTACATCGACGTGCCGGAGCCCGCGATCAAGAAGAACATCTACTACCGCTGGTGGCTGATGCGCTTCAACAATCTGGACGCGGACATCCCGGGGCAGACCTTCCAGTTCCCCACGTCGACCGAGGGCGTCCTCGGCTACAACAACGCGATCGCGCTCACCCAGCCCATGCACATCGACGATCTCAAGTACCTGCGCAACCCGGCCTACGCGTACGGGGACTGGCTCAGCGCCGGCCAGACGTCCAAGGGCGGCCGCTTCCTCGACAACCCGGGCGACCCGGAGAACTGGTCCAACAGCTACACCCAGTACATCGCCGAGGCGGCGTGGAAGAGCTACCAGATCCACGGCGGCCAGCCCGCGATCGCCGGCAGCCTCGCCCGGTACGCGGAGGGCGACGTCAAGGGCCAGCTCGCCTACTACGACCATGACAACAACAAGCTGATCGAGTACGACTGGGGCGCCCTGACCGGCAACGACGCCGACGCGGTGTCCTTCCACTGGAAGCCCGGGAACATGGACCGCGCGGAGTCCGCCTACCAGTACAGCGGCGCGCTCGCCGCCGCGCAGGCGTACGAGGCGACCGGCAACACCGCCAAGGCGACCGAGCTGCGCACGCTGGCGGGACAGATCAAGGACGCCATCGTCAACGTGCTGTGGAACCCGAACCGGCAGCTGTTCGAGCACCGGCTCAAGTCGACCAACGAGTGGGTGCCCTGGAAGGAGATCAACAACTACTATCCGTTCTCGGTCGGCGCCGTCCCCAACACCGCGGCGTACCGGCAGGCCCTGCGTCTCTACGACGACCCGGCCCAGTACCCCGTCTTCCCCTTCTACACGGCCAACCAGGTGGACAAGAAGGCCGCGGCGGACGCCGGCAGCCCGGGCTCCAACAACTTCTCGACCATCAACTCCACCGTGCAGTTCCGGCTGTACTCCTCCGTGCTGCGCAACTACCCCAACTCCTGGATGAACGCGACCGACTACAAGAAGCTGCTCTACTGGAACACCTGGGCGCAGTACGTCGGCGGCAACACCCAGTGGCCCGACGCCAACGAGTTCTGGGCCGACTGGAACGGCACCGGGATCGACTACCGCTCGTGGATCCACCACAACATCCTCGGCAGCAGCAACTGGACCGTGATCGAGGACGTGGCCGGACTGCGGCCGCGCAACGACGCCAAGGTCGAGCTCTCCCCGATCAACATCGGCTGGAGCCACTTCACCGTCAACAACCTCCGCTACCGGGGCGCCGACCTGTCCGTCGTCTGGGACGACCCGGCCGACGGTGTGGTGCGCTACCCCGGCATCCCGGAGGGTTACTCGATCTTCGTCAACGGCAACCGGGTCGCCACCGTCAGCTCCCTGGTGCCCCTCACCTGGGACCCGGCCACCGGTGACGTCACCACGAGCGGCACGGTCACCCACCACACGGCCGTCCCCGGGCTCAAGGCCCCCAACCAGGTGGTGCAGAACAGTCCCCGGATGGTCGACATGCTCGCCAAGGCCGGCGTCGACCTGACCGCGGATCTGCCCAACCTGGCCTCCGGGGCGTCCGTCTCCGCCTCGTACACCGGTTCCGGGAGCAATGTCTCCGGCGCGGTCGACGGGTATCCCACCAACGAGCCGTTCTGGGGCGCCGGTTCCTCCCCCAACAGCCAGGACTGGTACGAGCTGAACTTCGGCACCGCGCGCACCCTCGACGAGGTGCGCCTGTACTTCAAGGACAGCCGCCCGGCGAGCACCGTCCACCGGGCCCCGTCCGCCTACACCATCCAGTACTACGACGGCAGTTCCTGGGTGACGGTGCCCGGCCAGACCAGGAGTCCGGCCGTGCCAAGGGCCAACTACAACCTGGTGCGGTTCCCGGCGGTCAGCGCCCAGCGCATACGGGTCCTGGCCACCCACGCCTCCGGGGCCAGGACGGGCCTCACCGAGGTCAAGGTCCACCACAGGGGCGGGGCCCGGTCACCGGCCCACCCGGCGACATCCGCGCACGCACGGGCCCTGACCGACCGATGAAGGATGTGCACCAGTGACCCGCTCCAGATGTCTCTCCGTGCTGGTGGCCGTACTCACCGGGGTGGTCGCCTTCCTGGTGGCGCCACCCGTCTCCGCCACCACCGCCGCCACCGCCTTCACTTCGACGGGGGTGAACCAGAACGGCGGCAACTGCCTGGACCTGCCGGGCGGTTCGACCGCCAACGGTACGCAGTTGCGCGCGTTCACCTGCGGTGGCGGAGCCGGCCAGAACTTCGGCTTCACCCCCGTCGCCGGGACGGCCGACACGTACACGATCAGCACACCGTCCGGCCAGTGCGCCGATGTCTCCGGCGCGTCCACCGCCGACAACGGCGCGGTCATCCAGTGGCCCTGCCACGGCGCGACGAACCAGCAGTGGCGCCTCGTGCCGGTGGCGGTGGGCGGCACCGACCGGACCTTCAACCTGGTCTCCGTCAGCTCGGGCAAGTGTGTCACCCCGAGCGGCGGCGCGTCGGCCTCCGGCACCAGCCTCGTGCAGTTGCCGTGCGCCGCCGCGAACGGCAGGGTGTGGCGGCTGCCGGGCTTCGCCGGGGGCGGTACGGGCACCCGCACCTTCACCAACCCGCTCGCCCAGCGCGGGCCCGACCCCTGGCTCACGTACTACGACGGGTACTACTACCTCGCCACCACGACCTGGAACTCGACCGTCACCATGCGCAAGGCGAGCACCCTGGCGGGTCTCGCCACCGCCACCGAGCAGGTGGTCTTCAACCTCACGCGGCCCAACGGCGCCGGCACCATGTGGGCGCCGGAGTTCCATCTGCTCGACGGCCCCAGCGGAAAGCGGTGGTACTTCTACTACACGGCCGGGCGGGAGCCGTACGACCTGGGCACCCAGCGGATCCATGTGCTGGAGAGCGCCGGACTCGACCCGATGGGGCCCTACAGCTTCAAGGCCGACCTGCTCGACCCGACCCAGGACAACACCTGGGAGCTGGACCCGGGCATCCTGCAACTCGACGGCAAGCTCTACCTCCTGGGCACCTTCTACAACGGCTCCCAGCCGATGTTCATCCGGCCGCTGTCCAACCCGTGGACGGCGAGCGGCACCCGCCGGGTGCTCTCCACGCCGACCTACGGCTGGGAGACGGTGGGCGGCGCGGTCAACGAGGGCGCCGAGGTCCTCCAGCGGGGCGGCAGGACGTTCATCGTGTACTCCGCCAGTCACTGTTCCACACCCGACTACAAGCTGGGCATGCTGACCTACAACGGTGGTGACCCGCTCAACTCGTCCTCCTGGGTCAAGTCACCGAACCCGGTCTTCCAGCGGTCCAACGCCAACGGTGTGTACGGTCCCGGTCACAACGGCTTCTTCAAGTCGCCCGACGGGACCGAGGACTGGATGGTGTACCACGCCAACAGCTCGGCGGGCGGAGGCTGTGACATGAACCGCTCCACCAGGGCGCAGAAGTTCACGTGGAACGCCGACGGCACGCCCAACTTCGGCACTCCGGTGGCCCTGGGGGTCACCTTGCCGGCGCCGTCGGGGGAATAGCGGGACAGCGGGACAGCGGGACCGTCACGGCTTCCCGTGGCGCCCCTTCCCACTCCGGTCGGCTCCCGTCCTGGGACGGCCACCGCGGCGGGCGGTGACCGCCGTCTCAGGACGGCGAGTTCGGCCGGGGGCCGCGGGCCCGTGACTCCCCGCGCCCCGGCCGGCTCCGCGGGCTCCGGCGCCGGTCGGCGCGGCGGCGCAGCCGCCTGCGCTCCGCCTCGTCCGTACCGCCCCACACTCCGGTGGTGCGCTCGGTGCTCAGCGCCCACGCGAGGCACTGGCTCTCCACCGGACAGGCGTGGCACACCTGCTTGGCACGTTCCACCTGCTCGACGGCGGGCCCGGACTCCCCCACGGGGAAGAACAGCTCCGGGTCGGCGTCGGCGCAGGCCGCGTACCGCAGCCAGGCCCAGGTGTCCCCGTCCTCTTCGATGTCCTGTTGTGCGGTGATCGGCAGCGTGCTCATGGGGTCCTCTCTCCTCCGCTCCGATTCCTGGACATCGGTTCGAGTACCCCGTGGCTCGCCGCGAAACAGGGTCAGACCATGACCCTTTCCGTCAGCAGCCGCACCGCCGCGGCCACCGACTCGGCGTCGATCCCCGCGGAACGCAGCTGCTCCCCGGACGTCGCCGATCCGGGCTGGTTCCCCACCGCCAGGCGGACGAGGCGCCTCGGCGCGGGGCGGCCGTCCGAGAACACCTCGGCCACCGCGTCCCCGATCCCGCCCTCCGGGTGATGGTCCTCCACCGTGATCAGACAGCCCGTGTCGTCCGCCGCGGCCTGGAGTGCCGCCTCGTCCGCGGGCTTGACCGAGTAGAGGTCGATGACACGGACGGGGATGCCCTCACCGGCGAGGGCGTCCGCCGCCGCGAGGCACTCGTGGACGGTGGTGCCGGCGCCGATCAGTGTCACGCGGTCCCCGTCGGAACGGCGCAGCGTCCTGCTGCCGCCGATGGGGAACTGCTCGTCGGGTCCGTAGACGACCGGTGTCTTTCCCCGCAGTGTGCGCAGATAGCGGACGCCGGACAGTCCGTACGTGGCTTCCACCAGCCGCGCCGTCTGGTTGGCGTCGCAGGGGTGGAGCACCGTACTGCCGTGCACGGCGCGGAACATGGCGAGGTCCTCCAGACCCATCTGGGAGGGGCCGTCCTGTCCGATCGCGACGCCGGCGTGGGAGCCCACGACGGTGAACGAGGCCCGGCTGACGGCCGCCATGCGGAGGAAGTCGTGCGCACGGGTGAGGAAGGCGGCGAAGGTGGAGACATACGGTGCGAGACCCAGTGCCTGCATGCCGACGGCGGCCGCCACGAGCTGCTGTTCGGCGATGTAGCACTCGAAGAACCGCTCGGGGTGCTCCTTGGCGAAGAACTCCACGCGGGTGGAGTCGCTCACCTCGCCGTCGAGGGCGACGACATCCTCGCGGGCCGTTCCGAGGGCGGCGAGCGTCCTGCCGTACGCGTCCCGGGTGGCGACCTCGTCGCCCACGTCGTAGCGCGGCAGTTGGACGGGGCCGGTCCGCGGCGCGGTGCGGGCGGCCGTGTCCGGCGCGGCGGGCCGGGCCACCTGCACCCGTACGGAGCGGCGGCCGCCCAGCTCCTCGATCGCGCTCGCGGCGTCCGGCAGCGGCTTGCCGTGCATGCCCTCGCGGTCCTCGACGGAGTGCACGCCGCGCCCCTTGCGGGTGCCCGCGATGATGGCGGTCGGCTGGCGCGGGGTGGACTTCGCCTCGTTGAAGGCGGCGTCCACGGCATCCATGTCGTGGCCGTCGATCTCGACGGTGTGCCAGCCGAACGCGCGCAGCCTGCGGCCGTACGCGTCCAGGTCCCGCTGGTGGCGGGTGGGTCCCCGCTGTCCCAGCCGGTTGACGTCGACGACGAGGGTGACGGAGTCGAGGTGCTGGTCCCCGGCGTGTTCGACGGCCTCCCACACGGAGCCCTCGGCCATCTCGCTGTCGCCGGAGAGTACCCACACGTGGTACGGGGTGTGGCCGAGCCGCTGTCCGGCGAGTGCCATGCCGACGCCGACGGGCAGCCCCTGGCCCAGGGAGCCGGTGGCGACGTCGACCCACGGGAGCCGCGGGGTGGGGTGGCCTTCGAGCCGGCTGCCGAGGGTCCGGTAGGTGAGGAACTCCTCCTCGTCGATCGCGCCCGCCGCCAGGTACATGGAGTAGAGCAGCGGCGACGCGTGGCCCTTGGAGAAGATCAGCCGGTCGTTGCCCGGATGGCCGGGGTGGTCGAAGTCGTAGCGCAGATGGTTGGCGAGCAGGGCCGCCATGAGATCCGCGGCGGACATCGAGGAGGTGGGGTGTCCGGAGCCCGCCGCATCGGCGACGCGCACCGAGTCGACCCTCAACTGCTGGGCCAGTTCGGTGAGTTGTTCGCTGTTCATGTCGCTCCTTCCGTAGCGTGCCGGAAGGCCCTCCCGATCGTGGCGCTCGCGTCCGGCTCCGGAGGGCGAAAAATCGGGTCGTACCGGTCGTAGGTCACGTGCCCGGAGGCAGCGCCGACAAACACCGCCCGCCCGCTCCCGGTGCGCGACTCCCGCTGTGACGTGGTGTTTCTCCTGCCGTTTGACACCGAAGCGAGAGATGGGAGGGTGGAGCCGACGGATGAACCGCCCGCGGGCGGCTGTCCCTGCGGCACCGCCTTGGCGACCCATCCTTCCCGCCGCCCCCGCCCCGGCACGGGGGAAGGAGCGGGAGACGGTACGAGCCGAGGAGGATCGCGTGAGTGACAGGAACGAGACCACCGGTGACGAGGTCTACCAGCCGGACGGCGCCGAGGTCGGCGAGGACCAGGGCATTCTGGACGCCGAGGACACCCTGGTCGACCGGGGTTCCGATCCCTACGACGAGGGCTGGTCACCGCCCGATCGGCCGCTGGGCGTCGAGCGCGAGGGGACGACCGCGGCCGAGCGCCTGGAGGGCGAGTCCCTGGACCGGCGCCTCGCCGAGGAGGTTCCCGACCCTCCCGTGCCGGACGGGGAGGACGGCGTCGGAGACCTGCCGCACGGGGAGGGCGAGCGCGTGGACCTGGAGGCCGGCGACGAACGCTCGGACCGGCCGGGGGCGCCGGACGGGGCCGCCCGCGAGGACGCCGAGAAGGACATGATCGCCGACGCCGAGCGGGAGTGAGGCGCGGTCCCGCCCGTCCCTGTACATCGATGTACATCTGGGTACATCCGGTTCCACCGGGGCGCCACACCCCACGGGGCCCGGGTCCCGCGTACGGGATCCGGGCCCCAGGCTCCCGGCTACCGCGGGTCGCGCTCCTCGATGGCGGCCGGACGGATCTGCGCGGCGCGGATCCGCTCGACGTCCAGCTTGGCGCCGCGGTCGAAGCGGTAGACGCCGTTGCGTTCCTGGAAGACGTCGGTGAGCTGGGTGTAGCAGTAGCCGAACATGGCGGGGTCGTCGAGCAGGACGCCCGTGAGCCCGGCGAACCGCGCGTGGAACTCGTCCTCGTCGCGCACCCGTTCGCCGTACCCCCAGGACTCCGTCCGGTCCTCGCCGGACTGGGCGGCGGCAGCGGCCGGATCCCACCAGATCCCGC
Organism: Streptomyces sp. NPDC056987; assembly: GCF_042673865.1. Taxonomy (NCBI): domain Bacteria; kingdom Bacillati; phylum Actinomycetota; class Actinomycetes; order Kitasatosporales; family Streptomycetaceae; genus Streptomyces; species Streptomyces sp. NPDC056987. Next base: position 28,155 of record NZ_JBHURV010000011.1, read on the forward strand.
CGAACTCGCTGACGAAGTAGGGCTGGCCGCGGTACGGCACGGAGTAGGGCGCGCCGTTCTCGTAGGCGTTGACGAACGGTTCGTCCTTGGCCAGGCCGGACATCTGGCGCTGGAACGCGGCCGGGTCCTGCTCGTAGCTGTGGGAGTCGTAGATGTCGGTCTCGGTGACACGGTGGGCGTATCCGGACGCGTCGACGACCGGCCGGGTCGTGTCCATGGCCTTGGTGGCCAGGTACATCGCCCGGGTCACGGCGTCGAGTTGGGTGATGCGGTCGTGCAGCTTCTGGTACGTCTCGTTCAGCGGGCACCATCCGATGATCGAGGGGTGCGAGTAGTCGCGCTCCAGTGCTTCGAGCCACTGGGCGGTGTACGAGGCGTCCGGCCGCTGGTTGTCGCCCGACGAACCGCCGGTCTCACAGCCCCAGTCGCCGAACTCCCCCCAGACCAGGTAGCCGAGGCGGTCCGCGTGGTGGAGGAAGCGCTCCTCGAAGACCTTCTGGTGCAGGCGCGCGCCGTTGAAGCCGGCCGCCATGGCGATCTCGATGTCATGGATCAGGGCCTCGTCGGTCGGCGCGGTCATCAGACCGTCCGGGTACCAGCCCTGGTCGAGCACGAGGCGCTGGAAGACGGGGCGCCCGTTGAGGGTGACGGCCTTGCCCTGGATGCCGACGGCGCGGAGACCGGCGTAGCTGTCCGCGCTGTCGGTCACCCGGCCCGACGCGTCGAGGAGTTCGATGCGCAGGTCGTACAGGTGCGGGTCCTGCGGGCCCCACTCGCGCCGGCGCTCCTCGGGTACCGGGAGGTGGAGGCGCGGCGCGAGGTCGAGATCGGCGCGGACCTCCGCGCGGCAGACCTCGCCGGCGGGGTCGGAGAGCACGGCGCGCACCCGGTACCCGGGGCGGTTGCCGGAGAGCGGCAGTTCCAGATGGAACGCCGATCCGGCCAGGTCGGGCGTGATGCGGGGGCGTCGCAGATGAAGGTCGGGGACCGGCTCCAGCCACACGGTCTGCCAGATGCCGGTGACCCGGGTGTAGTTGCAGTCGTGGTTGGCGTACTGGACGGCCTGCTTGCCGCGGGCCTGCGGGCCCGACCTCGGGTCGCGGGCGCGGACGGTGAGGGTGACCTCGTCGCCGGGGCCGGCCACATCACCGAGGTCGGCGGTGAACGGGGTGAACCCACCGCGGTGGCGGGCCACTTCGGTGCCGTTGGCCCACACGGTGGTGTCGTGGTCGACGGCGCCGAAGTGCAGCAGCACCCGGCGTCCGGCCCACTCGGAGGGCAGGGTGAGCACCCGCCGGTACCAGACGGCCTCCAGGAAGTCGGTGTCTCCGATGCCGGACAGCTCCGACTCCGGCGGGAAGGGGACGAGGATCTCACCGGTCAGGGCGCGGTCCAGGAGGCCCCGCTCCAGACCGCTGTCCCCCCGGTCGGTCTCGAACTGCCAGGTGCCGTTGAGGTTGAGCCAGTCGGCACGGACGAACTGCGGTCGCGGGTACTCCGGACGCGGTACGGAGGGAGTGGGCACACGTGCTCCAGTCGGGGTGAGGGCGGGCGGCGCGGTGACCGGACCCACGAATGTACATCGTTGTAAACATGTCCCGCGGAGTCGCCCTTGACGCATCGGGACGGGGAGGGAGCGGCGTCCCGAAGCCCCGGGCCGGGGCCGGAACCGGGACCGGGATCGGGAACCGCCGCCGGGAGACGGGGTCAGGCGCCGCCGAGGCCCGTGGTGGCCACCGATCGGACGATGCGCCGCTGGAAGAGGAGGAACATGACGATCAGGGGAAGCGAGGCGAGCAGTGCGGAGGCCATGGAGTGGGAGTACACGATCCCGAAGGAGTCCTTGACCGTGGCCAGCCCCACCGGCAGCGTCATGAGGCCGGGGTCGTTGGTCACGATGAACGGCCACATGAAGTTGTTCCAGGCGCCGATGAAGACGAAGATCGCGACGGCGGCCACGATGGGCCGGGAGAGCGGCAGCACGACCGAGAAGAAGACCCGCGCCTCGGAGGCGCCGTCGATCCGGGCCGCGTCCTCCAGTTCCCGGGGCAGGGCCTCGAAGAACCGTTTGAGGATGAACACCATCATCGGCGCCACCACTTGAGGCAGCACGATCGCCGCGTACGTGTCCACCAGGTTGAACAGGAGCATCTGCTCGAAGAGGGGGACGATGAGCAGCTGCGGCGGCACCATGATGGCGGCGACGGTGACGGCCAGCAGGACGCGGCGTCCGCGGAACGTGCCGCGGGCGAATCCGTACGCGGCGAGCGTGGAGACGGCCACGGTGATCAGCGTGACCAGACCGGCCACGAGAAAGCTGTTGAAGGCCCAGGTCAGTACGTTCCCGCGGGCCAGGATCTGCTGGTAGGACTCCAGGGTGAGGGCGCCCTTGAACGGGGACAGGCCCGGCGTCGACACGTCCTGTTCGCTCTGGAGGGAGGTGGCGACCGCCCACAGGAGCGGCAGCAGCCAGACGGCCGCCAGCACGGCCAGCGCCGTCCCGGCCAGTGCCCGCGGCAGCCGCCCCGGGCCGAGGAGCATCGGCGAGCCGCCGGCCTCGCGGGGCGCACGGCGGCGCGGACGCACGGGAGTTGCGGTAGCGGACACGGTCAGTCCTCCTGGCGGAAGAAGCGGAGCTGCGCGAGGGAGATGACGATCACCAGCGCGAAGAAGACATAGGAGACGGCCGAGGCGTAGCCCAGCCGGTAGCCGCTGAACCCGACGTCGTAGACGTACTCCAGGATGGGCCGGGTGGAGCCGTTCGGGCCGCCCTTGGTGAGGATGTAGATCTGGTCGAAGACCTTGAGCGAGGCCAGGACCTGGAGCATGCCCACCATCACGGTGGTCCTGCGCAGTTGGGGCAGGGTGATGGACCACAGCCGGCGCCAGGCGCCCGCGCCGTCGAGCGCGGCGGCCTCGTCGAGGGTCTCCGGCAGTCCCTGGAGGGCGGCGAGGTAGAGCAGGAAGTTGAAGCCGACCGTCCACCAGACGGTCAGGGCGGCGATGGACCACATGGCGACCGCCTCGTCGGAGAGCCAGCCGACGGGCTCCAGGCCGAGGGTGCCGAGCAGTTGGTTGGCGAAGCCGATGTCCGGCTGGTAGAGCCAGGTCCAGATGAGGGTCACCACGGTGACGGGCAGGAGGTACGGCGCGAAGAACGCGAGGCGCCACGCCCACTGGCCGGCCAGCCCGCTGTGCACCAGCAGCGCCATCGCGAGGGCGACCAGCACCAGGGGGACGCACGAGATGAGGGTGAAGAAGACCGTGTTGCCCAGGCTGCTCCAGACGTCCGGGTCGCCGAACGCCTCGGCGTAGTTGGCGAATCCGACGAAGGACGTGTCGCGCAGCGCGAGCGAGCTGTCGGTGAGGCTCATCCACAGGCCATGGACGACGGGCCAGACCAGGAAGAGGACGAAGAGCACCAGGAAGGGGAGGACGAAGAGCAGGCCGTTGTTCCGGCCGGTGGCGCCCTTGTCGCGGAGGCGGAGGCGACCGCGCGGGGCGGTGGACGGGGGCGGCGTGCCGGTGGGCACGGCGGCACCGGTGGGTGCGGTGGTTGTCACGTCTGTAGCTCCTTGTGCTCCGGTCAGGCCACCGGGTTGGGCTGCCGGAGCAGCGTGTCCGCCTCGCGGACCATCTGCCGTACGGCCTTCTCGGCCGAGGTGTTGCCGAGCAGCGCCGACTGGAGCGGCTGGCACATGCGGTTCTGGAAGTTCGAGGCGGCTCCGGCGAACCAGTTCGGCGGATCGAGCACCGCCACCTCTCCCGCCTCCGCGTACGACGACTGAGGGGTGAGCTCCGCGTATTCGGGGCGGGCCAGTACGGGCTGGTACGCGGGGATGTGCCCGGCGCTCGCCCAGGTGAGGCTCTGCTTGACCATCTGCGCCACGTACCGGTGCGCCTGGCGCCGCCGCGCGGGGTCGGGGTCGGCCTGGCGCGGCAGGACGAAGCTGTGGGAGTCGGTGTAGACGGCGGGCTTCTCGAAGACCTGCGGGAAGGGCGCGGCGCCCAGCGGGATCCCGGACTTCCGCAGGGTCGGCAGCTCCCACTCGCCGAGCATGGCCATACCGCCGCGGCGGTCGAGGAACGCGGCCATCGCCCCGTAGTAGTCGAGGTTGTTGGGGTTGGTCCTGCCGTCGAAGAGCCGCTGCATGAACGACACGACCCGGACGGCGGCGTCCACGTCGATCTCGGGCGGCCCGCCCTCGGGCAGGGTGAACTCGGCGCCCGTCTGGGCGTAGAAGGCCGCGAACTGCCGCCAGCACTGCGCGGTGTCGGTGACATGGCCGAAGAGGATGCCCGCACCGCCGGTGGCCTTCGCGAGCGCCTTCCCCGCGTCCAGCAGCGCCTCGGGGGAACCCATCGGGGCGAGTTCGCCCGAGGTGTCGAGGAGTCCGGCCCGGTCGGCGGCGTCGCGGTCGTAGAAGACGATGAAGGGGTGGATGTCCAGCGGGACCGCGTAGACGGTTCCCTCGTGCTGTGTGCGCTTCCAGACGGCCGGGGTGAAGTCGGCCTCGCCGCAGCCGAATTCGGCGAGCAGATCCAGGTCGAAGGGGTCCAGCAGGCCGCCCGGTGCGTATCCGGCCAGCCGCGAGAGGTGGAGGACGGCCACGTCGGAGGCGCGGCCTCCGGCGGCCGACATGGCGAGCTTGGTGTAGTAGGACGGCCCCCAGTCCAGGATGGTGCGGTCGACGGTGAAGCCGTCGGGGGCGGCGGAGACGGCCTTGATCATGTCGTCCATCAGCATGCCGTCCCCGCCCTGGAAGAGGTCCCAGACGCGCAGGGCCGAGGCGTCCGCCGAGGCGGCGGGTGAGGCGCAGCCGGTCAGCGCGGCGGAGCCGAGCAGCGCGGCGCCGGCCCCGGCCATGCCGTAGCGCAGGAGCCCACGGCGGCTCGGGCCGCCCGGCGGCGGGGGCGTGAACGCGGGCCGGGGCCCCGGGACGGGTGGGGAAGAAGAACTCATCGCGGACCTTTCGACAGCCGGTCGGCTGCGCCGTTGACGGCGGCCACCGGTGCGGTGCCATGTTTTTACATCGATGTACAACAGCTGTAAAGAGCTGTGGCACGGCCCGTTGCCCGGCGGGCGGTGCCGGGCCGCGCCAGGGCTCCCACCGGGGTCCGCGCGTCCTCCCTGACCGGCACGGCATAGACTCGGCGGTGCCCGAGAGCAGGGGGAAGACGCGGTGGCACGACCCAGGATCAAGGACGTCGCACGGCACGCGGGCGTGTCGGAGAAGACCGTCTCGAACGTCATCAACGACTACGTCCATGTGTCGGACCGGACCCGGCGCGTGGTCCGTGAGGCCATCGACCAGCTCGGCTACCGGGTGAACCTGGCGGGCCGCCATCTGCGCACCGGGCGCAGCGGGATCATCGCCCTGGTCGTGCCGGAACTGGACGTCCCGTACTTCGCCGAACTGGCCCGGCATGTCATCCGCGCGGCCGAGCAGTCCTCGCTGACCGTGCTGGTCCACCAGTCCGGCGGGGACCGGGGCCACGAGCTGGCGGCGCTCGCGGGGTTCGGCTCCGACTTCGTCGACGGCGTCATCCTCAGCCCGCTCGCCCTGACCTCCGACGATCTGCGCGAACACGCGGGATCGCCGCCGACGGTCCTGCTGGGAGAGCTGCTGGAGGAGGGGGCCGACCATGTGGCGATAGACAACGAACGGGCCGCGCGCGAGGCCACCGACCACCTGATCGCCCGCGGGCGACGCGAGATCCTCGTCATCGGGGGCCGCGACAGCGCGGGACTAGGGACGGCGGAGGCGCGCACGCGCGGGTACCGGGCGGCCCTGTCGGCGGCGGGTCTCGCCTACGACCCGGCGGCACTGCTCCCCGTGGCGGCCTTCCGGATGCCCGACGGGGCCGAGGCGGCGGCCCGGGCGCTGGGCGGCGGCGGGCACCCCGACGCACTGCTGTGCCTCAACGACCAGCTCGCCCTGGGGGCGTTGCGGACGCTGCACGAGCACGGGGTACGGGTGCCCGAGGACATCGCCGTGATGGGCTTCGACGATGTGGAGGGCGGGCGGTACAGCGTACCGACCCTGAGCACCGTGGCCCCCGACAAGGGAGCGGTGGCCAGGGCCGCCGTGCATCTGCTGCGGCACCGTATCGACGAGGCGAACCGCCCGCGGGACCCGGCGGACGCGCCGTCGGGCGCCCCCCTGTCGCCGCAGGACCGCGTCGTGGCACACCGCCTCGTCCTGCGCGAGAGCACCGAGGGCGCGGCGCACCACTGATCCGCGCACCACTGATCCGCGCCCCGTGGATCAGGGCCCCGTGGATCCGCGCGACCGCTGTGTTCAGTCCACCCGTTCGGACATGGTCTCGCCGATCCGCTGGGCCAGTTCACGGAAGCGCTGGCCCGACTGGCTGCGGTAGCGCGGGTTCCAGGCCACGGCCAGGCCGAGCGGGGGCTGCGGTCCCGCCGTGTCCAGCTCGCGGAACTCCACCCCCTGGCGGCGGCCCCGGGCCGCGCTGGAGGGGACCAGGGCCACCCCCATCGCGTTCTCCACCAGAAACAGCACCGTCTCCACCTGCACCGCTTCCTGCGCGACACGGGGGGTGACGCCGGCCTCCTGGAAGAGCATCGTGCACAGCGCGTGCAGCCCCGGGATGGCGTGCGCGGTGTAGTCGATGAACGGCTCGTCGGCCAGGTCCCGCAGGGTGATGCGTTTCTGCCGGGTGAAGCGGTGCCCGGCCGGCAGCGCCACCACGAAACGGTCCGCCTCGACCGTGACGTACTGCAGATCGCTGCGCCGGATCATCGGAACCCGGACGATGCAGATGTCCAGGACGTGCCGCTCCAGGAAGTCCACCAGCGCGGTGTTCGTCTCCTCGGTGAACTGCACGGTGACGCCCGGGTACATCTCCCGGAAGGCGGGCAGCAGCCGCGGCAGCAGCCGGTTCTTCGCCGAGCCGACGAAGCCCACGCGCAGCACTCCGGTGGCGCCCGCCGCGGTCGACCCGGCGACCCGGGCCAGCTCCGCGCAGTGGAAGAGGGCCGCCCGGGCGTGCTCCAGCGCCGCTTCCCCCGCCGCCGTCAGCTCGACGCTGTGCGTGGTGCGTTCGAAGAGGCGCGCGTTCACCTCCTCCTCCAGTTTGCGGATCGAGACCGACAGCGGGGGCTGGGTCATGTGGAGCCGCTCCGCGGCCGTCCGAAAGTTAAGGGTTTCGGCCACCTCCAGGAAGTGCCTGAGCTGCCGTAGCTCCACGCTGATACCTCCCGTGTATCAAGAGTTGGCAATCACTCCTTGCTCATTGTATGGCCGCAGCCGCGTCCGCAGAGTGGCTCGGACCACACTCACGCTGACCGAGCATCAAGGGAGCCGCCCATGTCAGCCGTGCCGTCGCCGTCCGTTCCCACGGGTTTCGAGCAGGCGTTCAGGCCGCGTTCCGTCGCCGTGATCGGCGCCTCGGACGATGCGAGCCGCATCTCGGGACGGGCCCTGCACTATCTGCTGCGCAGCGGCTACGGTGGCGCGATCTATCCGGTCAACAACAAGCGGGACACCGTCCAGGGGGTCCGGGCCTACCCGTCGCTCGACGCGGTCCCCGACGTCCCGGACATCGCGCTGATCGGTCTCCCCTCCCATCTGCTGAAGCAGGCGGTGACCGACTGCGTGGCCAAGGGGGTCGCCGCCGCCGTCGTCTACGCGGCCGGATTCGCGGAGACCGGCGAGGCGGGCCAGGCCCTCCAGGACGAGCTGGCCGAGCTGGCCCGCGCCGGTGGCCTGCGCCTCTTCGGCCCGAACTGCCTGGGGCTGCTGCACGCCGAGAGCGGCTTCGTCGGCACCTTCAGCAGCGCCTTCGACGCGGAGGTGCCCACCGGCGGCAAGGTGGCGGTGGTCAGCCAGAGCGGCGCGTACGGTGGCCACCTGGCCTACCTGTGCCGCAACCGCGGCATCGGTGTCGGCTACTGGGTGTCCACCGGCAACGAGGCCGGCACCGATGTCGCCGAGTGCGTCCACTGGCTCGCCCTCCAGGACGACGTGTCGGTGATCCTCGCCTACGCCGAGGGGGTCCGGGACGCCGGCCGGCTGCGTACCGCGCTCGCCGTCGCCCACGAGCGGCGCAAGCCCGTCATCTTCATGAAGGTCGGCTCCTCCAGCACGGGCGCGGCGGCCGCCGCCTCGCACACGGCTTCCATGGTCGGCAGCGACGACGTCTACGACGCGCTCTTCCGCCAGTACGGCGTCCACCGGGCCCGCACCACGCAGGAGCAGGTCGACCTCGCCTACGTGTGCAGCCGCGGCGTCCTGCCGGCCGGCCGGCGGCTGGGGGTGGTCAGCGTCTCCGGCGGCTTCGGCGTGCAGCTGTGCGACGCGGCCGAGCGCCACGGGCTGGACGTGGCCGGTCTGCCCGAGGAGGCCCGGGCCCGGCTGCGCGAGATCAACCCGATGGGCAGCGACGACAACCCCTGCGACACCACGGCCGGCTGGCTCAACGACATGTCGCTGATCACGGACACCTACCGGCTGATGTACGCCGAGGGCGACTACGACGCCGTGGTCGGCTCCTTCACGATGCTCCCCGACTCGCCCACCTACGGCGAGGCCATCAAGGAGGCCATCGGCAAGGGAACCGCCGCATACCTGGACCGGCCGACCGTGCTGTGCATGGAGGCACGGCCCGAGGTGGTGCGCTCCTACGAGGCGGCGGGCTTCCTCGTCTACGACGACTCCGAGCGCGCGGTGGCGGCCCTGGCGGGGGCGGCCCGGCTGCGGGAAGGCTTCGAACGGCCGCTGCCCGCGGAGTGCCCCGCTTCCTCCGTCCCCCGCCTGGAGTTCCCCGACGGACCGCTCTCCGAGGCGACCGCCCGGAACCTGCTCGCCCCGGCGGGCGTCGCCTTCCCGTTCTCCCGGGTGACCGGTTCGCCGCGAGAGGCCGCCGAGGCGGCGCGCGAGGCGGGTTTCCCGGTCGTCATGAAGATCGTCTCGCCCGACGTCCCGCACAAGACGGAGATCGGCGGGGTCCTGCTGGGCGTCGCCGACGCCGACGCGGCGGCCGCCGCCTACACCACGCTCGTCGAACGCGTCCGCGCCGCCCGTCCCGACGCCCGTGTCGAGGGCGTCTCCGTCGCGGCGACCGCGCCGGACGGTCCCCATCTCATCGTCGGCACCCGCAGCGACCCGGTCTTCGGCCCCGTGGTGATGGTCGGGACCGGCGGGGTGCAGGCCGAGCTCTTCCAGGACGTCGCCGTCCGGGTCGGTGCCGTGGACCACGCCGAGGCGCTGCGGATGCTCGCCGAGATCCGCGGCCACGCCCTGCTCACCGGTTTCCGCGGCGCGCCCGTCGCCGACTCGGGGGCCGTCGCCGACCTCCTGGTCACGGTCTCCGCGCTGGCCGTCGCCCACGCCGGCCGGATCGACTCGCTGGAGCTCAACCCCGTGGTCGTCCGTGCGGACGGCCTCGGCGTCCTGGCGCTGGACGCCCTCGTCGTCACCCACGGGACAGGGCGGTGACCATGGACCCGTACGCACTGCTGCGCCGCGAGTTCGCCCCGGTCCGGCACCGCTACACCGCCCGTGACACCGCCCTCCACGCGCTCGGGCTCGGGCTCGGCGGTGACCCTCTGGACGCGCGGCAGCTCGCCTACGTACTGCCCGAGCGGTGCACGGCCTTCCCGACCCTGCCCAACGTCCTCGGCTACAGCGGTTTCTGGGCCCGCGAGCCCGGTACCGGCATCGACTGGCGGCGCCTGCTCCACGTCGAGCAGTCCCTCACCCTGCACGAGCGGCTGCCCGCCGACGGCGATGTCACCGGGTACACGCGCGTGACCGGTGTCGTCGACAAGGGCGAGGCCAAGGGCGCCCTGCTGTACCAGGAACGCCGCCTCACCGACAGCGCCGACGGCCGGCTGCTCGCCGAGGTCGGCCAGGTGAGCCTGCTGCGCGGCAACGGCGGCTGCGGCAGCACCATGGCCGCCCCGCCCGCCCCGCACCGCGTTCCCGAACGGGCGCCGGACCACGTCCAGGACCTGCCCACACTGCCGCAGGCCGCTCTGCTGTACCGGCTCAGCGGCGACCACAACCCCGTGCACAGCGACCCCGGCACGGCCCGCGGCGCCGGCTTCGACCGGCCCCTGCTGCACGGGCTGTGCACCTTCGGCGTCGCCGTGCACGCCCTGCTCGCCGGTCCGCTGGCGTGGGACGCCGCGCGCCTGCACCGGCTGCGGGTCCGCTTCACCGCCCCCGTGTACCCGGGGGAGACACTGCGCACCGAGTCCTGGACCGACGGCGGCACCGTCTCCTTCCGCACCCATGTCACCGAACGGGCGACGGTCGTCCTGGACGCCGGCCGCGCCGATCTCCGCTGAACCACCCGCACCTCAGGAGCCGCACCATGGATCTGGAACTCGCCGGCCGCACGGCCGTCATCACGGGCTCGGCCCGCGGTCTGGGCGCCGCGACCGCGCTGCGGCTGGCCCGGGAGGGCGCCGCCGTCGTCGTCACCGACATCGACGAGGAGGGCGCCCGCGCCACCGCCGCGGCCATCACCGCGCTGGGCCACCGCGCCGTCGCCGTCCGCGCCGACATCACCTCGGGCCCGGACGTCGACACCCTGGTGGCCGCCGCGAACGACGCGTTCGGGCCCGTGCACATCCTCGTCAACAACGCGGGATTCCCGCGCGACACCTTCCTCACCCGGATGACCGACGCGGAGTGGGACTCCGTCATCGAGGTCATCCTCAAGGGCTCGTTCCTCGTCACCCGCGCCGTCATGCCGCAGCTCATCGAGGGCCGCTGGGGCCGCGTCGTCAACATCTCCTCCCGCAGCCACTTCGGCACCGCGGGCCAGGCGAACTACTCCACCGCCAAGGCCGGCGTCCTCGGCTTCACCCGCGCGCTCGCCGCCGAACAGGGCCGTTACGGCATCACCGTCAACGCGGTGGCCCCCGGCTTCATGGAGACGGAGGCGGTGCTCGCCCTCGACGCGTACGAACGGCTCCGCGACCGCGCCGTGGCCGCCCAGCCGCTGCGCCGCCCCGGGCGCCCCGAGGACATCGCGGACGCCGTCGCCTTCCTCGTCTCGGAGCGCGCCTCCTTCATCACCGGCGAGACCCTGCACGTCACCGGCGGCCGCTACGGCTGAACCGGCCGGTGCGCGGGGCCGGGACGCGCCCGGTCCCGCCGCCGGGGCCTCCCGTCCGCCCCCCGCTCCGTTCCCCCGCTCCGTTCCCCGCACCGGTGCCCGTCCCCCTCCCCCTCCCGCGCGGCCCGCCGGGAGACCACCACCGTCCGTTCCCCCACGCTTGCCGAAGATGTCAATGGAGATGTCCCATGAGCGTTCCCTCCCCGTCCGCCGAAAAAGCGGCGCGTCCCGGTGACGCGGCCGCCGCCCGCCGCTCCAAGGTCCGCTACCTGATCGTGGCACTGCTGTTCCTGGTCTCGACCCTCAACAACGCCGACCGGGCGATCCTGTCGATCACCGGCTCGGAGATGCAGGGCGACATCGGGATGAGCGACGTCACCCTCGGCTACCTCTTCTCCGCCTTCTCCTGGGCGTACATGCTCGCCCAGCTGCCCGGCGGCTGGATCGTGGACCGCTGGGGCGCCCGGCGGGTGTACGCGGGCAGCATCTTCCTGTGGTCGCTGACCACGCTGCTCCAGGGCTTCGTCCCGCTGTTCGGTCTCGGCTCGATGCTGATCGCCCTGTTCGTCCTGCGGATCGCGGTCGGCATCGCCGAGGGGCCCGCGTACCCCACCAACGGGCGCGTGGTGGCGACCTGGTTCCCCGCCTCCGAACGGGCCACCGCCTCGGCCGTCTTCAACGCCGCGCAGTACGCCGCACCCGTCGTGTTCACCCCGTTCATGGCCTGGCTGACCCACAGCTGGGGCTGGCCCTCGGCCTACTTCGTCATGGGCGGCATCGGCATCGCCCTGAGCATCCTGTGGTGGGCCGTCTACCGCCAGCCCCGCGACCACGCCCGCGTCTCCGAGGGCGAACTCGCCCACCTCGTGGAGGGCGGCGCCCTGGTCGACATCGAACAGGCCACCCCCGTGGGCTCCTCGCACGGCCTGAGCACCTGGTCCGTGGTCCGCCAGCTCCTCAGCAGCCGGATGATGATCGGCATCTACCTCGGCCAGTTCTTCATCACCACGATCGTCTACTTCTTCCTCACCTGGTTCCCCATCTACCTGCTCAAGGGGCTGGGAATGCCGCTGCTGGAAGCCGGCTTCACCGCGGCCATCCCCGCGCTCTTCGGATTCGTCGGCGGCATACTCGGCGGCCTCCTCTCCGACTCGCTGCTGCGCCGCGGCATGTCGGTGACGGCGGCCCGCAAGATCCCGATCGTGTCCGGTCTGACCCTGTCCGTCTGCATCGTCGCCTGTGCCTGGACCGACAGCCGGACGGTCATCATCGTCCTGATGGCGGTCGCCTTCTTCGGCAAGGGACTCGGCAGCCTGGGCTGGACCACCGTGTCCGACACCTCGCCCAAGGAGGCGGCGGGCCTGTCCGGCGGACTGTTCAACACCTTCGCCAATCTCGCCGGCATCACCACCCCCATCATCATCGGATACGTGGTCGACATCACCGGGTCCTTCGACGGCGCGCTCCTCTTCGTCGGCCTCTCCGGGCTGGGCGCCGCGCTCTCCTTCCTGCTGATCACCGGCCGTATCGAACGCATCGAGCTGAAGGGAACCACCGCATGACTCCGCCGCCCGACCCCGGCGACCGGGAGGGCAGGAGCGAGGAGGCCGAGGACACCCCGGACCCCGGGTCACCCGCCGCCCTCGCCGCCCTGCTGGACCGGCCCGCCGCCGACGCGGCCGCCCCGCTGCCCCCGCTCCTGCACTGGCTCTGCTTCCGCCCCCGCGTACCGCGCGGCGAGCTGGGCCCCGACGGTCACCCCCGCACGGGCGGCTTCCTGCCGCCCGTCGAACTGCCGCGCCGGATGTGGGGCGGCGGGGAACTCGCCTTCGCCGCACCGCTGCGGACCGGCGTCCCCGTCCACCGCACCTCGGTCATCGCCCGGGTGAGGCGGCGCGAGGGCCGCAGCGGGCCGCTGGTCCTCGTCACCGTCGACCACACGCTGCGCCAGAACGGCGCGAGCGTCCTCACCGAACGCCAGGACCTCGTCTACCGCGCCGCGCCGACCGCCGCCGCGGACGCGCCCGGGGACGCGGCCGGGGCGGAGGAGGAGGAACAGCCGCCGGGGCGGTGGCGGCGTTCCCTCGTACCCGACCCGGTGCTGCTCTTCCAGTACTCGGCGCTGACCTTCAACAGCCACCGCATCCACTACGACCGCCCGTACGCCCGCGAGGAGGAGGGGTATCCCGGTCTCGTCGTGCACGCGCCGCTCACCGCGACCCTGCTGCTCGACCACTACCTGCGCCACCGGCCGGCCGCCCATGTCACCGGCTTCCGGTTCCGCGCGGTCCGCCCCGCCTTCGACGGGCACGCACTCGTCCTGCACGCCACCCCCGTGCCCGGCGGCGCGCGGCTGCGCGCCGCCGACGACCGCGGGCGGACTGTGATGAGCGCGGAGGTGGACGCCGTATGACCGGCAGTACTCCATGGCGGTCCCTGCTCTTCGTCCCCGCCGACAACGAACGGCTCCTCTCCGGCGCACACCGGCGCGGTGCCCACGCGCTCGTCCTCGACCTGGAGGACTCGGTGTCCGAGGCCGGGAAGGAAGCGGCGCGGCAGAAGCTGCCCGGGCAGCTGGTACGGCTGGCCGCGCTGGACCAGCGGGTGACGGTACGGGTCAACTCCGGCGCGGCGGAGCGCGAACGGGACCTGCGCGCGGCCGTCGGCCCCGGCCTGCGGGCGGTCGTCCTGCCCAAGGCCGAGGACCCGGCCGAAGTCGCCGACGCCGCCGCCGCCCTGACCGCGCTGGAGCGGGAACGCGGCCTGCCCGAGGGCTCGGTGGGGATCGTGCCGCTGATCGAGTCGCCCGCCGCGCTGTTCGCGCTGTCCGCGCTGGCCACCGCGCCCCGCGTCCGCGGACTGGCCCTGGGCAGCGAGGACTTCTCCCTGCGCCTCGGGGTGGCCCCGACGCCGGCGGTGCTCACCGAGCCGTGCCGCTGGATCGCGCTCGCCGCCGCGGCGGCCGGCGTCGCCTCCTACGCGCTGCCCGTCTCGCTGGCCACCCTGGACGGCGGCGAGGAGCTGACCCGCGCGGCCCGCCAGGCCAGGGAACTCGGCGCCACCGGCGCGCTCTGTGTGCACCCCGCGCAGGTCGCCGCCGTCAACGCGGCCTGGCTGCCGTCCGTACCGGAGGTGAGCGGCGCCCGCCGGATCGCGGACGCCTGGCGGGCGCGGGAGCGGGGCGCGGGCGCGATCCGGGTGGACGGCCTGATGGTCGACGCTCCCGTGGCCCGCCGCGCCCTGGACCTGCTGGCCGAGGCCGGCGACGGCGGAGCGGAGGGAACCCGGTGAGCGCGGACGTACGGCTCAGTGTGCGGGACGGGGTGGCGCTGCTCGTCCTGGACAATCCTCCGCTGCATGTGTGGAACGCCGGCATGACCCGTGGCCTGAGCCGGGCCCTGGACGCCGTGGAGGCCGACCCCGAGGCGCGCGTCGTCGTCCTCACCGGCGACGGCGACCGCGCGTTCTGCGCCGGTTCCGACATCGCCGAGTTCGCGGGGATGCGGGCGCCCGGCGAGGCGGTGGCCCGCAAACTCCGGCCGCAGCAGGAGCTGTTCGCGCGGCTCGCGGCCCTCCCCCGGCCCACGGTGGCCGCGCTCAACGGTCACACCCTGGGCGGCGGCCTGGAGATCGCGGTCTGCTGCGACCTGGTCGTCGCCGAGGAACACATCGCGATCGGCTCACCGGAGATCAAGCTCGGTGTGTTCCCCGGCAGCGGCGGCACGTTCCGCGTCGCCCGCCGCATCGGCGCGGGCCGGGCCAAGGAGATGCAGCTGCTCGGCGAGCCGGTCACCGCGGCGACCGCCCTGGAGTGGGGGCTCGTCAACCGGGTCGTACCCCGCGGCGGATCCCGCGCGGCGGCCCTGGAGCTGGCGCGGACCCTGCTGGACCGGCCGCCCCGGGCCATGGCGCTGTGCAAGTCGGTGGTCGACGCCGCGCACGACCTCACGGAGGACGAGCTGATCGAACTCTCCCTGCGTGCCAGCGACGAGGCGTTCACCTCCGCCGAGAGCGCCGAGGGCACCGCCGCGTTCCTGGCCCGCCGGGCCCCCGCCTTCCGGGCCTTCCCCGGCTCGGCCCCCTCGACGAGTGAACAGGAGAACCAGTCATGACCCGCGCGGCGATCGTCGCCCCCGTCCGTACCCCCATCGGCGCCTTCGGCGGCGCCCTGCGTCCGGTGCCGGTGGAGAAACTGGGAGCCGCCGTGGCGACGGAGACGGTCGCCCGGGCCGGGATCGATCCCGGCCGTGTCGAGGACGTCGTCTTCGCCCAGTCCTACGCGAGCAGCGAGACGCCCTGCGTCGGCCGCTGGATCGCCCTGGAGGCCGGCTTCCCCGTCGAGGTGCCCGGCATGCAGCTCGACCGGCGCTGCGGCGGCGGGCTCCAGTCCGTCGCCACCGCCGCCATGATGGTGACCTCCGGGGCCGCCGACGTCGTCGTCGCCGGTGGCGTGGAGAGCATGAGCAACGTCGAGTACTACAGCACCGACATGCGCTGGGGCGGCCGCTTCGGCTCCACCACGTTCCACGACCGGCTCGACCGGGGCCGCGAACGCGCCCAGCCCGAGCACCGGTTCGGCCGGATCTCCGGCATGATCGAGACGGCCGAGAACCTGGCCCGCGCCTACGGGATCACCCGCGAGGAGTCCGACGCCTACGCCGCGCGCAGCCACCGCAGGGCCGCCGCCGCCTGGGAGGCGGGCCGCTTCGCCCGCGAAGTCGTCCCCGTCACCGTCCCCCGGCGCAAGGGCGACCCGCTGACCGTCGACCGTGACGAGGGCGTACGGCCCGGCTCCACCGAGGAGGAACTGGCGCGGCTGCGCCCCGTCGAGCCGGGCGGCACCGTGACGGCCGGCAACGCCTGCCAGCAGAACGACGCCGCCGCGGCCTGCCTCGTGGTGTCCGAGGACCGGCTGGAGGAACTCGGTCTCACCCCGGTCGCCTTCCTCGGCGGCTGGTCCGCCGCCGGCTGCGAGCCCTCCCGTATGGGCATCGGCCCGGTGCCCGCCACCGCCCGGCTGCTGCGGAGGCTCGGCCTGACCCTCGACGACATGGATCTGATCGAGGTCAACGAGGCGTTCGCCTGCCAGGTCCTGGCCGTGCTGCGGGAGTGGGGCGTCGACGACGACTCCGAGCGGGTCAACGTGAACGGCTCCGGCATCTCCCTCGGCCACCCCGTCGGCGCCACCGGCGTCCGGATCATGACCACGCTGCTGTACGAGATGGAACGCCGCGGCGCCCGCTACGGCCTGGAGACCATGTGCGTCGGAGGAGGTCAGGGCATTGCCGCCGTCTTCGAACGCGCCTGAGCCGCGCCCCGGCCCGCTGGCCGGGCTCCGGATCGTGGAGCTCCCGGCGTTCGTCGCCGCTCCCCTGGCCGGGATGACGCTGGCCCAGCTCGGCGCCGAGGTGATCCGGATCGACCCGCTGCGGGGCGGCATGGACCAGCACCGCTGGCCGCGGACCGAGGACGGCGCGAGCCTGTACTGGGCGAGCCTCAACAAGGGCAAACGGTCGGTCGCCCTGCCGCTGGACACCCCCGAGGGGCAGCGGGCCGCGGCCGACATCATCTGCGCCGCGGGAGAGGGCGGCGGCATCGTCGTCACCAACCTCCCGGCGCGCGGCCTGCTCTCGTACGACCTGCTGTCGGCCCGCAGGCCCGATCTGATCATGATGCGGCTGCTGGGCAACCACGACGGCTCCCCCGCCGTCGACTACTCGGTGAACTGCGCCAGCGGTTTCCCGCACGCCACCGGCGCCACCGAGGCCCCGGTCAACCATGTCCTGCCGGCCTGGGACATCGCCGCCGGGCTCTATCTGACGACCGGTCTGCTCGCCGCCGAGCGGCGGCGGCAGGCCACGGGGGAAGGCCAGGAAGTCACCCTGGCCCTCTCCGACGTCATGCTCGCCACGGTCGGCAACCTCGGCTACCTCGCCGATGTCCAGATCAACGGCGTCTCCCGGGAACCCGTCGGCAATGCCCTGTACGGGGCGTTCGGGCGGGACTTCGCCACCTCCGACGGGCGCTCGGTCATGGTCGTGGCCATCACGACCCGGCAGTTCGACGCGCTCGGCCGGGCGACCGGGCTGACCGGGAAGCTGAGGCTCGCCGGCGAGCTCGTGGACGCCGACCTCACCACGGAGGGCGGCCGCTACGCCGCCCGGCACGCGCTCGCCGCGGTGCTGGAACCCTGGTTCGCCGCGCGCACCCTCGCCGAGGTCCGTGCCGCGTTCGCGGGATCGGGCGCGCTGTGGGGTCCGTACCAGACCTTCCGGCAGCTCGTGGCGGAGGACGAGCGCTGCTCCCCCGACAACCCCATGTTCTCGTGGATCGAGCAGCCCGGCGTCGGGACCTACCTCGCGCCGGGCTCGCCCCTCTCCTTCTCCCGCGACCCGGTGCCGCCGGCCCGGCCGGCGCCCGCCCTCGGCGCCGACACGCAGGATGTCCTGGCGGCGGCCGGCCAGGCGCGGTGAGCGTCGCCCGGGGCCGCGGGGCGGGTGCCCCCGCCCCGGGCTCGCCTGCCCCCTCAGCGGTCGCCGACGAGATACATGGTCACGAGCACCGCGCACACCACGACGGTCCATCCGCCGAACAGCAGGCGCAGCGCTCTCGGCGCCTGGGAGAGCTCCATGAAGTAGCGGCCGACCAGGTACACCTTGAGGAAGGCCACCGTCAGTACGCCCACGGTCGCCGCCTGCCGGGCACCGTGGCCGTCGCCGAGGTACCAGGACACCGCTGTCGCGCCCATGAGGGCGAGCCATACGAGGACGGCGCGGTGTCTGGCCGTGCGGGCCGCGGCGGGTGTCGGCACGGAGGTCGGCACGGGCGTCACCTCATCAGGTAGAGCAGTGCGAAGAGGACGATCCAGAGCAGGTCCACGAGATGCCAGTAGCAGCCTCCGGCTTCGAGGACACGCATCTCCTTGGCGCCGGGAACAGGGGTACGGGCGATCCTGTACATGATCACCAGGGCGGCCATCCCGATCAGCAGATGGAGCAGGTGGATGCCCGTGAGGACGAAGTAGTACATGAAGAAGACGTTCACCGACGGCCCGTGCCCGGCCTGGATCTCGTGCGCGTACTCCAGGTACTTGTCGACCACGAAGCCCGCTCCGCAGAGCAGCGTGACGGCGAACGACCACGCGCCCGACCGGGCGGCCCCCCGGCGCAGCGCGTGCAGGCCCATCACGACGCACACCGATCCGGTGAGCAGCAGCAGGGTGTTGACCGTGCCGAACGTGAGGCTCAGGGCCTGGCGGCCCCGCTCGAACTCCTCCGGGCTGCGCGACCGCTCGTGGACGAACACGCAGAAGAACACGGTGAAGACGACGAGGTCTCCGAAGATGAAGACCCAGATGCCGGTCTCCCCGGGTACCCGGCCGTCGCCCCGGGAGGGCCGCACGGGCCCCCTCGGGGCGACGCGTGACACGAACGGATCGGCGAAGGAATCCGGAGTCCGGGTGGACCCGGTCACGACACGCCGGCCGGCTCTCGTTCACCGGCTCCACGAGCCGGTTCCTGCTCGTGTACGAAGCCGTTCCTGACGTTCCGCATCGAGAGGTAGCTGAAGTACAGGACCCACATGCCGAAGACGACGAACGGTATCCAGAGGCACACCACGCCGGTCCAGCCGAACGGCCCGTCCTTGAAGAACCAGACGGTGCCGCCCGGGATGAAGCAGACACCGGCCCAGATGCTGAAGTAGCCCGTCCAACGCGGGTAGACGGGGGCGTCGGTCCTGTCCAGCAGGATGTTCAGCCCGAGTGCGACGGCCCAGATGGTGAACGGCGGCCATGTGCCGAGCAGGATGATGTAGGCCGCGTCGTTGAACGCCTGGGTGATCTCGGGTGACACCTCGCCGGCCCGGAAGGCCGCCGTCGCCCAGAGGCCGCAGTTCACGACGATCTGCGCGGTGCCCGCGGCCATGCAGGTCAGCTGTACGTAGGTCAGCGCCGGGAAGAGTCCTTCCTTGCGCCGGGTCTGGACGGCCACGCACACACCCCACACGCCCATCAGCGCGTAGGCCATGGTGGAGAGGACGAGGCCGATACGGATAGGGGTCGCGTGGTCCTGGTAGTACCGCGCCACCTGCTCCGCGGAGTCGCCCGGATGGATGGCGGGCGGGAAGTAGCGCGCGAGCCACACGCTGCCGATCGCGAACAGGACGACCATCGCGGGCCCGCACCACGCGATGAGGAGCTGGGAGTTGCGGCTCATGCTCCGGAGGTCGGGTTCCGCCCGACCGGCGGGATTCGAGCCATGGCCCGTGGTGGGAGCCACGACGGTATCGGGGGCGCTCATGGGTGCCCTCCTTCTCACTCGACCGATGGGGACGCGGGCGGACCGGGTGCCGGTCGGAGCCTTCTGCGCGACGCGGGGAAACGTCCGCGGCCCGCCCCTCGTACTGTGCTGGCCGCCGGCCGCTCGTCGGCGGGGGCGACACATCGAGCGATCCTCAGTCAACAAACAACTGATTGTTTGTGAAGGTAGCTCCGCCCCTGACGAGTGTCAACAGGACTGACACGTCACCGCCTTGTAACAAACAACCATTTGTTCTAGCGTGAGGATCCGTTGCGGGCCTGGGCCCGCGGGCCTGTCGTCGTGACGGGTCGACCAAGCGGAAGGAGCAGGCCGTGACTGCCGGTGGACAGCACGTCAGCACGCTTGAGGGAAGGACCGTCCTCATCACGGGGGCGGGCTCGGGAATCGGCCGGGCGACCGCGCGGCTCACCGCCGCGGCGGGGGCGTTCGTCGTCGCCACGGACGTCAAGGGCCACGACGAGACCGCGGCGGCCATCACCGATGCCGGTGGCGGGGCCGAGGCGCGCACGCTCGACATCACCGACGCCGGCGCGTGGCGGAGTGTGGTGGACGAGGTGCTGTCCTCGCACGGCCGGATCGACGGCCTGGCCAACATCGCCGGCATCGTGTCCAGCACGGACACCCTGCTGACACAGACCGAGGAGGGATGGGACCGGCTCATCGGCGTGGACCTCAAGGGCCCGTGGCTGGGGATGCGGGCGGTGATCCGGCACATGCTGGCCGCCGGGTCCGGAAAGATCGTGAACACCGCGTCCACGGCGGGGCTCATCGGCATGCCCGACGTGCTGGCCTACTCGGCGGCCAAGGGCGGCGTCATCGCCATGTCGCGACAGGTCGCCGTGGAGTACGCGGCGCGGAACGTCCAGGTGAACGTGGTCGCTCCCGGGGTCATCCGTACCCCCATGCACGGTGATGTCACCCCCGGGCTGATGACCGCGGTGAAGGCCGCGACCCCGGCCGGCCGCATCGGTGAGCCGGAGGACATCGGGAACATGGTCGTCTACCTGCTCGGGCCGGCCGCCGACTTCGTCACGGGTCAGGTGTTCACCGTGGACGGGGGCTGGACCGCGCAGTAGGAGTACGGAAGTCGTACGGCGCGCCCTGCGCCGAGGCGCCGCTCCACCGATCGGGGGGAGCGGCGCCGTCGTATCCGCCGAAGGCGCACCGGTTTGCCGAAGCCGCTCCGGCCGACCGGTCAGCCGTCGAGTCCGATCGCCCGCTCGGGGCAGCCGCGCGCTCCGCGCCGGGCACCGGCCTCCTGGCCCGGCGCGATCTCGACGGTGTCGTCGCGGCGCAGGTTGTAGCCCTCGTCATCGGGGAGGTAGACGTCGGGTGCCAGGGTGTAGCAGCGCCCGTGGCCCGTGCACAGCGAGCCGTCGACGGTGTACTTCATCGGCCCGCGCCTCCCGCCCGCCGGCCGGGGAACACCAGGTGCAGCGATGTCATCGTGCGCAGCACACCGGTCTCGTACTCCTGGGTGGTGCCTTCCTTGACGGAGAAGTCCGGGATCCGGCGCAGGAACTCCTCCAGGACGACCCGCAGTTCGAGGCGGGCCAGGTGCGAGCCGATGCACCGGTGCGGACCGACGCCGAAGGAGGTGTGCAGGATGTCCTCGCGGCCGATGTCGAGTTCGGCGGGGTTGTCGAGTGCTTTCGGATCACGTGAGGCCGAGGCGTAGTTGAGCAGGACGTAATCGCCCTCCTTGAACCGGTGCCCGCCGATCTCGGTCTCCTTGGTGACCGTGCGGCCGAGGGCGACCACCGGCGGGTAGTAACGGGCGAACTCCTCCACCGCGTTCGGGATCAGGCCCGGGTCCCGGACCAGTCTGTCGCGGTCCTCCGGATGGGTGGCCAGATGCAGCATCGCGCCGGCCATGACGAAGGTCGTGGTGGCGATGCCGCCGAAGGTCAGGTCGGTGATGACGCTGACCCGGTCCTCCCACGGACACGGCTCGCCGTCACGCTCGACCCCCGCGGCGATCACATCGACGAGATCGCCGCGCGAGGGCTCGTCCCGCCGCCGGGCGAGGAATTCGCCGAGGTAGCCCAGGGCCCGGCCGAAGGCCGCCGCACGCTTGTCGACGGGACCGTAGATGCCGGTCTCCATCGCCTCGACCAGCATCGGCAGATCCTCCACCGGGACGCCGATCAGGTTCTTGAAGAAGGCGCGCCCGGGCAGTTCGGAAGCGAAGTCGCTGATGAACTCGCACTCACCCCGGTCGACGAAGGAGTCGATGAGGTCGTTGGCGTCGGCCCGGATCTGTTCGTCGAAGCCCTTCACGGCGTTCGGGGAGAAGTACGGGCTCAGGACCCGGCGCCAGTTGTCGTGGTACGGCGGGTCGGACTCCTCCGGGTAGAGATAGGGCAGGCCCGCGGGGCGGTTGGGCTGGAAGCCCTTGGCGCTGCTGAACGTCTGCCAGTCCTGCCCGGCCCTGCGGACGTCCTCGTACCGGTTGATCAGCGCATAGCCGTTCCCGACCTTGCTGTGCGCGACCGGGCACCGCGCGACCAGGGTGTCCAGCACGTCGTAGAAGTTCTCGTTGAATGCCGGATCGTCGATGTCGAAGTCCTTCTCGATGTCTCGTCCGAACCGCTCGGTATCCATGTGAGGTCCTCCACCGGAATCTACGGTGCGTCCGCCTTCATGACACACAAACAAACAGTCGTTTGCAAGCTAGGACGCGTCTCATGCACTGTCAACAGCCTTGACGGGCAAGGCTTCCGGACATGGCCGCGACGGCGGCTGAGGCCGTGTCCGCGACGGCCCTCCCGCGCTCCGCCGACGGTCCGGTGTCCACAGCACCGTCCGGGAGATCCCGACCTCCACGACGTCTACCTCGGGCAGCTCCAGCAGTACGTCGGTGATGAAGCGGCGCATTCCGGTGAAGTGGACGCACGACGTGTCCGTGAGCACCAGGGTGATCCGGACCCGCCCCGCCGCGTACCGGATCTCTTCGACCAGCCCCATCTCGCAGATGTCCAGGGGGTCCCGCATCAGCAGGGCGCACGGTTCGGGAACCTTCCGCAGCTGGCCACGGATCCGGTCCTCCAGGGAGGCGGCCGCGCCACCGCCGTCGGCCGTCATCCGCGCGCCCGCGTCGCGCGGCCGGCCCGCAGATACCCCCAGGGTGGGGCGCCACCGTCGCGGGAGCGGGCCCGCGCGAACGCGTCGCCGGCGGTGCGCCGGACCACCTCGGCCGCGTCCAGCCCGTGCACCCGCAGCGCGGTGCCGCCGAGGATCAGCTCCCGGTCCCGCGCGGTGATCTGCCGGAAGCCGTACTCGTCGAGCGTCTCGCGCGGGAAGCGGTAGTCGCGGAACGCGGCGAGCAGCGGCGCGGGATGACTGAGGTTCGAGCCGCTTCCGTACATCAGTTGGCCGGCGCCGCAGGCCTGCAACAGCGTGCCCAGGATCTTGGCGAAGACGCGCGGCCGGACGACGGCGTAGGCGAACACCGACTCCAGCGTGGCGTACAGGTTACGGTGCCGGCCCAGCAAAGCCGCGGTGTGCTCCAGGAACGCCGCTCCCGCGTGCACGACATGGAAGTTCAGCTCGGGAAAGCGTTCCAGCGGCGCGCTCAGGTCGTCGATGCCGAAGGCGCTGCGCGGCGCGGGCGGCAGCCACAGCGCCTTGTGCACGGCGACATTGCGGATGCCGAGATCGCGGGCGGCCTCCAGCAGCGGGGTGGCGAAGTCGGCGCCGTCCAGGCGCCACCCCTCCCCCGTGCCACCGTAGAAGAACGCGGGGTAGAGCTTCAGCCCGTCCACCCCGAACTCGCTCACCTGCCATTCGAGTTGGGCGATCGCCGCATCGGTGACCGGGGTGTCGACCGTCGCGTAGAGCAGAAAGCGGTCCGGGTGGCGGGACCTGAACGCGGCGGCGCGCCGAGGGTCGGTGACGTAGTCACGGGCGAATCCGAGGTTGGGCAGGGCGTGTATGACCGCCAGGTCCACGGGGCTCTCCACGAACAGCGAGCCGGCGATCGCCTCGAACGGGAAGTCGGAGAAGAACTCGTCGCGGTCGAGCCGGTAGTCCCGGAGCTCCCGCGCGTCCCCGGTCGCCAGGAGATGGGCGGCGTAGACCGATTCCAACTGCTCCGCGGCATCCGGATTCCGATTCTCGGACGAGAGGTTGTACGGGTGGACCACAGCGTCCACCACCACGGTGTCACCGATCATGCGCACCTCCAGCGGTTTACCAAACGAGTGTTTGTTCATGGAGACCCGATGTCAAGCGGACGACCCGTCGCCACCCACCCTGAAAACAAACAGTCGTTTGTTATCGTCGACTTGAGGGGATTCTCCCCGACGCCCACCGCAATGGCTCCGCCCGTACCGGGTCTCCCAGAGAGGTGACGAACATGAGCGAGTCGTCGTCGACAGCGCATGCCGCGACCACGGCGGCCGGGACACTCTGGGCGGCCGCCCAGGTCCACCCCGACCGGATCTGCGTCACCGAGGTGGACCGCCCGGACGGCGTGCTCAGCTATGCCGGGCTACGGGACAGGGTCGCCGCGACGGCGGGCGGTCTGCGCGCCCTGGGGGCCGGGCCGGGCGACCGGCTGGCCCTGCTGCTGCCCAACTGTGTCGAGTACGTGGAGACCTTTCTCGGCGCGCTGGCCGCCGGGCTGGTCGTGGTCCCGTTGAACGTCCGGCTGCTGCGCACGGACTACGCACACATGCTGTCCGACTCGGGCAGCAGGGTGCTGGTCACCACCGGGGCGTTCCTCGACCGCCTGCCGGAAGCGAAGAGCCTGCCCGGTCTGACGGTCGTCCGGACGGACACCGCCGGCCCCGGATCGCTGCGGGCGCTGCGCTCCACCGGCGAGCCGGCCGCCGAACCCGTCGCCGCCCACGGGCACGACGCGGCCTCCCTGATGTACACCTCCGGCACCACCGGGCTGCCCAAGGCGGTCGTCCTGACGCACCACGCGTGGCGGAGCGTGGCCGAAACCGCCCTGCGCGTCCTGGACTTCGGCCCGGACGAGGTGATCCTGCACGCCGCCCCGCTCACCCACGGCTCGGGGTTCCTGCTGCTGCCCACCCTGATGACCGGCGGACACAGTCTGCTGGCCGGCTCGTACGACGCCACGCGCACCGCCACGCTCTTCGACGAGGCGGGCGTCACGGGGCTCTTCATGGTTCCGTCGATGATCAGGATGCTGCTGGACGCGCTGCCCGCCGGATACACCCCACCGCCGGCCCTGCGGCGCGTCTACTACGCCGGGTCACCCATCGACCCGGAGACCCTGCGCGAGGCGGCCGACGTCCTCGACGGGCGGCTGGTGCAGTCGTTCGCGCAGATGGAGTCACCGATGTTCTTCACCGTCCTGGACCAGGCGGACCATCGCCGGGCGGCACGCGATCCGCGGCTGCCGCTGGTCCGCTCCGCGGGGCGCGTCCTGCCCGGCGTCACGCTCGTGGTCGTGGACGGGACGGGCGCGCCCCTCCCCCCGGGCCGGGCCGGGGAGATCCTCGCCCGGGCCCCGCAGACCATGGCCGGTTACTGGAACCGCCCCGGCGAATCCGCGGCGGCGCTCGCGGACGGCTGGCTGCACACCGGGGACATCGGCTTCCTCGACGAGCGGGGGTACCTCTTCCTCGTCGACCGCAAGAAGGACATGATCGTCACCGGCGGGTCGAATGTGTACGCCCGCGAGGTCGAGGAGGTCCTGCTCGGGCTGGCAGGGGTGCGTGACGCCGCCGTGGTGGGGCTGCCCCACCGGATCTGGGGCGAGGCGGTCACCGCCGTACTCGTACCGGAGCCGGACCGGACCCCGCCCGCCGACGAGGAGATCGTGGCCGGCTGCCGTGCCTCGCTGGCCGGGTACCGCGTGCCCAAACAGGTCGTCTGGGTGGACGAACTGCCGCGTAACGCCTACGGGAAAGTCCTCAAACGGGAGCTGCGCGAACGGCTGTCGGCCGAGCACCTGTACCGCGTTGACAGTGCGGGGAGCCCGTGACTACCGTACAAACAAATGATTGTTTGCTTAGCTCTACAGCTACGAGCCACCCACCACGATGGAGAGTGTGGACACCGTGACGCAGACATCGCCGAAGACCGGCCTCACGGCAGCGGAGCAGCAGTACCCCCTCCCCCCGAGCCGATGGGACGCGTCCGTCTACACCGACCCGGACCGCTACCGCTCCGAACTCACCGCGGTCTTCCATCACTCCTGGTTCCCGGTCCATCCGTCCGGGGACCTGCCGCGCGCGCGTGACTTCCTCACCTGGGACCGGATCGGGCAGTCGATCGTCATCACCCGGCTCGACGACGGTTCGGTACGTGCCTGGCACAACGTGTGCCAGCACCGCGGGGCCCGGCTGGTCAACGGCTCGGGCAACTGCGGCCGGGCCCGGTTCACCTGCCCCTGGCACGGCTTCGTGTACGACCTGGAGGGCGTGGTCGGCGCGGTGCCGCTGCGCGAGAGCTTCGACGAGGAAGCGCTGCGCGGGCTGCGCGCCCCCGCCGTTCAGGTGACGGAGTGGGCCGGGTGGATCTGGCTGGCGCTCTCCGACGACGTGCCGCCGCTCCTCGACCACCTCGGCGCCATCGGCACCGAACTCGCGGGGTACGGCCTGGAGGGCTTCACCACGCGCTTCCGTACGTCGGTCCGCCTGAAGGTGAACTGGAAGATCGCCGTCGACGGCTTCAACGAGACCTGGCACGTGCCCTTCACCCACCCCCACACCCTCGCCGGCCTGGTGATGTGGCGGGACGCCGTGCTGCGGATCAGCTCACCGCATTCGTGGATGACGCTCCCGATCCGCGGGTACACCGAGCGGGCGAAGGCGACGGACGACCACCGCGCCTCCCACCTGTGCCACTACCTGGTCTTCCCGAACACCATCTTCAGCTGCTTCCCCACCCACCTCCAGATGTGGAGTGCCTGGCCGGTGTCGGTGGACGAGACGGAGCTGTGCGCGTACGAGGTCGTCGGACCGCCGCCCGCGGGGAAGACCGCGGAGCAGTGGGACCGGCACAACCGGCGGGACTGGCAGCAGTTCCTCGACGTCCTCAACGAGGACGCCGAGGTGATCAACGACATCTCGACGGTGATCGGGTCGCTCGGCTTCCGAGGCAGCATGTTCAACACCGCCGAGAGCCGGCTGACCGCGTTCCACCGTGAGATCGCCCGGCGGATCGGCGAGGAGGAGCCCGCGTGATCAGGATCAGGGTCGACCGCGAACGGTGCCAGGGGTACGGCAACTGCGTCATGGCCCTGGCCGGCGCGTTCGACATCGACGACGAGGGACTCGTCGTGCTGAAGCGCGCGACGGTGGGCGACGGTGAGACGGGGGCGCTGCGACGGGCCGCCTACGACTGCCCCACCGAGGCGATCTCGTTCCACGCCGCCGGCGACGCCGACCCGGAGGCCGAGGCCGGAGCCGAGGCCGGAGCCGAGGCCGAGACCGGCTCCGGCTCCGGCTCCGGCTCCGGCTCCGGCTCCGGCTCCGGCTCCGGCTCCGGCGATCGTGTCTGAGCGCTGTCCTCACCTGTCGTCGCGCAGGCACGCCACGTAGTCGCGCCAGACGACCCGCCCGGCCAGCACATCCCGCAGCCCGTAGTCCTGGGCGGGAACGTCCCAGCGGGTGGTGGTCGAGGTGAACTGCAGCAGAGTGCCGAAGGTCGACCGTGGCGGCAGGAACGTCTCGCTCCAGCGCGGCGAGGCGGTGTCGGTCCCCGTGGGCGCGTAACCGCTCGCCGCCAGGGCCTCGACCGTCTGCGGTACGTCGTCCACGAACAGGGTCAGATGGTGGAACCCCGGCCCCCGGCCGTCCAGGAAGGCGGCCACCGCGGCGTCGGCCCGCAGCGGCTGCAGCAGCTCGATCTTGAACTGGCCGAGGGCCAGGTGCAGAAGCCGGATCCCGCGTTCGTCGTTGTCCCCGCCGGACAGGAACCGGCCGCCGAGCAGATCGACGAAGAGCGGTACGGCCTCGGCCACGGACGGTACCGCGATCCCGATGTGGTCGACCGTCCGCACCCGGTCGGCCACCGACACCGTGCGCGTGTCCGCAGGGGTCACAGGCCCATCTCCTTGGCGATGATGCTTCGTTGGATCTCACTGGTGCCGCCGCCGACCATGGCGTGCTTGGCCTCGCGGAAGTAGCGCTCCATGTCGTACTCGGGCAACTGGGCGTAACCGCCCAGGGCCTGCATGCCGTTGAACGACGTCTTGAAGGCCACGTCCGCGGCGAACACCTTCGCCATGGAGACCTCCTTGACCGCCCGTTCGCCGCGGGCCATCTTCGTGGCGGCGCTGTAGACCAGCAGACGGGCCGCCTCGATCTCGCACTCGTTCTCCGCCATCCGGTGCTTGAGGACCTGGAACGACGACAGCGGGCGGCCGAACTGGGTGCGCCCGGAGGTGTACGTGACCGTGTCGTCGAGCGCGGTGCGGGCGTTGCCCACGTAGCTGGCGGCCAATGCGAGGCGCTCGTACTCCAGGTGCTCACCGATGTACGTCCAGCCGCCGCCGACCTCGCCGAGGAGGTTCTCGCGCGGTACCCGTACGTCGGTCAGGAAGATCTCGGTGGTGCCGAGGCTCCGGCGGACGATGGTGTTGAGCTTGCGGATGTCCACGCCGGGCTCGTTGTTGGGTACGAGGATCAGGCTCAGCCCTTTGTGCCGGTCGGGTCCCGTCCTGGCCAGCACCGTGATCACGGTGCCGGGTACATGGGCGCCCGAGCAGAACACCTTGTTGCCGTTGAGGACGAAGTGGTCGCCGTCGGCCACCGCACTGGTCCGCAGACCGGCCGCGTCCGAGCCGGCGCCCGGTTCGGTGATGGAGACACTGAACTTGATGTCGCCGCGCAGGAATCCGCCGAGGTAGCGCTCGCGCTGCTCGGCGGTGCCGTGGTTGGCGATGTTGGTGGCGGTGAACATCGAGGTCATCACGGCGGCGGCGAAGTCGAGGCTGTACGTGGCGATCGCCTCGCAGAAGATCGCGTACATCACCGGGTCCGCCTCCAGGCCGCCGTACTCCTCGGGGATCAGCAGCCCCAGCCAGCCCCGCTCGGCGAACTTCCGGTACGCCTCCTCGGGAAACTCCCGCGACTCGTCGTGCTTGCGGGTGTACTCGCGGCCCACCTCCCGCTCCATGAAGGTGTGCAGGGTGTCGCTCCACAGTCGCTGCTCGTCGGTGAACCGGAAATCCATGCCAGGCCCTTCGCCGTAGGATCGTCAGTCCCGCTTTTCGCCCGTCCCGCTTTTCGTCCGCCCCTTTGCAGCACGGTTGTTGACCACCGTAGTGGTCGCTGCTAGTACTAACAAGTGTTTGTTTTTCCCTGACGCCCGAGTGCGGCCGATTCCTGGGAAGGGGACCATTGAGTCTCGAACGCACCTATCGCGGACTGCGCGTGGTGGATCTCAGCGAGAACATCGCCGGCCCGCTGGCCTGCATGATTCTCGCCGACCTCGGCGCGGACGTGGTGAAGGTCGAACCACCGGGAACCGGCGAGGCCACCCGTCGGCTACCGCCCCACTGGGGCACCGACAGCACGGTGTTCCTGGCACTCAACCGCAACAAGCGCAGCGCCGCCGTCGACCTCCGCACCCCGGCCGGCCGGGACGCGGTGCTGCGGATCGCCCGGGGTGCCGATGTCGTCGTACAGTCCTTCCGGCCGGGTGTGGCCGACCGGCTCGGCCTGGGCTTCGACGACCTGCGGCGGACGGCCCCGCGCGTGGTGTACTGCTCGGTGAGCGCGTTCGGCGAGGGTGCGCTCGGCCGTGAACTGGCCGGCTACGACGCCCTGATACAGGCGTTCACCGGAATCATGGAGATGACCGGCGACCCCGACGGGCGACCGGCACGGGCCGCGCCCTCGGTGGTGGACATGTCCACCGGCATGTGGGCGGCCGTCGCCGTCATGGCGGCACTGGCCCGGCGCCCCGACGAGCCCGGCGCACAGCGGCTGGAGGCCGGCCTCGTCGACAGCGGCTTCTTCCTGATGGCCCATCAGATCATGGGCTATCTGGGCACCGGGACGTTTCCGCCACGGCTCGGCTCCGCGGCCCCCAGTACCGCTCCGTACGAGGCGTTCCGGACCGCCGACGGATCGATCATGATCGCGGCGGCCACGGACCGGCTGTTCGCCCGGTTGTGTACGGCGCTGGACCTGCCAGGACTGGCGGCGGACCCCCGGTTCCGGCGCGTGGCCGACCGGGTGGCACGGCGCGCGGAACTGGCCGGACCGATCGAGGAGCGACTGCGCGGCGCACCGTCAGGATACTGGCTGGACCGCATCGTCGCGGCGGGCGTACCGGCCGCGGCGGTCCACACACTGGCCGAGGCCCTGGAGCACCCCGTGACCGTGGAGCGCGGCATCGTGCGCGACGCGGCCCGGGGGCGTGTCCACGGTCTGAAGCAGCTGCGGCTGCCGATCGACACCGGCGCCGACTGCCCGATGCGCCAGCCACCCGCTCCGGGCGAGCACACCGAGGAGATCCTCTCCGAAGCCGGGCTCTCCCCGGAGGAGATCGACCGGCTTCGTCCGTCAACGGCGATGGAAGGGACGGCACCACCTCAATGACGACACTCCCCCCTCCACAGGAACGGCGTGCCGCCCTGGAGGCGCGGCACCCGGTGTGGACACCACGCACCACCGCCCAGCAACTCGACGCGGCAGCAGCGGAGTTCGCCAAGCGCCCGTTGATCCTGACCGATGATCACGTCCACACCTACACCGAGGTACGGCGGCGCTCCGTCCGACTGGCCGCCGGGCTGATGGCGCTGGGAGTGCGGGCGGGCGACCACGTCGCCGTCGACCTGGCCAACTTTCCGGACATCATCGCCCTCAAGTACGCGGTCGCCCGGCTCGGCGCGGTGTCCGTGTCCGTCAACTTCCTGCTGCGGCACGAGGAACTGCGGTACGTCCTGCGCCAGTCCGACGCCGTCCTGCTGATCACCATGGACTCGTTCCGGGAGCTCGACTACCTCGACGCACTCGACCGGATCGCGCCCGGCTGGGAGGAGCACGCGGGCGCCGCCGTGCTCCCCCGGCTCCGTGAGGTCGTCGTACGGGGGACGGACGGGCCGCCCGCCAGGGGCCGGTCCCTGGAGGAACTCGTACGGCTCGGGGCGGCGATCGGCGACGCGGAGGTCCTGGAACGCACGGCCGCCGCCGACCCGTTCGCCGCCTCGGACCTGCTGTACACGTCGGGCACCACCGGCATGTCGAAAGGGGTGCTGCTCCAGCACGACGCGGTGCTGCGCACGGCGTACGCGAGCGCCTACACCCGCGCGTTCCAGGACGGGCGGCGCATCCTGACCGCGCTGCCGATCCACCACGTCTTCGGGTACGTGGAGGCGACGCTCCCCGTGCTGTTCGTGGGCGGGGCCGTCTGTCCGCACACGGTGTTCAGCGCCGAAGGGACACTGCGGGCGATCGGCAGGCACCGTATCGACGAGCTCATCTGCGTACCGGCCATGACCGGTGTGGTGCTCTCCGAGGCGAGGTCAGGACCGTACGACCTGTCGTCGCTGACCACGATGTTCTCCTCCGGCGCCGCCCACCCGCCCGGCATGTGGGCACAGATGGCGGAGGTGCTGGACGTGGCGGAGATCTTCACCGCGTACGGGCAGACCGAGACCACCGCTTCCACCTTGTGCACCCGGCCCGGCGACCCGGTCGAACGGCTGAGGACGACCAACGGGTGCCCCAAGCCCGCCGGGGTCGCCGGCGATCCCGGGCTGGGCGGTGTGCTCGCCGCGTACCGGGCCGTCGACCCGGCGACCGGCGAGGAGGTGGCGACGGGCGAGGTCGGCGAGCTGGTGGTGAAGGGCCCGGCGGTGACCTCCGGTTACTACAACAAGCCCGAGGAGACGGCCGCCGCCCTGGACGCCGGCGGCTGGCTGCGCACCGGAGACCTGGGGCGCTTCGACGAGCAGGGCTATCTGACGCTCACCGGGAGGCGTAAGGAGTCGTACCGCTGCGGCTCCGAACTGGTCATGCCCGGCGAGGTCGAGGCGGTGTTGCGGGAGCATCCGGGGGTGCGGGCGGCGTATGTCGTCGGCGTCCCGCACGAGCGGATGGGCGAGGTCGGCTGCGCGTGGATCGTGCCCGAGGGGAGCGGAGCGCCACCCGACCCGGACGAGCTGGTCGGGTACTGCTCCGGGCGGCTGGCCAGGTTCAAGGTGCCCGCCGTCGTGCGGTTCGTCGAGGAATCCGAGCTGCCGGTCACGGTGACCGGGCGGGTGCGGAAGTACCGGCTCGCGGAATGGGCGACGGCCGACGGCGGCGGCATGGCGACTCCGGCCTCCGCGACGGCGGACGGCACCGCGGTGACCGACGGCGTCGCAGAGCCCGATGGCAGTGCGGTGAGGCACGCCGCGGCAGTGTCCGACGGTGCGGGACTCGCCGGGGTCCGCACCGCGCAGACGCTGCGCGACCTCGGCTACGAAGGACGCATCCGGCTGTTCTCCGAGGAGAGTGAACTCCCCTACGACCGGCCTCCGTTGTCCAAGGCCTACCTGACGGGCCGGCGGGGCGGGGAGGCGATCCGGTTCGAGGACCGGCTCGATGCCTATACGGCGCGGGGCATCGAGCTGGTCCTCGGCAAGCGGGTCGTCGCGGCCGATCTCGCCGCCGGAACCGTGGGGCTCGCCGACGGCTCGGAGGCGGCCTTCGACCGACTGGTGGTGGCGACGGGTTCCCGGCCGCGGGAGCTGGCCGCGCTGCCCCCGTCGCCCGCCGTGCACTATCTGCGGACGGCGGCCGACTCCCGGCGGCTGGCCGGGGCGCTCACGGCGGGGCGCCGGGTCGTACTGGTCGGAGGAGGCTTCATCGGGCTGGAAGTGGCCTGTGCGGCCCGCGCGCTGGGCTGTGAGGTGACCGTCGTCGAGGCCGTCGCACTGCCGCTCGCCACGGCCGTCGGCGAGGGACCGGCCCGTCGGCTGATGTCCTGGCACACCGCACGCGGGATCTCGTTCCGCTGCGGCGTGACGGTCCGGAGCGCCTCCGCCGCGGCCGGTGCGCGGATTCTGCGGCTCGACGACGGTTCGCAGGTCACCGCCGATGTCGTGGTCGTCGGCGTCGGTGTGGTCCGTGACACCGGCTGGCTCTCCGCGGCCGGACTCGGCATCCATCGCGGACTCGTCTGCGACCACGACGGACGCGCCTCGGATCCGGCCGTGCTCGGCGTGGGAGACGTGGTGTGCCGCCACGACGACACCAGGAGCGACGGGACCGGACGGAGCGGGGAGACCGGCGGGAGCGGGGTGTGCCGGCCGATCGGCCACTGGACCGCCGCCGCGGACAGTGCGGTACGCGTGGCCGGGACCATCACCGGCGGTGCTCCTGCCCCGGTCCAGGACGACGGCTTCTTCTGGTCGGACCAGGGCGACCTGCGGCTCCAGTTCGCCGGGTACGCCGGCCCCGGCTCGGAGGCCGCGGTGGTCTCGGGCGCGCTGGACGCGGACGCCTTCGTCGTGCACTACACGGACCGCGGGCGGCTGACCGGTGTGTTCGCCGCGAACAGCCCGCGCGCGTTCCTGCGCGGCCGGACGGCGCTGCGTTCGGCGAGCGGCGCGGGCCTGGCCCGTACCGCGGAAGGGAGCGGCACATGACCACGGACTCACGAGTGCTGGGCGACACCGACCAACGGGAGGTCACCGACCTGTACGCGCGCCTCGCGTACGCGTACGACGAGGCGCGGCCCGAAGCGTTCGCCGCGCTGTACACCGAGGACGGCGCGTTCGAGGTGGCGGGCGCCGAGCCGGTGCGGGGAGCGGCGGCGCTGGCGGACCTGGTCCGCGGGGCCGCGGAGCGCTCGCCCGGCACACGGCACCTGGTCTCCAACGTCCTGGTGCGGGGCACCGGGGACGGCGCGAGCGGCACCGCGTACGTCGTCGCACTGCGGGTCGCGCCGCCCGCGGTCCGCCTGATCACCATCGGCCGGTACGACGACGAGTTCACGCGCACCACGGACGGCTGGCGGATCCGGCGGCGCCGGTTCACACCATTCGTCCGGCCCGGTGCCGTACAAGCAACTGATTGTTCAGGAGGGTGACCATGTCCATCGGCCCGCTGTTCGACGAGTACTCCGAACGGTACGAGAACATCCGCCTCGAACGGGACGACGACGGCGTTCTGCAGGTCACCCTGCACACCGGCGGCGACAGCCTGATCTGGACCTCGCAGGCACACGACGAACTCGCCTACTGCTTCACCGACATATCCTGCGACCCCGGCAACAAAGCGGTCGTACTGACCGGCGCCGGGTCGGCCTTCTGTGCCGAAATCGACTTCGGCAGCTTCCAGTTGGGGACACCCGGCGACTGGTCCCATGTCATGTTCGAGGGCAAGCGGCTGCTCACCAACCTGATGAACATCGAGGTGCCGGTGGTCGCGGCGATCAACGGACCGGCTCTCGTCCACCCCGAGATCCCGGTGCTGAGCGACATCGTCCTCGCGTCGGAGACCACCGTGTTCAAGGATGGCCCCCACTTCCCGTCCGGAATCGTCCCCGGCGACGGCGCCCATGTGGTCTGGACCCATGTGCTCGGCCCGACCAGGGGCCGTTACTTCCTGCTGACCGGGCAGGAGATCGGCGCCCGCCAGGCCCTGGACCACGGCGTGGTCAACGAGGTTCTGCCGCCCGGGAAGGTGCTGCCCCGGGCCAGGGAACTGGCCGCGGGGATCGCCGCGGGGCCGGCGCTCGCCCGCCGGTTCTCCCGGGTCGTACTCACCCATGAGATCAAACGGCTGCTGCACGAGCAGCTCGGACTCGGCCTGGCCCACGAGGCGCTCGCCGCCCTCGACCGGTGAACGCGGTGAGCGGCCGGTCCGCGAGCGGCCGGCCTGTGAGTGACCCGCCTGCGAGCGACCAGCCTGTGAGCGGCACCTTCAACCGGACGCGGCAGTACTTCGAGGACTTCGCGGTCGGTGACACGGTGCTCTCGCCCGGGCGCACGGTCGACATCGCGGACATCTCCGCGTTCGCCGGACTCACCGGGGACCACTACCCGTTGCACGTCAACGAGGAGTACGGCCGGGGCACCAGATTCGGCGGCCGCATCGCCCACGGACCGCTGACCTTCGCCCTGGCCGTCGGGCAGATCGCGCTGACCGGCTTCCTCGGCGACGCCGTCGTCGCGTTCCTCGAATGCCAGGGGCTGCGCGCGCTGGCCCCCGTGCGCCCGGGTGACACCATCCGGGCGCGGGCCGAGGTGGCGGCCACCGAGCCCGGCAGCAGACCGACCCACGGGACGCTCCGCCTCGACTACACCGTCCTCAACCAGAAGGACGAGGACGTCATGACGTTCCGCATGGTGCTGCTCGCCCGGCGGCGGTCATAGCGGTGCCCCACTCGCCACCACGGCCCACGCGCAGCATCCCCCGAGGAGGAGAACCCACGGTGCCTGCCCCCGTACCCCCCGTACCCCCCGCATCCCCGGCCCCCGCATCCCTGGCTCCCGCGTTCCCGCCGTCCCCGGACGAGGCCGCGTTCGTCGGCATCGGCGAACTGCCGTCGGGGCGCTACCCCGACCGGTCCTTCATGGGCGGCCTCGTCGAGGTCGCGCTCGCCGCCGTACGCGACGCCGGTCTGGCCCTGTCCGACATCGACACCCTGCTGCTCATCCCCTGTCTGCACTCCCCCGCCGACCAGGCCGACCTGATCTTCTCGCGGGTGGTCGAGGAACTCGGCCTGGGCGGACGGGTCAAGAGCAGTGTGATGCTGCACTCCGGCGGCTCGACCAGCGACAACACCGTACGCACCGCCGCCTCGCTGATCGCCGCGGGATACGCGCGCAACGTACTGGTCCTCCAGGCCGAGAAGTGGGGCTCGGCACCGGTCGGCGAGATGATCGACATGCTGACCGCCAACGGCATCCCCCGCGAATGGGAGAAGGTGACGGGGCTGTCCTTCAACGCCGTGGGCGCGCTCATCGCCCGCCGCTACATGGCGGTGAGCGGATCGACACCCCGGGACATGGCCTCGGTGTGTGTCGCCCTGCGCGCGTGGGCGCGGCTCAATCCGAACGCCATGTACCGGGACCGGGAACTCACCGTCGACCAGGTGCTCGGGTCACGGCTGGTCTCCGACCCGCTGCACGCCTTCGAGTGCCCGATGATGGCCGACGGCGCGGTCGGCCTCGTCCTCACGAGTGCCGCGCGGGCGCGTGCCGGCGGCGAACCATGGGTACGGGTCGCCGGATCGGGTGGGTGCGTGTCGCACTACAGCATCGGCCAGGAGGAGGACCTCGCGGTGCTCGGCTGGCCGGCCGCGGCGGCCCAGGCGTACGAGCAGGCGGGGTGGGGGCCCGAGGACGCCGATGTCGCCGAGGTGTACGACTCCTACGCGGGGGTGCTGACCGTCGCGCTGGAGGGACTCGGTCTGGCCCCCGTCGGCGAGGCCGCCCGGATGTTCGCCGCCGGCGCGTTCTCGCCCGGCGGCCGGCTGCCCGTCAACACCAACGGGGGCCTGCTGTCCGCCGGGCACACCGGGGTGGGCGGCGGAACGGCGCTGCTCGCCGAGGGCGTACGGCAGTTGCTCGGCAGGGCCGGGCCGGAGCGGCAGGTCGAGGGGGCGCGGCGCGCGGTGTGCGGTGGTTCCGGCGGGACCTACATGGACAGTCAGGTACTTCTCCTGGAACGGGTGACACGATGAGCGGACCGGCGGACGGACCGGACGGAGGCCCGGAAGCGGGCCCGGAAGCGGGCTCGGGAATGGTCCCGGGAATGGCACCGACGGGACCGGAAGTGGGCCCCGGAATGGCGGCGATCACCGAGCCCTACTACGAGGGCCTCGTCCGCGGCGAGCTGATGCTCCAGCACTGCAAGGGGTGCGACCGGGCCATCATGTACCCGCGCCACCTCTGCCCCTTCTGCCATGCGGGCGACCTGGACTGGGTGGTGTCGTACGGCCGGGGTGTGCTGCACAGCTTCACCGTCCAACGGCTCGGCGAACCCACCGGGTTCGGCGAGGACACCCCGTACGCGCTCGGCGTGGTCAAGCTGTCGGAGGGCGTCCAGTTGCTCGGCCGGCTGTGGCCCGGTGCGGACGGCGGCTGGGACGCGTACACGTGCGACGCGCCGGTCGAGTTCCGTCCGGCAGCCGCGCACGAGGCCAGGCGGCGCCCGGTGGCCTGGTTCGGGCCGGTCCTGCGATGAACGGCAGCGGCACAGAGAGGAGTTGCGCATCATGAACGAGGTACTGATCGCCGGCGTCGGCATGACCCGCTTCGGCAAGGATCTCCGGCGCGGCGAGCGGACGATGGTGGCCGCGGTCACCGACCAGGCGCTCGCCGACGCGGGGATCCCGGCATCCGGCGTCCAGCGCGTCTTCGCCGCCAACGCGGCGGCCGGACTGGTCTCCGGACAGGAGATGATCCGCGGCCAGGTCGCGCTGCGGGACACCGCCCTGGCCGGGGTGCCGCTGGTCAACGTGGAGAACGCGTGCGCCTCCGGCAGTTCGGCGGTGAACCTGGCGTACGAGGTCATACTGGCCGGACGGTGCGATGTGGCCGTGGTCGTCGGCGTCGAGAAGATGTCCCACGAGGACAAGGCGCGCACGTTCGACGCGCTGCGCGGCGCCACCGACGTCACCACCACCGGACGGCGCGGCGACAGCGACGCGCCGCCGAAGAACTCGGTGTTCGTCGAGATGTACGCGCACGAGGCCAAGCGGTATCTCGACACCTACGACGCCACGATCGAGGATTTCGCCGCCGTGGCCGTGAAGAACCGGCGCCACGCGTCGCTCAATCCGCTGGCACAGTACCGGCAGCCGCAGACCCTGGAGGAGGTGCTGGCCGCACGGACGGTGGTCGATCCGCTGACCCTGCCGATGTGCTCGCCCACCACCGACGGGGCCGCTGCCGTGGTCCTGTGCTCCGCGTCGTACGCGCGTCGGCATGCCACGGGCCGCTGCGCGATCCGCGCGACCCGGACGGCCGCCGGGAACGGCGAGGACTCCCGGCCGGTCGCCGCCGCGGCCCTGGCGGCCTTCGAGGACGCCGCGCTCGGCCCCGGGGACCTGCATCTGCTGGAACTGCACGACGCCGCCGCACCGGCGGAGGTGCTGCAGTACGAGGAGATCGGCCTGTGTCCGCCCGGTGAGGGACATGTGCTGGTCAGGAACGGTGTCACGGCCCTGGGCGGCCGGATCCCCGTCAATACGGACGGCGGGCTGATGAGCCGGGGGCATCCGATCGGTGCCACGGGATGCGCGCAACTCGTCGAGCTGTACGACCAGTTGCTCGGCCGGGCCGGGGGGCGGCAGGTCGAGGGGGCGCGGGTCGGCATGGCGGTCAACGCGGGTGGCTGGCTGGCGGGCACGTATGCCGCCGCGGTCGCCACGATTCTGGTGAAGGCCGGGTAGCGGATGTCCTCCTCCGCCGGTCCCACCGATGTCGTCGAGCGCGACACCCTCTTCCACGCGCGCGTCGCGGACGGTGTCGTCCTGATCACCCTCAACCGTCCCGACCACGGCAACGGAGTGGTCCCGGAACTCGCCCGTGACCTGCTCGCGGCCCTCACCGAGCTGGAGTCCGACCGGTCCGTGCGCTGTCTGGTCCTCACCGGCGCCGGGCGGCAGTTCTCGGCCGGCGCGGACCTCCACGCCATGCGCCGTTACCTCGACGAACGTCTCGCCGTCGAGCAGGAACCGTACAACGCCAGGGCCCTGTTCCCGGTCACCCAGCGGATCGCCGCCTCCCGCCTGCCGGTCGTGGCGGCGGTCAACGGCGGGGCCACGGCGGGCGGCCTCGATCTGGCGCTCGCCTGTGATCTGCGCATCTGCTCGACGGCGGCCAGGCTCGGGGAGACCTACATCAATCTCGGGCTGCCACCGGGCAACGGCGGGTCCTGGTTCCTGCCGCGTCTGGTGGGGTCCGGGACGGCCGCGGAACTGGCCCTCACCGGAGATCTCGTCGACGCGGAGCGCGCCTTGGCGATCGGGCTGGTCAACCGGGTCGTCGAGCCGGACGAGTTGATCCCGGCCGCGGTGGAACTGGCCGGACGCATCGCCGCCAAGGCGTGGCGGGCGGTCGAGGCGACCAAACAGGCGCTGCGGTCCGGCTGGCAGGTCGATCTCGCGACCGCGATGAACTCGGGCTACTGGGCCGTCGCCGCGCTGCACCACACCGACGACCTCTCCGAGGGCATCGACGCCTTCCTCGAACGCCGCCCACCGGTGTTCAACCGCGCCCGGAACGAGGACGGCACCGTATCCGACGAACCTCCACGCGCATGACGCGGCCCGGGCGCTGATCACCTCCCCTGTACAATCACTTGTTAGGAAACTCCCGGG
Organism: Streptomyces sp. NPDC056987; assembly: GCF_042673865.1. Taxonomy (NCBI): domain Bacteria; kingdom Bacillati; phylum Actinomycetota; class Actinomycetes; order Kitasatosporales; family Streptomycetaceae; genus Streptomyces; species Streptomyces sp. NPDC056987. The sequence goes on from NZ_JBHURV010000011.1 coordinate 66,821, forward strand.
GAGGTACATCTCTTGGCAGCGCCGTCCAAGTCGCGGAAAACGGAGGCCGGACAGGGCCCCGTCTCGGTCGAACGCATCGAGACGGCCGCCATCCAGCTGTTCGGTCAGAAGACGTATCCCGTCGTCGGGATGCGGGACATCAGCGACGCGGTGGGCATCCTTCCCGGCAGCCTGTACGTGCACATCCGCAAGAAGGAAGACATACTGCTGCGGATCATCGAGGGCGGGATCCAGAACTACCTCGACGCCATCGAGGCCGCGATCAAGCCCGGCACGAACGGACCGGACCGGATGCGCCGTGCCATCGTCGCGCACATGTGCGTCCTCGGCGACACCCTGCTCCAGACCCGTGTGGCGTTCCACCAGTGGACGTATCTGAGTCCTCCGCTCCAGGAGCAGGTGATCGAGCTGCGGAGGCAGTACGAGGAGATCTTCACCCGCATCCTGCGGACGGGCATCCGCAAGAAGGAGTTCCGGCGGGTGAAGCATCACCGGATCGCGGTGCTGGCCATCATCGGGATGCTCAACTCGGCCACGGAGTGGTTCTCCCCGGACGGCGAGCTCTCCCCCGAAGCCGTCGGCCATCTGCTCGCGGACAGCGCTCTGGAGGGACTCGCCAGGCAGCCGTCGGCGCCTGTCTCCTGACCCGCCCGTCCTGACCCGCTGACCCGGCGGCGCCCGGTGCGGCGGGCGCCCCCGATGCGGTCGGCTGGCCCGGTGCGGCCGGCGGGCCGCACCGGGCGGTCTTGCTCGGCGCGTGACCGGCGATCTAGGATGAATGCGCTTTCATAGCGGTTCGGTGGCAGGCATCAGCGCGTACCCAGGTACGGCGGAAGAAGCGGACGGTCGGTCGAGTGAGCGCGCCCACGGTATACGACGTCGCCGAGCGGTCGGACGTCTCCATCGCCACCGTCTCGCGGGTCTACCGCAACCCCGGATCGGTGCGCGCGCAGACCCGCGAGCGGGTCCTGGAGGCGGCTCGCGCGCTGGGCTACGTCCCCAGCGGGAGCGCCCGGGGTCTGGCCAGCCGCACCACCGGTGTGCTCGGCCTCTGCTTCCCGGACTACGCCGATCCCGACGCCGAGGCGGACGCGGAGGCGGAGGGCGACGCCGACGACGCGGTGATGCTCTACTCCGACCAGATCATCCGCGGCATGGAGCGGGCGGCCCGGCGGCACGGCTACGCACTGCTGATCTCCGCGTCGCTGGAGGGCGGCCCCGAGAGCCTGGTCGCGAAGGTCGCCGGGCGGGTCGACGGCTTCGCCGTCCTCGCGCAGACCGTGCCGACCGAGGACCTCGAAGTGATCTCGAACCGGCTGCCGATCGTGATGCTGGCCGGGCCTCGCGAGATCGACCACCTGGACCACGTCGTGGTCGCCAACGCCGACGGCGAGCGCGCGCTAGCCCGCCATCTGATCGAGGACCACGGGCTGCGCCGGCTCGCGTTCGTCGGCGGCGACGCCGACTCCCCGGACGCCGAGGCACGGTTCTCCGGCTTCCAGGAGGCGTGCCGGGAGGCCGGTTTGCCGGTGCCGGACGCGCCCGATCTGCGGGCCGGGATGATGACCCGGGCCGAGGGGGCGCGGGCCGCGGAGGCGCTGCTCGACCGGCCGGGCGACCGGCCCGAGGCGATGCTCTTCGCCAACGACCAGATGGCGGTGGGCGCGTTGCGCGCACTGGACGGGCGGGGCGTGCGGGTCCCCGAGGACATCGCGGTCACGGGGTTCGACGGGATCCCGCTGAGCCGGATCGTACAACCGGCGCTGACCACCGTACGGCAGCCGATGCGCCAACTCGGCGAGCAGGCGGTGGAGTTGCTGGTACAGCGGCTGGGTGACGGCGAGCGCGCCCCGATCTCGCTGACACTGCCGGTCTCCGTCGTCCGGCGCGCGAGCTGCGGCTGCGGGGACTGAGGCAGCCGTACCGCCTCACGGACCGCCGAAGGCCCGTCCGTGCACCATCCGCACACTCGTCCACACACCCGGCCGGTGTCCGCGGGGTGGCCCGCACGTTGCACGAGTGTGACCCGGCATCCTCTTGCGCATTTCCAGCCATCTGCAGCAGAGTGATGTATGCGCTTACAGGCAGCGCATACATCGGATTGCTCAAGGAGGAGCCCTCCATGCCCCGCACCGCCAGAACCGTTTCGGCCGGTATCGCAGTAGCCCTCACCTTCGGTATCACCGCGTGCGGCGGCTCGGGCGGCGGCGACGTCGCCGCGGACGCGAAGCAGACGATCACCGTCTGGGCCATGGGGGCCGAGGGCGAGAAGCTCACGGATGTGGCCGAGAAGTACACCGAGGCCAACCCGAACATCACCGTCAAGGTGACTCCGGTCGGCTGGGACGTCGCCCACCAGAAGCTGGTCTCCGCGGCCGCCGCGGGCACCCTGCCGGACGTGGCCCAGATGGGCGGCAGCTACCTGGGCGAGTTCGCGGAACTCGGTGTGCTGGAGCCGGTCGACACCAAGACCTTCGACAAGAAGGACTTCTTCCCCGCGGGCTGGCAGCAGGGCGAGGTGGACGGCCAGGCGTACGGCGTGCCGTGGTACGTCGACACCCGCGTCCTCTACTACCGCACCGACCTGGCCGAGAAGGCGGGGGTCGGCAAGGCTCCGGCCACCTGGCCGGAGATGCGCGACCTGGCCACCGCGTACCAGCAGAAGGCCGGCACCAAGTGGGGCCTGTCCATCCAGCCCAGCGGCCTGGACACGGTGCAGAGCTTCTACTCCTTCCTCTACTCGGCCGGCGGCGAGATCGTCGACGACAAGGGCGAGGTGGTGATCGACAGCCCCCAGGCCGTCAAGGCGCTCAAGGAGTACGGCGCGTACTTCGACAAGGGCCTGTCGAACAAGTCCGTGCAGCCCGGCTACGACGTGGTGAAGGACTTCGGCAACGGCCGGGTCCCGATGTTCTTCGGCGGCCCCTGGCACGTCACCCTGCTGAACGAGGGCCAGCCGCAGATCGCCGGCAAGTGGGCCGTGGCCAACGTGCCCGCCGACGCGGCCTCCGTCTCCATGGCCGGCGGCTCGTCGCTGGTGATCTCCAAGGACAGTGAGCACAAGGCCGCGGCGACCCGGTTCATCACGTACCTGACCGACACCAAGGGTCAGGCCGACTGGTACGAGCGCACCAAGGACCTGCCGGCCAACACGGCCGCCTGGACCTCCGGCGACCTCGCCGGTGACGCGAACCTCCAGGTCTTCAAGAAGCAGATGGACACCGCCAAGGCATCCCCGTCGCTGGCCGAGTGGACGGAGATCACCGACAAGGTGGACCAGGCCATCGCCAAGGTGACGCAGGGCAAGGCGTCCGCCGAGGACGCGCTGAAGACCGCGCGGTCCCAGATCGAAGGGCTCGTGAAGTAGGAACCATGAGCACCACGACCGGAAAGGCCGCACGGACGGCCCAGGTGCGGGCCGGGACGGGCGTCGTCACGCCCCCGGCCGGCGGGCCCGGGGGGCCGCGAAGGCGCCGGAAGCCCTCGATGGGCGTGCAGAACGTGGCCGGCTGGCTGTTCTCCACCCCCTTCCTGGTGCTCTTCCTGGTCTTCATGGCCGTCCCGATCCTCGCCACGCTGGCGATGAGCTTCACCGACTTCGGGCTGCGCAATGTCACACGCCCGCTGGACGCGGAGTTCATCGGTTTCGAGAACTACGTCAAGCTCTTCCAGGACGACACGTTCCTCACCTCGCTCTTCAACACGGCGTACTTCGTCATCGTCGGCGTCCCGCTGACGGTCCTGCTCGGACTGGTCGTCGCGGTCCTGCTGAACAACGGTATCGACCGGGCACGTACCTTCTTCCGCGTCGGCTTCTACGCCCCGGTGGTCACCACCATCGTCGCGGTAGCCGTGGTCTGGCGGTTCGTGCTCGATCCGAGCGACGGACTCGTGGCGGGCCTCTTCTCCGAAGTGGGGCTCACCGCACCGGACTTCCTCGGCTCGGAGGCCCTGGCCATGCCCTCGCTGATCGCGATGGCGGTCTGGCGCAATCTGGGCACGGTCATGGTGCTCCTCATCGCCGGGCTCCAGGCCGTCCCCACCGAGGTACGGGAGGCGGCGCGGCTGGACGGCGCCGGAGCCTGGCAGGAGTTCCGCCGGATCACCGTTCCGCTGCTGCGTCCCACACTGCTCTACGCCACGGTCATCACCACCATCGGCTACCTCAACGTGTTCGAAGAACCGTTCGTGATGACGCAGGGCGGCCCCTCGGACTCCACCCTCACCGTGTCGCTGAACATGTACCGCGAGGGCTTCAACTTCTTCCACATGGGTTATGCGAGCGCCATGGCGTATGTCCTCTTCGTAGTGATCATGGCCATCACGGTGCTACAGCTCCGACTGCTGAAGGACAACACGAAATGAGCGCCTCCAGCACACCGGGCGGCGCGGTGACCACGCCGTCCCAGCAGCCCGGGCCTCCCCGGCGGGGCCGGTCCGCGGGCCGGTGGATCCTGGTCCACGCGCCGCTCACACTCGGCCTGCTCGTCATGTCGGCGCCGTTCCTGTGGATGGCCGTGTCCGCCTTCAAGACCCCCGGTGAGCTGACCGCCAGTCCGCCGGTGTGGATCCCGGCCGAGTGGACCCTGGACAACTTCCGGGACCTGCTCGACAAGCTCGATCTGCCGCTCCACTTCATGAACTCGCTGATCGTGGCGGTCCTCGTGACCGTGTCGAACCTGGTGTTCTGCTCGATGCTCGGGTACGCCCTGGCCAAGCTGAACTTCGCCGGCCGCGACAAGATCTTCGGACTGGTGCTCGGCGCCCTGATGGTGCCCGGCAACCTGATGCTGCTCCCGCTCTTCGTGCTGATGAGCAGGATGGGGCTGATCGACTCGTACGCCGGTCTGGTGCTGCCGTTCGCCGCCGGAGCCTTCGGGGTCTTCCTGATGCGGCAGTTCATGCAGTCGATCCCGGACGAACTGCTGGAAGCGGCCCGGATGGACGGCGCCGGTGAGTGGTACATCTTCTGGCGGATCGTGATGCCCCTGGTGAAGCCCGCCCTGGCGACGCTCTCCATCTTCACGTTCCTGGGGTCCTGGAACAACTTCGTCTGGCCGCTCATCTCCACCAACGACCCCGACAAGTACACCCTGCCGGTCGCCCTGGCCACGTTCGCCACCGACCCCAACCAGGCCGGCGGCTCGAACGGCATGCTCATGGCCGGCTCCTTCCTGATCGTGCTGCCCGTCCTGGTGGTGTTCATCGCCCTCCAGCGGCACTTCACGCAGGGCATCGCGACGGCGGGCATGAAGTAGCCGAGCGAGCCACGCCACGCCGACCGTTCCCCCTCCACGCACCGGAAAGACATCTCGTGATGACGCACACCCACGTTCCGTTCCCCGAAGGCTTCCTGTGGGGCGCCTCCACGGCCGCCCACCAGATCGAGGGCAACAACACCAACAGCGACTGGTGGGTCAAGGAACACACCGCGGGCACCCACATCCAGGAGCCCAGCCTGGACGCCTGTGACAGCTACCACCGCTGGCGCGAGGACATGGACGTACTGGCCGGGCTCGGCTTCACCGACTACCGCTTCTCCATCGAATGGGCGCGTATCGAGCCCGCGGAGGGCCGGTTCTCGCGCGCCGAACTCGCCCACTACCGCCGCATGGTCGAGGGCGCCGTCGAACGCGGCCTGCGCCCGATGGTCACCCTGCACCACTTCACCGTGCCGCAGTGGTTCGAGGAGCGCGGCGGCTTCACCTCCGAGGGCGCCACCGAACTCTTCGCCCGGTACGTCGCGGCCTGCGCCCCGGTCATCTCGGAGGGCGTCGACCACGTCTGCACCATCAACGAGCCCAACATGATCGCCGTCATGGCGGGCCAGGCCCGGCGCGGCGACATCGGCTTCCCGCCGGCCGGGCTGCCGACCCCGGACGAGGAGACCACCCACGCCGTGATCGCCGCGCACCACGCGGCCGTCAAGGAGGTCCGCGCCATCAACCCGGACATCCGGGTCGGCTGGACCGTCGCCAACCAGGTCTACCAGGCGCTGCCCGGCGCCGAAGCGGTCGCCGCGGCCTACCGGCACCCCCGCGAGGACGTCTTCATCGAGGCCGCCCGCGGCGACGACTGGATCGGCGTGCAGTCCTACACCCGGACCAGGATCGGCGCCGACGGCCCGATCCCCACCGCCGACGGCGTCGAGCGCACCCTTACGCAGTGGGAGTACTACCCCGAGGCGGTGGGCCACGCGCTGCGCCACACCGCCGAGGTCGCCGGTCCCGACCTGCCACTGATCGTCACCGAGAACGGCATCGCGACCGACGACGACCACCGCCGGATCGACTACTACACCGGCGCGCTGAACGAGGTCGCCGCCGCGCTCCAGGACGGGCTGCGCGTCGAGGGATACCTCGCCTGGAGCGCGCTGGACAACTACGAGTGGGGCTCGTACGAGCCCGCGTTCGGCCTGATCGGCTGGGACCCGGAGACCTTCGAGCGGCGGCCCAAGCCGTCCGCCACCTGGCTGGGCGCCATGGGCCGCACCCGCGCACTCCCCCGCCTGGCCGACTGACGCCGACACCGGGCCCCGTACGCCGCTGGGAGCCGCCCGTACGGGGCCGCCCGTACGGGGCCCGGCGCCACCTGACCGGCACCGGGCCCCGTACGCCGCCGGGCGCCACGGCCCGGGTCCGCCACGGCGCGCGCCCGTCACGGGTCCGCCGGCGCCCGGGCCGCGCCGCCCGGCCACCTGAACCGCACCGCGTACGTCACGGAACTTCCCCCGTCCCCTTCTGCCACCGGGAGCTGGATCGTCATGGACCGTCGCACGTTTCTCACCGCCGCGGGGAGCGGAGCCGCCGCGCTCTCCCTCGGCGCCGCCTCCGCCCCCTCCGCACTCGCCGCGCCCTCCACGCTCGCCGCGGCGCGGGACTCCGCCGCTCCGCCTCTGCTGCGCTGGTTCCGCGACACCCACCGCTCCATCGAGGCGATGACCACCGACTTCGGTCTCGCCGTCGACAAGATCGACCTCAGTGCCGCCGGCGGCCCCGTGCTCTCCCGCCAGACCTCACCGACCAACATCGGCTGCGGCCTCTGGTCGACCGTCGCCGCCGCCGGCCTCGGCGTGATCGACGACCGGACCATGGAGCGCCGCCTGGCACGCACCGTCGGCGCCGTCGAGAAGCTGGAGCGCCACCACGGCTTCTGGCTCAACTGGTACGACGCGCACGACGGTTCGGTGCTGACCGAGTGGCCGGAGACGGGTGCCCCGGTCCGCCCTTTCCTCTCCTCCGTCGACAACGCCTGGCTGATCACCGGGCTGCGCATCGCCGCCGACGCCGCGCCCGCGCTGCGCCCCCGGATCGCCCGCCTGCTCGCCACGGCCGACTGGTCGTACTACTACACCCCGTACGACCCCGCCGACCCGGTCGCCGGACCGGGGCAGCTGCGCGGCGGCTTCTGGACCGACACCGGAGAGCCGACGGGACACCACTACGGGGCCCTCAACACCGAGCCCCGCATGGCGAGTTACCTGGGCATCGCGGACGGTTCACTGCCCTCCGACCACTACTGGCACATGCTGCGCACCATGCTCCCGGAACACGAGCAGGAGCAGCGCCCGGGGGGCCGGTACGAGGTCATGGACGGGGTCCGCGTCTGGCAGGGGCACTACACCCACCGGGGCCGCGCGCTCGTCCCGACCTGGGGCGGTTCGATGTTCGAGGCGCTGATGGTGCCGCTCTTCGTCCCGGAGCCGGAGTGGTCGCCCCGGTCCTGGGGCCTCACCCACCACCGGTACGTCCGCGGCCAGATCGAGCACGGCCTGGAGGAGGCGGCGTACGGCTACTGGGGCTTCTCCCCCGCCAACATTCCCGAGGGCGGGTACCAGGAGTACGGGGTCGACGCGATCGGCATGCAGGTCGACGGGTACGCCTCCAACACCGACCGGACGTACACCACGGACGGCGCGCCGCTGCCACCGCCGTCCGCGTTCACCAACGGGGTGGTCACACCGCACGCCTCCTTCCTCGCCCTGCCGTACGCGCCCCGCGAGGCGGTCGCCAACCTGCGCGCGCTGGACCGGGACTTCGGCGCGTACCACGACGGCTACGGCTTCCGTGACTCCGTCAACGTCTCCACGGGCCGGGTGAGCGACTTCGTACTGGCCCTGGACCAGGGCATGATCGCGGCCGCCCTGGCGCAGGCGATCCGGCCCGGACTGCTGCAGCGCCCGTTCCGTACGGGAGGCTTCCGCGCCCGGGTCCGCCCGCTGCTCGCGAAGGAGCGGTTCTCCATCTAGACGAGTAAGTCCGAAGTAGCGTCGTCCGCCCCCTTGGGGCGGGCGGGGAGGTGTCAGGTCCGTGCAGCCGCAAGGCGGAGGAGGGAAGCGACGCGGAGCGTCGTTGACTGACGACAACGCCGCGGATGTGCGTGCATGGCGCCTCCCCGCAGACGGGACTTCGGACTTACTCGTCCAGGCACGCGGCCCGGGCGGAAGCCCCCGCCCGGGCCGCTCCGCCACCGTCAGTTCCAGGGGTTGGCGATCTGGTCGTCGACGGCGGTCCAGAGGCGTGCGCCCTCCGGTACGTAGCCGTACGCCCAGAAGGACCAGCCGCCGGAGGACTCCAGGCCGGGTCCGTACCGGCCGTCGTGGAACTCGGCCATCCGCCAGCCCGCCCCGTAGTACTGGACGCAGAGGCTGTCGGCGACGGCCCGGCTGGTCAGCGTCGTGCCGCGTACGGGCGGGGTGGCCGCGACGGTTCCCCGGGCCCAGCCCGCGTAGAAGTCCGGAGTGACGCCGGCCGGTACGGCGGCGCCGGTGACTCTCAGGCACAGCACCGACAGCGCGGTGGAGGCGGGGGTGTCCCCCTGGTACGGGTTGGTCACCGCGTCGGAGCTGACCCGGACGGTACCGTCCGCGCCCTTGGCCGCCACCGTCCAGGTCATCCCGGCGTGATCGGCGCTGACCCCCGCCTGCGCGGGCGCGGCGGTCAGGGTCAAGAAGGTGAGCGAGGCGGCGACCGCGGCGGCGGCGGCGGTGCCCCGGCGTAACGGATTCCTCATGCGTGTCCCTCCGGACGGCGGACACCGGCACCGGCAACGACTGCTCGGTGCTCGGTGCGTGATGCCCGACCAGCATCGGGAGGAGCGCACGATTCCATCACTTCTTCTTCGCTGATTGACCACAAATGCTCGCGCGGCGTCCGATAAGACACTCTTGTCACAGGGGCACATCGGGGAGCGCGATGTCCCCGTCGTACCAGGGGTCGATGGGCGCGCTCTCCAGGCGGCGTCCCAGTTCGTCCAGGATCCAGCCCTGCCGCTTCAGCGTCCGCAGTACGACGCCGTGGTCGGCGATCTCCAGCCCCGGGCACTGGGTGCCGATCCGGTCCTCCAGGTCATGGGCGCTGTCGACCGAGTGCAGCCAGGTGGAGAGGAGGATGTTCGTCTCGCCGCTGGTGGCGGTGAGCAGCCGGACGTCGGGCATCCGGCCGAGGTGTTCGCAGATCCGCCGCCGCTGCGCGACCGGCGCCCTGGCCCACATGAGCGAGGTGACCGGCCAGCCCGTGATGTGCTGGGAGATCTCGCAGCGGAACGCGACGGCCCCCGTACGCTCCAGGCGCGCCAGCCGGCGCCGGACGGCGGTCTGGCTGGTGCCGGTGCGCTCGGCCAGGTCGGTGACGGGCAGCCGGCCGTCCGGGGCGAGGGCGAGGAGCAGTTCCCTGTCCGGTGCGCTCAGCGGGCCGGGGGCGGGCTGCCGCGGCGCGGTCTCGTCCGCGACGCTCTGGAGCAGCTGCTGCTGCGCGCGAGGCAGGGCGTCCAGTCGCCAGTCGCTGCCGGAGACGAGGATGCGCGTGGTGATCTGGGTGTTCACCCGTACCACCCCCGGCAGCCGGCTCACCCCGTCCAGGATGAACCGGGACAGGCTCGGCAGGTCCCGGGTGACGGCGTTGACGTGGATGTCGCGCCCGCTGGCCAGCTCCATGACGGACTTCGTCCGCGGGTCCCGGGCCAGCGCCAGGGCGACCCCGCGCCGGGCCCCGGGTCCGCAGTCCACGTCGATGAACGCGTTGCAGAGCGAGCGCCACAGGGCGGGGCTGCCGGTCGCCGTCACCCAGGCCAGGCCCCGGTCGGAGATCCGCCCCCAGCGGCGGGCGACCGTCACCGCGCTGAGTCCGAGCACCTCACTGATCGCCGTCCAGGAGGCGCGTGGCGCGATCTGGAGGGCGTGGGCGATGGCCAGATCCGTCTCGTCGAGCTGGGCCTGGAGGGCGGCGGAATCCTTCACCCGGGGATGATCCATGGCGATTCTCGTCGATTTCCTGGGTTGATGAACGGGAGATGGCCACGATGTACCACCACCGGCGGCCCCGCAAGAGCGGTGGCGACCGGAGTGGTACGTCGCCGGGGGCGCCCCGGGACACATTTCTCTCACGGAAGGCCGGATTCTGATGCCGCAGAGCGAACAGCAGCAGCCGTGGGAATGGGACGAGCCGACCTGGCGCGGCCATGTCGGACGCGTACGCGCCGGGCGCTCCCTGGCACCCGCCGGCTGGCCCGGCGGGGCGCGCTGCGCGGTGGCCGTGTCCTTCGACTCGGACCACGAGACCCCGGCGCTGCGGGACGGCGAGACGAGCCCGGCCAAACTCGCCCAGGGCGAGTACGGCGCCCGGGTGGCCGTGCCGAAGATCCTCGGCCTGCTGGAGAGGCACCGCGTGCCGGCGAGCTTCTTCATGCCCGCCGTCTGCGCGCTGCTGCGCCCGCAGGAGGCGAAGTCCTACACGGCCGCCGGGCACGAGCTGGCGGTCCACGGCTGGATCCACGAGCGCAACACCCTGCTCACCGCGGAGACCGAGCGTGAGCTCCAGTTCCGCGCCGCCGACACCCTGGAGCGGATCGGCGGCGTACGTCCCGTCGGCATCCGCACGCCGAGCTGGGACTTCTCCCCGCACACCCTGGCGATCACCCGTGAGATGGGACTGCTCTACGACTCCTCGCTGATGGCCGACGACGAGCCCTACGAGCTGGTCGAGGACGGGGAGCCGACCGGTGTGGTGGAGATCCCCGTGGAGTGGATCCGCGACGACGCGCCCTACTTCATGATGGAGCGTTTCGCCTCGCTGCGGCCCTACATCGCGCCGCGCGACGTGCTCGGCATCTGGCAGGACGAGTTCGCCGCCGCGTACGCGGCGGGCGGTCTGTTCCAGCTCACGATGCACCCGCACATCATCGGCCACCGCTCCCGGCTCGTCGTGCTCGACGAACTGCTCGCGCACATCGGCGGGCACGAGGGGGTGTGGTTCGCCACCCACCGGGAGATCGCGGAGCACTGCCTCGCGCACCGCCCGGCCGTCTGACCCGTACTCCCCGGTGGTGTGCGGACATCCCGTACACACCACTCGTACGCGCACACCCCCGTACGCACCCCTCGTACGCACCCCTCGTACGCACGTCCGCCGCCCCACCCGGCGCCCCGGACCGCCGCCGGCGACCGCCCCGGCCGCCCTCGCGTCCCCACCCCAGGACGCCCCCGCTCGCACCCCGCGCGCCCGTCCCCCGGCGCGCCCGTCGACCCCGGTTCCGCCCCGCCCCGAGAGGCCCGGCGGAGCCGCCCCCCACGGGAAAACACCGGGCCCGCACGCCCGCAGCCCGATCCGTCCCCAGTGACGCTCCCAAGGAAGGCGAGGATCCTCCTCGTGAAAACCGACACCGCCGCATCCGGTACCGCCCCGTCGCACAAACTCACGCCCAAGCAGCGCAAGGCCATCGTGGCCGGTTCCGTGGGCAACACCGTCGAATTCGTCGACTGGGCCCTCTACGGCATCTTTGTGAAGATCATCGCGGATGTCTTCTTCCCGAAGGCCGAGGGAGCGGTCGCGCTCCTCTCCACGCTCGCCGTCTTCGCCGTCGGCTTCGTGATGCGGCCGGTGGGGGCCGCCGTCCTCGGCGCGTACGCCGACCGGCACGGCCGCAAGAAGGGGCTCTCCCTCACCATCGGCCTGATGGCAGGTGCCGGTTTCATCATCGCGATCACCCCGGGATACGAGACGATCGGCATCGCCGCCCCGGTGATCCTGCTGCTGGCGCGGCTCACCCAGGGCTTCTCCGCGGGCGGCGAGTTCGGCTCGTCCTCGGCGTTCCTGGTGGAGTCCGCGGCGCCCGGACGGCGTGCCTTCGCCGGGTCCTGGCAGCAGGTGTCCGTCGCGGGCGGTGTCCTGATCGCCTCGCTGCTCGGCACGGCCTTCACCTCGCTGCTCAGCGAGGACGCCCTGCACAGCTGGGGCTGGCGGGCCGCCTTCGTCATCGGCGCGCTGCTCGGCCTCGTCGGGCTCTGGCTGCGCGTCACCGTCGAGGACACCGAGTCCTTCAACGAGACCAAGGCCGAGGGGCAGGACCGCAAGAACCCGCTGAAGGCGATGTTCGTCGAGCACCCGGCCGCCGCGCTGCGGGTCGCGGGCATCACGGTCGCGGGCACACTGACGTACTACATCTGGGTCAACTACCTGCCGACGTACGCCAATCTCACCACCGGCATCCCGCTGGAGCGGGCGCTGCTCTCGCAGACCCTGTGCCTGGTCGTCTTCATCGTGCTGCTGCCCTTCGCCGGGCTGCTCTCCGACAAGCTGGGACGCAAGCCCACCCTGGCGGCGTTCGCCGCGGGCTTCGTCCTCCTCTCCTGGCCGATGCTGCACCTCCTGAACGACAGCTTCCTCGTCCTGTTCCTGGTGCAGCTCACCGGCATGCTGCTGATCCTCGGCTACTCCGCCAACTGCGCGGTGATCATGGCCGAGCAGTTCCCGCCGGAGGTCCGGGCCACCGGGATCGCCCTGCCGTACGCGCTGGCCGTCGCCGTGTTCGGCGGCACCGCCCCGTACGTCACGACCTGGCTGAGCGACTCCGGCCACGCCGACAAGCTCTGGCTGTACGTCTCCGGCGCCGCCCTGATCTCCCTCGTCGTCTACCTGACCATGCCCGAGACCAAGGACAAGGAGTTCTCCTGATGGCGCACGTACTGGTCACCGGTGCCGCGAGCGGCATCGGACGGGCCGTCGCCGAGCACTTCGCCGCGGCCGGCCACCGGCTGACGCTCGTGGACATCGACGCCGACCGGCTCGCCGGCACGGCGAGCGCGCTGGGCGCGGCCCACCAGGTCCACGACCTCTGCGCCCCGGACGGCCCGGCCGCCGCCGTCGGCGACGCCTGGGAGGCCCACGGGCCGGTGGACGTGCTGGTCAACTCGGCCGGCATCTACCCGTCGCTCGACATGGCCGAGGTCACCGCCGCCGACTGGGACCGGGTCTTCGCGCTCAACACCCGGGCGCCGGTGCTCGCCACGGCCGAACTGGCCCGCCGCGCGACCGCCGCGGGGCGGCCCGCGTCGGTGGTCAACATCTCCTCCGGCGCCGCGCTGCGCGCCCGGCCCGGCGGCGGCCCGTACGCGAGTTCCAAGGCGGCGCTGGAGATGGCGACCCGCGCGGCGGCCCTCGAACTGGGCCCGCACGGCATCCGCGTCAACGCCGTCAGCCCCGGCTTCATCGGGGTCGACAGCGCCTGCAACCCCGTCACCGACGAATACGCCGCGGCCGTCTCGGTCAACCCGCTGGGACGGCCGGGCACCCCGGCGGACATCGCGCGCGCCGTCGTGTGGATCGCCGGCCCCGACGCCTCCTGGGTGACCGGCGAGATCCTGCGCGTGGACGGCGGCAGCGGCACCGGCGCCACCCATCTGCCCCGGCTGTGGCCGCCGCCCGGCGGCTCCACACCCCGCAGTCCGGGTCACGGCCCGGACACCACGAAAGGACCCACCACATGACCGGCGATGCCTACACCGTGGTCGGCGCGGGCGCCATCGGCGGCACCCTCGCCCACCGCCTCGCGGCGGCCGGACACCAGGTCACCGTCATCGACACCGACACCGCCCACGTCGCCGCGATCCAGGCGGACGGGCTGACCATCCTGCGCGGCGAGGAGCGCGAGAGCGTACGCCTCGACGCCGCCACCCCGGACACGTACCAGGGCCCGCCGCTCGGGCGCGTCCTGCTCAGTGTCAAGGCGCAGGCCACCGAGGCGGCCGTGCGCTGGATCGCGCCGCGCCTCGCCCCGGACGGGTATGTCGTCTCCGTGCAGAACGGTTTCAACGAGGCCCTCATCGCCGAGCACGTCGGCGCGGAACGCACCGTCGCCGCCTTCGTCAACATCTTCGCCGACCTCGTCGAACCGGGCGTGGTGCGCGACGGCGGCCCCGGCGCGTTCGTCCTCGGCGAGGTGGGCGGCGCGCCCGTCTCCCCCCGGGTGCGCGCCCTGGTCGCCGACCTCCAGGCGTGGGGGCCCGCCCGGGCCACCGACAACGTCGAGGGCTATCTGTGGGCGAAGGCCGCGTTCGGTGCCATGCTCTCCGCGACCGCCCTCGCCGACGCCCCCATCGCGGACCTGGTGGACCGTCACCGCCCCACCATGTACGCGCTGGCCGCGGAGGTGTACGCGGCGGCCGACGAGGCCGGGGTACGGCTGGAGTCGTTCGACGCCTTCGAGGCGCCCGCCTTCCGGCCGGACCACGACCCGGCCGCGCGGGACGCCGCCTGCGACCGGCTGACGGCGTGGCTGCGCACCCAGCCGAAGGACCGCAGCGGCATCTGGCGCGACCTGGCCGTCCGCCGCCGTCCGGTGGAGGTGACCACGCACTACACGGACGTGTTCGCGTACGCGCGGCGCGCGGGCCGGCCGACGCCGGTGCTCCGGGCCGTCCTGGACGGTCTGCGGGAACTGGAGCGGGACCCGTCCACCATGTCCGAGTCCCGTCTGGAGGCCCTCGACCGGCTGACCGCCTCCGGCGGCGCCGGAACGTCCGGCGGCGGTACGGCGGACGCGGACGGCGCGCCGGAGCAGGGGCTGCCCACCGGTCCCGCGCTCACCGACGCGCAGGCCGTCGCCGTCCGGGACTGGCTCGACGGGCACCGCGACGCGATGGACGCCGACCTGGCCGCGTACACCGGGCAGGAGAGCTCCAGCGACGACGAGGCGTCGCTCACCGCCTGCCTCGACTGGCTGCGCGGCTGGCTGGACACCGCTCTCGGCGCGCCCGTGAAGGAGGAACTGATCCCGCGTGACGGCGCGGGCGACATCCTGGTCCGGCGCTATGCGGGCAGCGGTGCGCCGGCCGCCGCCCCGCTGCTGCTCGTCGGCCACTACGACACCGTCTGGTCCACCGGGACCCTGCGGGACTGGTCGTACCGGCGGGACGGGGACCGTATCTCCGGCCCCGGTGTGTTCGACATGAAGGCCGGGCTCGTCCAGGCCGTCTGGGCGCTGCGCGCGCTCACGGCGCTCGGGCTGCCGCGTCCGGAGTGCACCCTGCTGCTCAACGGGGACGAGGAGACGGGCAGCGAGGCGTCCAGCGATGTCATCGTCGCGGAGGCGCGGCGCTCCCGGGCGGCGCTGGTCTTCGAGGCGAGCGCGGACGGCGCGGTGAAGACGACCCGTAAGGGGGTCGGGCTGTTCTCCCTCACCGTCACCGGCGAGGAGGCGCACGCCGGGCTCGACCCGACGCGCGGGGCCAGCGCGGTCAACGAGATCGCCCGTCAGGTGCTGGCGCTGGAGGCCCTCGCCGACCCGGCGGCCGGGACCACCGTCAACGTGGGGGTGCTGCGCGGCGGCACCCGCAGCAACGTCACGGCGGGAGAGGCGGTCGCGCACCTGGACATCCGGGTGGCGACCGAGGCCGAACGCGCCCGCCTGGACACGGCGCTGGCCGCCCTCACCCCGTTCGATCCCCGGACGGGTCTGGCACTCGGCGGCGGCTGGAACCGTCCGGTCTTCGAGCGCACCGAGAGCGTCGGGCACCTGTACGCGGTCGCCCGGGCCTGCGCCGTGCCGCTCGGCCTCCAGCTGCGCGAGACGGCCGTGGGCGGCGCCAGCGACGGGAACTTCATCCTGGCCGCGGGCACCCCCGTGCTCGACGGGCTCGGCGCGGTGGGCGGCGGCGCCCACGCCCGCGGCGAGCACGTGACGCTCAGCGGCATGGTCGAGCGCTCCGCCCTGGCGGCCGGTGTCCTCGCCGCCTTCGCCACCGTCTGAGGAATCCCCCCGTTCGGGAGGGGCCCCGCCCGCCTGTGTTCCCGCCTCCGTTAGGGTGACGGGATGCGACGCGTCTCCCGCACCATCGGCCCCGCTACGAGCGGGGCCCGCGCGTGACCACGGAGACCAGGTCGCTGCCGGCCCTCGCGCCCGGCGCGACGGAGACGCCCTTCGTCATCATGGGGTACGACGAGGTCGTCGCACACGACACCGTGTGGGACGAACACTCCCACCCCTTCCACGAGTTGCTCTGGAACGAGCGCGGTGTCTCCTCGGCGGTGGTCGGCGCGCGGGTCTGGACGATCACCCCCGCGCTGGGCCTGTGGATGCCCGCGGGCACACTGCATTCCGGCTCGGCGGTCGCCGGTACCTGGTTCCGCGCGAGTTTCTTCGGCTTCGGCACCACGTCCTCGATCTCCGACGTGCCGGTCGCGGTCGAGATCACCCCGCTGCTGCGGCTGCTGCTCGAACGGCTCGGCGATCCGGGGCTCGCCGCGCGCTCCCGGGCGGCGACCGAGGCGCTGGTGCTCGACGTACTCGCGCCATCGCCGCGCGAACTGCTCGTACAGGTGCCCACCTCCGCCCTGCTGCACCCGATCGCCGAGGCGGTACGGGAGGACCCGGGCGACCCGCGGACGCTGACGGACTGGGCCGGCGCCCTCGGGGTGAGCCCCCGCACGATCACCCGCGCCTTCAACTCCGAGACGGGTACGAGCTTCGCGCGCTGGGTGGCCGCGGTGCGCGCCCAGCACGCGGTCGCCCTGCTCACCCGGGGCTGGGACGTCGAGGCCGTCGCCGAGCAGGTCGGCTACCGGTCGGCCAGTGCTTTCGGCGCGGCCTTCCGCCGTACGACCGGGCTCACCCCCGGTACCTTCCGGGCGCGCTGAGCCGGTCGCCCGCACCCCGGGGGTCCGGGGCCGGGACCGGGACCGGGACCGGGTATGTCCGGATCGCTACAACAGCTGACCCAAAGGGTTGATTGCGACACGGGGGCAACCTCTTTAAAGTACAAAGGCAAGCCTTACCTAACCGGCTTGTGCGAGCCCGGTGCACCGCTCCACGACGGCATCCCGCGACCCGGACGTGCGAGGGCCGGCACCCCTGACCCCCGAAAGCTGAGTACGGACCCATGCCTTCATACCGCCTTCGCCTGCTCACCGCGGCAGCCGCCCTGGTGGGTCTCACCGCCTGCGGCAGCCCGACCGACACCGGGGACTCCGGGGACACCGGCGCCGGAAGCCCGGACGGGAAGAGCAGTTCGAGCCAGTTCCCGCTGACCGTCGAGCACGCCCTGGGGAAGACCACCATCCCGGCCAAGCCGCAGCGCGTCGCCACGGTGAACTGGGCCAACGACGAAGTGCCCCTGGCGCTCGGGGTCGTACCGGTGGGCATGGCCAAGGCGAACTTCGGCGACGACGACGGCGACGGCGTGCTGCCCTGGACCGAGGAGCGGCTCAAGGAGCTGAAGGCGGAGACGCCGGTGCTGTTCGACGAGACCGACGGGATCGACTTCGAGGCCGTGGCCGACACGGAGCCGGACGTGATCCTGGCCGCGTACTCGGGGCTGACCGCGCAGGACTACGAGACGCTGAGCGAGATCGCCCCCGTGGTGGCGTATCCGGACGCGCCGTGGGCGACGCCGTGGCGCGAGATCATCCGGACGAACAGCAAGGCGATCGGGCTCGCAGACGAGGGCGAGAAGCTGATCACGGACCTGGAGGGCGACATCAGCAAGACGGTCGCCAAGTACCCGCAGCTCAAGGGCAAGTCGGCGATGTTCATGACGCATGTCGACCCCAACGACGTGAGCGAGATCGGCTTCTACACGACGCACGACACCCGGACGCAGTTCTTCCAGGACCTCGGCCTGAAGACCCCGGGCAGCATCACGGAGGCGTCCAAGGGCACCGAGAAGTTCGCCCTGACGCGGAGCGCCGAACAGATCGACGTGTTCGACGACGTCGACATCATCACCGGGTACGGCGACGAGAAGGGCGAGATGCTCACGACCCTCCGCAAGGACCCGCTGATCTCGAAGATCCCCGCGATGAAGCGCGGCTCGGCGTACCTGCTGCCCGGCACCACGCCCCTGGCGACCGCGGCGAACCCCACGCCCCTGTCGATCTCGTGGGTCCTGGACGACTACGTCGCCGCCCTCGCCGAGGCCGCGGACAAGGTCAAGTGACGACGGCCGGCACCCGGCGCCCGCCGGGCGCCGCCGTGACGCGGCGCCCGGCCGGCGCCCGGACGCTGTGGCTCCTCGCCGCGCTCCTGGTGCTGGCCGCGATCATGGTGGCGTCCCTCGCGTTCGGTTCGCGCGATGTCGCCTGGTCCGACGTGTGGGCGGCGCTCGGGGGCGCCGACGACTCCCTGGAGCGGGCGGCGGCCACCAAGCGGCTGCCCCGTACGGTGCTCGCCGCGGTGATCGGCGCGGCGCTCGGCCTGGCCGGCTGTGTGATGCAGGGCGTGACCCGCAACCCGCTGGCCGACCCGGGCATCCTCGGGGTCAACATGGGCGCCTCGCTCGCCGTGGTCACCGGGGTCGCGTACTTCGGCCTCACGTCGCCGACCTCGTACGTATGGGTCGCGATCGTGGGCGCGGGGCTCTCGGCCCTGTTCGTGTACACGGTCGGGACGATCGGCCGGGGCGGCACCACGCCCCTCAAGCTCGCGCTGGCCGGCGCCGCCACGTCGGCCGCGTTCGCCTCGCTGGTCAGCGCCGTGGTCCTGCCGCGCAACGACATCGCGGGAAGCTTCCGGCTCTGGCAGATCGGCGGGGTCGGCGGGGCGTCCTTCGAACGCGTCGGGCAGGTCCTGCCCTTCCTCCTGGTGGGCTTCGCCGTCTGTCTGCTCTCCGCGCGGGCGCTCAACTCGCTCGCGCTGGGCGACGAGTTGGCAGCCGGTCTCGGTGAACGCGTCGCCGTCGCACGGGCCATGGCCGCGCTCGGCGCCGTCGTGCTGTGCGGCGCGGCGACCTCGGTCACCGGGCCGATCGCCTTCGTCGGCCTGGTCGTTCCCCACGTCTGCCGCCTGCTGGCCGGTGTCGACCACCGCTGGCTGCTGCCGTTCTCGGCGCTGCTGGGCGCGTCGCTGCTCACGGCCGCCGATGTGGTCGGACGGGTCGTGGCGCGTCCCGCGGAGATCGACGTGGGCATCGTGACGGCGCTGATCGGCGCCCCGTTCTTCATCTACATCGTCCGTCGTCAGAAGGTACGTGCCCTGTGAGTGCCAAGGTCCTGACCCGGCCGCCGTCCGCCGGGGCGGCGGCCCGCGGCCGGGTGCGCCGCGCGTCCCGGCGGCGCGTCGTCGTCCTCGCGCTGGCGGTCCTCGTCGCCGTCGCGTTCTGCGTCACCCTGATGGCCGGGCAGACGTTCTACCCGCCGCGCGACGTGATCCGGGTGGTCCTCGGCGAGCAGGTGCCGGGGGCCTCCTTCACGGTCGGCCGGCTGCGGCTGCCGCGGGCGGTGCTCGCCATGGTGGCGGGGTTCAGTTTCGGGCTCGCCGGTGTCACCTTCCAGACGATGCTCCGCAACCCGCTCGCCAGCCCGGACATCATCGGCATCAGCTCCGGTGCGAGCGCCGCCGCCGCTTTCGCGATCGTGACCCTGTCCCTCGGCGAGTTCCAGGTGTCGGTCATCGCCATCGCCGCCGGACTCGCCGTGGCCGTCCTGGTGTACGCGCTGGCCTTCCGGGGCGGTGTCGCCGGCACCCGGCTCATCCTGATCGGCATCGGGATCTCCGCGATGCTCGACAGCCTGACCAACTACGTCCTGTCCCAGGCCGCCGAGTGGGACCTCCAGGAGGCGATGCGCTGGCTGACCGGCAGCCTCAACGGGGCGAGCTGGGACCAGGTCGTGCCCGCCGTCGCCGCCCTGGCGGTGCTCACCCCCGTCCTGCTGGCCAGGTCGCGCGATCTCTCCGCGATGCAGCTCGGCGACGACACCGCCTCCGCCCTCGGGGTCCGGGTCGAACGGACCCGTATCACGGTCATCGTCGCCGCCGTCGGGCTGATCGCCTTCGCGACGGCGGCGGCCGGTCCCATCGCGTTCGTGGCGTTCCTCTCCGGTCCCATCGCCGCGCGGATCGTGGGGGCGGGGAGTTCACTGCTGGTGCCCGCCGGACTGGTCGGCTCGCTCCTGGTGCTGGTCGCCGACTTCTGCGGCCAGTTCGCCTTCGGCACCCGGTACCCGGTCGGGGTCGTCACCGGCGTCCTCGGGGCCCCGTACCTCGTCCATCTGATCATCCGTACCAACCGGACAGGAGGGTCGCTGTGACCTCGACCCACTCACTCGCGGCCGAGGGCCTCACGCTGGGCTACGGCGACCGCGTCGTCATCGACTCCCTCGACCTGGCCGTGCCGCCCGGCCGGATCACGGTGATCGTCGGCGCGAACGCCTGCGGGAAGTCGACCCTGCTGCGCTCGATGTCCCGGCTGCTCGCGCCCCGCGCGGGCCGGGTCGTCCTGGACGGCAGGGAGGTGCACCGGCTGCCCGCGAAGGAACTGGCCCGTACGCTCGGGCTCCTCCCCCAGTCACCGGTCGCCCCCGAGGGCATCACCGTCGGGGATCTCGTCGGCCGCGGCCGCCATCCGCACCAGGGCGTCTTCTCCCGCTGGAGCGAGCGGGACGACGCCGCCGTGGCGTCCGCCCTCGACGCGACGCACACGACGGAGCTCGCCGACCGCGCGGTGGACGAGTTGTCCGGGGGCCAGCGCCAGCGCGTGTGGATCGCGATGGCGCTCGCCCAGCAGACCGATCTGCTGCTGCTCGACGAGCCCACCACCTTCCTCGACGCGAGCCATCAGATCGAGGTCCTGGACCTGCTGACCGACCTGAACCAGGCGCGCGGGACCACCATCGTCATGGTCCTGCACGACCTCAACCTCGCGGCGCGGTACGCCGATCACCTCATCGCCCTCGCGGCGGGCCGGCTCCATGCCGTCGGGACCCCCGCCGAGGTGCTGACGCGGGAGAACGTGCGCGCGGTGTTCGGCCTCGACAGCCGCATCATCGAGGACCCCGTCTCGGGCCGCCCGCTGATGCTGCCGATCGGCCGTCACCACGCCGGGACCCCGGCGGAGGAAGCGGTCCGGTGACGGCCCCGTCGGCGCCCGAGGTCAGTTGATGTACAAGGTCAGTTGACGTACGAGGCATTCCGCGCCGTTCTCACCACGGTGTCGCCGTCGGTCCGGCCGAGCAGGCCCGCGGAGCGCCACGCGTCCACGGTGCTCCGCACCCGCGCGACGAGCGCCTCCTTGTCACGGAACGGGGCCCCGGCCCAGATCTCGTCGAGGAGGGTCGTGCCGTCGGGCCGCGCCGGGTTGGCGACGCCCGAGTCGGAGTTCCCGAGCACGACCCGGGGTTCGTCCCGGCGGAAGTAGACATGGGCCGGGTCCTCGGTCCCCTCGAAGAAGGGGGCGAACTCCGTGCCGTCGAGGGTGTGGTGGAGCGGCTTGCCCGGTACCGGGGTGAGGGTGGGCAGGAGGTCTCCGGAGAGCGCGGCGTTGCGGTAGAACCCGAAGCGCCGGTAGGTCGTGGCGGGGTCGCGCGCGACCAGGTTGACCGGCCCGTGGAAGAGGGCGTGGAGGGTCGGGTCGTCGGGCGTCGCCTCGGTCCGGAGCCGGAAGGGCACCGTGACCCGGACGGTGTCCCCGGCGCGCCAGGTGCGGGAGATGGCGAAGTAGGCGCCGGGCTGCGGCTGCCCCGCCACCGGGGTGCCGTTGACGGTCACCCGGAAGTCGGGGCCCGCCCAGGAGGGCACGCGCAGCCGCAGCTCGAACGCGCCGGCGCCGCCGATGGTCAGGGTGGAGCCCTGTTCCCTGGGGTAGTCGGTCGTCTGCGTCACGGTGACGCCCCGCTCGGCCCAGGTCAGGGTGGACGGGCTGTACAGGTTGACGTAGAGGGCGCTGTTGTCGGCCGTCCTGAAGTAGACGGAGTCCTGGTATTTGGTGGCGCTCTCCATCCCGGTGCCCTCGCAGCAGGTGGTGCCCGCCTTCGGTGTGTAGTCGCGGACATGGCCGGGTGTCAGCCCGATGAAGTACGTGACCAGCGGCTTCTCGCCGTCCGCGGTGTCCTGTTTGGAGCCGAGGACCTGGTTGTACAGGGCGCGTTCGTAGTACTCCATGTACTTCGGGTCCGGCTCGTGGAAGAAGAGCAGCCGGCTCAGCTTGAGCATGTTGTACGCGCAGCAGCTCTCGGCGGTGGTGGCGCTGATCGTTCCGGCCACGGATCCCCGGGCCCGCCAGAACTCGCCGGTGCTGGTGCCGCCGATGGCGTACATCCGGGTGGGGACGACCATGTCCCAGAAGTTCTTCGCGGCGGCGAGGTAGCGGGCCTCGCCCGTCGCGTCGTGGAGCCGCAGGAGCCCGGTGAGGACGGGGATGTGCTGGTTGGCGTGGAGCCCGTCCAGGATGTCGCGGTTCGCGGCGCAGGCGTCGATGAGCGAGTCGAGGTCGAACAGCCGGGCGAGGGCGAGGTGTTCGGCCTTGCCGGTGAGGGCGTGGAGATCGCAGACCGCCTCGACCAGGCCGCCGAACTCACCGCTGGAGAAGAGGCCCCACATGCGCTGCAAGGTGGCGGCGGGCAGCCGGGACAGCCGGGAGTACATCCAGTCGCACAGGCCCGAGGCCAGGTCGAGCGCCGGCGCGTCGCCGGTGTACAGGTGGGCGTCGAGCAGGCCCCGGAGGATCTTGTGCGCGGTGTAGTACGGCGCCCACACGACCGTGTAGTCGCTGGCCGTCATCGACTCCAGCGTGATGAACTGGGTCTCCGGGTAGGCCGCGAGGAACCCGGGGTGGCTCGGGCCGCCCCAGGTGCGGCGCACGGTGGCGTCCAGGCCGCGCGCCGAGCCGTCGGCGACGGTGGAGCCCGAGGTCTCGTCGAAGGCGTACGACACCAGATCGCCCCGGCCCGGGGAGGCGTCGGCGGCCCGCCTGTCCTGCAGCTCCGCGATCTCGCGCGCAGTGAGGGCGCGCGCCCAGGCGTTGAACTCGTCGAAGGCCCCGGCGAACACCGGGTCGCCCGGAAAGTTCGAGCGGCCGAGCCAGTGGTTGCGCAACGGGCCCAGTACCGCCGGGTCGAGGGTCATCCCCGTACGGCGTCCGACGGCGGTCCCGTTGACGTAGAGCACACCGGTGCCGCCGCCGATCGTGACGGCCAGATGGCTCCACCGGTCCAGTGGGAGTTCCGCGGTGCCGTCGATGCCCTGCTCGCCCGCGGGGCCCCCGGTCGTGAGGGCGAAGCGGGGCACCCCGTTCGCGTTGCGGGCGGCGAGGTAGAGGTAGCGGGTGGTGTCGTCGCCGAAGTCGAGGACCCGGGCCCAGGCCGCGTGGTGGGTGGGCTTCACCCAGGCGGACAGGGTGACGGCCGGGGCGCCGCCGAGGATGCCGGCGGGCAGGTCGACGTACCGGTAGGAGCCGCGGACGTGTTCCGCCGCGGTGCCGAACCGGCCGGCCACGCCGAGCACCGCCGGCGCGGCCCTGAGCGCCGCCCTGACCTCGGTGAGGGCGCCGGTCAGGTAGCTGATCCGGTCGGCGTACACCTGGTCACTGGTGCCGGCGTAGGACTGGGCGAGCATCGTCAGGAAGTGGCCGGTGTAGTGGCCGCGGAGGTTGCCGTTGGCCTCGCCGTCGAGGCCCTCCCAGCCGCCGGGAGCGACCGCGCCGCGGGTCGGCAGCCCGGCGTTGGCGCGGAAGACCTGGAGGAGCCGGTCCACGTCGTAACCACGGCCGTGGTCGAGCATGAACTGGCGTTTCGTGGCGAAGACGCCCCGGCCGAGCGTCACGTCCCCGAGCGCGAAGGGGCGCACCGCCCAGGTGGGCGGGGCCGGGAGGGCCGCGGCGGCGGAGTGGCCGGCGGCAGCGGAGGAGGCTTCGGAGACGGCGGAGGAGGAGCCGGCGGAGGCGCTGGAGAATCCCGATGCCGCCGCGGCGAGTACCGCGGTCCGGAGCATGCCGCGCCGGGAGAGGGGCGGCGGTGGTGGTGGCGGTGACATGAGGGGTCCTCATCTCTGCGACTGGGGAGGCGGCCATGAGCTCGGAGACGGGTCTGTCTCCTTGAGGGGCACCATCCGTTCGGGATACCGAACGCCGTTCTGAGTTCCGGTCAGAAGATAGATTCGGAAAGCGGGCGCGTCAACGCTCGCGTCAGGGCCCGGCGGCGTCTCCCGCACCGCCGGGCCCGCTCCTTCGCTTCTCCCTCTCCTGCCGCCCCGCCCTCCGCCTCACCTACCAGCGCGGGATGGTGGCCCGGTA
Organism: Streptomyces sp. NPDC056987; assembly: GCF_042673865.1. Lineage (NCBI taxonomy): Bacteria > Bacillati > Actinomycetota > Actinomycetes > Kitasatosporales > Streptomycetaceae > Streptomyces > Streptomyces sp. NPDC056987. Next base: position 91,095 of record NZ_JBHURV010000011.1, read on the forward strand.
GGTGGGGTGGATGGTGCGCATGTAGCCGGTGTCGTCCCGGTTGCGCAGACCGCAGCTCAGATACTGCTCGTGCAGGGTCCCCAGGGCGTCCCGGTCGAGCGTGACACCGAGGCCGGGGGTGGTGGGCACCTCCACCGAGCCGTCCTTGAACGTCAGGACGCCGGGCTCGATGACGTCCTCGGTCTTCCATGGCCAGTGGGTGTCACAGGCGTAGGTGAGGTTCGGGGTGGCGGCCGCGAGATGGGTCATCGCCGCGAGGCTGATGCCCAGATGCGAGTTCGAGTGCATGGACAGGCCCATGCCGAAGGTGTCGCAGATCCCGGAGAGGAGCTTGGAGCGGCGCAGGCCGCCCCAGTAGTGGTGGTCGGAGAGGATGACCTGTACGGCGTCCACCGCGACCGAGGGGTGTAGTTCGTCGAAGGCCACGACGCACATGTTGGTCGCCAGCGGCATCGACACCTCGCGGGCGACGGCGGCCATGCCCGCGATGTCCGGCGTGGGGTCCTCCAGATACTCCAGCACACCGTCGAGCGCCTGCCCGACCTTGACGGAGGTGGGCACCGTCCACGCCGCGTTCGGGTCGAGCCGCAGCGGGTGGTCGGGGAACTCGGCGCGCAGCGCCCGTACCGCCTCGATCTCCTCCTCGGGCGGCAGGACCCCGCCCTTGAGCTTGATGGCGGTGAACCCGTACGCGTCGACCATGCGCCGGGCCTGGGCCACGATGCCCTCGGGGTCCAGGGCCGCGCCCCATGCGTCGGGCTCGGCGTCGGGGTGGGCGGCCCACTTGTAGAACAGGTAGGCGCTGAACGGCACCGCCGGGCGCACCGCGCCGCCGAGGAGATCGGAGACCGGGCGGCCGCAGGCCCGCCCCTGGATGTCGAGCAGGGCGACCTCGAACGGGGAGAACACCCGGTCGACGGTGCTGCTGGTGGTGACCATCCCGGTCAGACCGGAGCCGCCGACGCCGCCGACGCGGGCGATGACCTCGCCGACGATCCGGTGCAGCTCCTCGGTGGCGTAGACGTCGAGTCCGGCGATCCGGTCCGCGACCGCCCGGAGCCGTTCCAGATGCCTGGCGTCGGCGTAGGTCTCGCCGAGCCCGGTGAGCCCGCCGTCGGTGTGCACCTCGACGATCGCGCGCAGGGCGTACGGCTCGTGGACGCCGACCGAGTTGAGGAGCGGCGGGTCCCGGAAGGCGACCGGGGTGATGGTGACGGCGGAGATCCGCAGCTGCTCGGCGCTCATGCGCTGGTGCTCCTTGCCAGTTCGAGTCCCCGCTCCAGGAGCGAGGCGAGTTCGTCGAGGTCCTCCCGCGTGGGTTCGGTCAGCGGTGCGCGCACCGGCCCCACGTCGAGGCCGCGCAGCCGCACGCCGGCCTTGACCAGGGAGACCGCGTACCCCGGGACCTTGTCCCGCAGGGCGACCAGCGGGTGGAAGAAGCCGGCCAGCAGGGCGTCGGCGCGCTTGTCGTCGCCGGTGGTCACCGCCTGGTGGAAGGCCAGGGAGATCTCCGGGGCGAAACAGAAGACGGCGGACGAGTAGAGCGGGACACCGATGGCCCGGTAGGCGGGGACGGTGACCTCGGCGGTGGGGAGCCCGTTGAAGAACTGGAAGGGCTTGGCGCTGTCGCGCAGCGACGCGCGGATGGCGACGACGGTGCGGGCCAGGGTCTCGATGTCGCCCACGCCGTCCTTGAAGCCGACCACGTGGTCGATCGCGGCGACCTCCACGGCGGCGCGGGGGCCGAACCGGGCGTTGGCCCGGTTGTAGACGATGAGGGGCAGTCCGGCCGCCTCCGCGACCTCCCGTACGTACCGCACCAGTCCGTCCTGATCGGCGTTGACCAGGTACGGCGGCAGCAGGAGCAGTCCGTCGGCGCCGTTCTCACGTGCCGTGACGGCGAGGTCGACCGCCATCGGGAGCGCGCCGCCGACGCCCGCGTACACGGGAACCGCCCCGTTCACGGCCTCGACCGCGGTGCGTACGACGTCGGTGTGTTCCCGGGGCGACAGGGCGTGGAACTCCCCGGTGCCGCAGGCGGCGAAGACCGCGCCCGCGCCGGCTTCCACCCCTGCCCGTACATGGGCGTCGAGGGTCTGTGGGTCGAGAGCGCCGTCGGGTGCGAAGGGGGTGACCGGAAAGAACAGCACTCCGTCAAGCATGAGACTCCGTTCAGGTATGTGTCCGAGATCTATGTTCATGTATTCGTCACCGAACTTAGGCCGCCCCGCGGGAAACCGTCAAGCGGTCACACCACCACCCCCTCGCCTCTGACGTGGGACCTTGCACCTCATGGACACACGGTGGCGGTCCCGCGAGATTCCACGGGAAACCATTGACCGGGTGGACACACGACCGTAACGTGTCCACACGTGTGACAGATGTTCACATACATATACGACCGAGCCGGACGCCGGGACGGTCGGGGCGCGGCGCGCCCCGCCCTCGCGAGCGGAGTCTGGCCTTCGCGGTCGACGGCCCGGGCACCGGACCTATCTGTCATGCCGTCACGCCAATCGAAGTGGGAGACAACGATGGTCCCGCAGCCTCTTGCGAAGAGCCCCAAGAGCGAACCGAGCGAACCGGACGCGGAGAGCCGTGCGGTCGGCAAATTCCTCCGCCGCATGCTGCCCATTCTGGTGCTGATGCTCCTGGTCAACCAGATGGACCGGACGAACGTCGGGTTCGTCCAGGACGAGCTGAGGGCCGACGTCGGGGTGAGCGCCACCGCCTACGGCCTCGGCGCCGGCCTGTTCTTCATCGGGTACGCCCTCTTCGAGGTCCCGAGCAACATGCTCATGGAACGCTTCGGCGCCCGGGTCTGGCTGACCCGCATCATGATCACCTGGGGCGCGGTGATCCTGGCGATGTGTCTCATCCACAATGTGACGACGTTCTACGTCCTGCGTTTCCTCCTCGGTGTCACGGAGGCGGGCTTCTTCCCCGGCGTGCTCCTCTACTTCACCCAGTGGCTGCCGGACTCCAGCCGGGGCCGGGCCAGCGCGATCTTCCTGGGCGGCTCCGCCACGGCCTACATCGTGACCGGCCCGATCACCGGGGCGCTGCTGGAGATGCACGGGGTGGCCGGATTCGCCGGCTGGCGCTGGATGTTCGCGATCGAGGGCGTCTTCTCCATCGTGGTGGGGATCGTCGCCGGATTCTTCCTGGTCTCCAAGATCGGTGACGCGCGCTGGCTCACACAGGAGGAGAAGGACGCGCTGAGCGCGGCGGTCGCGCGCGACCAGGAGTCCCGCAGCCGGGCTCCGAAGGTGTCGAGGATGCGGCTCCTGGTCCACCCCCAGGTCGCCCTGCTGACCGCGGTCTTCTTCGCGATGGCCCTCACCGGCTACGCGATCACGTTCTGGCTGCCGAGCCTGGTGGCGGAGATCGGCGGGCTCTCGCCCTTCCAGATCGGGCTGCTCTCCGCCATCCCGTGGATCTGCGCGGTGATCGCCATGTACTCGATGAGCCACTTCACGGACCGCGCCCCGGACCGCCGGCCCTATCTCGCGATCGCGCTCGTCCTGTCGGCGGTGGGCTCCTTCCTCGCCACCCTGGGCTCCCCCTGGTTCGGGCTCGCCGCCATCACCCTGGCGGCGGTCGGCGGCAAGTGCGCGGCCACGCTGTTCTGGCCGATGGCGCAGTCCGGGCTCGATCTGAAGATCGCCGCGGCCGGGCTGGCGGTGGTCAACTCGCTGGGCAACCTGGGCGGGTTCGTCTCCCCCACCCTCTTCGGCTACCTCAAGGACACCACCGGCAGTACGCACGGCGGTCTGTACGCGCTCGCGGTGGCATCCGTGCTGGCCGCGTTCGGTGTCGCCTTCATGCGCCGGCCCGGCGGCCCGGCGGCCCGTACGGGCGAACCGGACGCGGCCGGGCGGGCGGTGGCGGCCGGCGAGGCGCGGTAGGCGCGCCGTCCGACCCGGGTCTCCTCCCGGGTCGGACGGGGCCGAACGCTACAGCAGGGCGACGGCGCGGCCGGCCAGCTCGCCGCTCGTGAGCTTGCCGATGTACTCGGGGATCCGGTCGAACGGGATCGGTACGGTGTGGGAGCGCAGGGCGCCGGTGGCGATGAGGCCGAGGACGGCCTCCGCCTCGGACTTCTCCCCGTTGGAGGCGCCGACGAGGGTGATCTCCTTCATCGTGATCTTCTGCATGGAGAGGGTGGCCGTCTCACGGGCCAGACCGATCTGCACGATCCGGCCGCCGTGCCGGACGGCGTCGACGGCGGAGGCGGTGGTCGTACCGAACCCGGCGAAGTCGATGACGACGTCGAGTCCGGCGTCCTCGAAGTCACGGATGTCGGCGGAGACACCGCCGACCCCGAGCTCCCTGGCCCGCTCCCAGGCGGACTCGTTCACCTCGGCCACGTACACGGTGGCCCCGGCCGCCTTCGCGATCTGCGCGCCGAGCGAGCCGAGACCGCCGAAGCCGATGATGCCGACGTTCATCCCGGCCGCGACATGCCCGAACGTCTCGACGGCGCGGTAGGCCGTACGGGCCGCGTCCATGGCGGGCGCGGCCTGTTCGAAGTCGACGGCGTCCGGCACATGGACGGCGAGCCGCGCCTCGACCGCGGTGTACTCCGCGAATCCGCCGTCGACCGCGGTGCCCGGCCCCTCCGTGGTGGCCGGGATGCCGACCCGGTCGCCGACGGCGAAGCCGGTGACGCCCTCACCGACCGCGGTGACGATCCCGGCGGTCTCGTGGCCGAGCACGATCGGGATGTGCCCGAGCAGCGAGGTGATGGTGCCGTCGATGAAGCTGACGTCGCTGTGACAGATCCCCGCCGCCTTGACGGCGAGGACGATCTCGCCCGCGGCCGGGGTCGGTTCGGGCAGCTCGACAAGCTGCAGGGGTTCGTTCACACCGGTGAACTGCCATGCCCTCATGGGTGTTTCTTCTTCCTCTGGTGGTACGTGGTGGCCCGGCCGGAGCGCGCCGCGGTGGCGGCGCCGGTCCCGCCGGGACCGGTGGTGATCGTCAGCGGACGCTGGTCAGGCCGCCGTCGACGGGCAGGAGCTGCCCGGTGATGAAGTGCGAGGCGTCGCTCGCGAGGAACACCAGCACGGGCGCGAGATCGGCGTCGGCGTCGCCGAACTTCCCGCCGAGCGGGATCGACTTCGCGATCTCGGCGTCGTACGCCGCGAGTTCCTCCGGGCCGAGCGAGCCCCGGTACTTGTCGAACATCGGGGTGTTGACGTACGGGAGGACGGCGTTCACCCGTATCCCGTCCGGCCCCCACTCGCGGGCCACGGTGCGCGTCCAGGTGTGGACGGCGGCCTTCGAGGCCCCGTAGGTGGCGTTGGTGAGCTCGCCGGTGAACCCGGACATCGAGCCGAAGTTGACGATCGCGCCCGCGCCGGCCGGCCGCATGGCCCGGTAGGCCGCCTGGTTGGTGTGGATCGTGCCCAGCACATTGACCCGGAAGACCGACTCCCACAGCTCGTCCGTGATCTCCGCCGCGAGCGAGCTGCGCTGCAGGCCGGCCACGTTGACCAGCACGTCGAGGCCGCCGAGCGCGCCGGTCGCCTCGTCGAAGGCGGCGTCGACGGCGTCCTTGTCGGCGATGTCGGCGCGGCGGAACGTGACCGTCCCGGGCCCCTCCGCCGTCGCCTCGGCCGCGACGCGCGCACCGGCCTCCGGTGCGAGATCGAACGACCACACCCGCGCGCCCTCGCGCGCGAAGGCGCGCACGGTGGCCTCGCCGATGCCCTGGGAACCGCCGGTCACGATGACGCGTTTGCCGTCGAGTTGCATGGTTGAGCTCTCTTTCCCTTGCCGTGGGGCGCCGCGCCGCGCCGAGCACGGGAGTCCTCCCGTCCCACCGGGGGCTCCTCCCTCCGTCGAGTACGGTCCCCTCAGCACCGCGACGGGGTGCGCCTTCTATTCTGGTACTGAGTATCACAATGTACTCGCCCCTGACAGGGGGCGGGGGGACAGGACTGGCATGCACGCGACTCCACCACCGCCCCGGCGGCGGTCCCCCGGCCGGCCCGCGGTGTCGTCCCGGGAGGACATCGAGCGCGTCGCGATCCGCCTCTTCCTCGACCACGGCTACGCGGCGACCACGATCCCGATGATCGCCGAGGCGAGCGGGGTGAGCCGGACGAGTGTGTTCCGGTACTGGGGGACGAAGTCGGAGATCGTCTGGGGCACCTTCGACGTCCACACCCGGCGCCTCTCCGAACTCCTCGACGCCACGGACCCCGCGGAGCCGGCGATGCGCGCCGTCCGCGCGTGCGTCGTCAGGAACCTCGCGCTCTCCATCGAGGACTCCAGCCTGTGGATGGAACGCTTCGCGCTCCTCGACACCTCCCCCGACCTGCGGTCCGAGGAGTCCGCGCACTGGCTGAGCTGGGCGGCCGCCGTCACCGCGTTCGTCGCCCGCCGGCACGGCATACCGCCGGGCGGTGTGATGGCCCAGAGCATCGGCGGCGCCGTGCAGGCGGCGTTCCTCGCCGTACTGCGGAGCTGGCTCACCGAACCGTCGCCGTCCGCCGCCCTGCTCCCGGAACTCGACCGGGAGCTCGCCCCGCTCTGCGACCTCCTGCAGACATGGCTCGGCACCACCCACTGAGCAGGAGTGCCGGGGCCGCCCGGCGGCGGGACGGCGGCGCGGTCCCGCCCTCTACGATCATGCGATGCGAGAGCCGATATCGACAGCGCGCCGGCCACCGCGCCGGGCACGCCTCCTGGTCGCGGTGGTGGTCAGCCTCTGCGCACTGCTGGGCGCGGTGCGCCTGCTGGCACCGGCCACCGGGGGCGCGAAGGGCGAACCGTCCGGGATCGGGCCCCAACTGGCCTTCCTGCGCGCGGCCCTGGACGACGGCGCGGGCGAGGAGGCCCAGGAACTCTTCCCCGAGGGGTACTTCTTCCTGCATGTGCTGTACGGACTGAGCTGGGTCGAACGGGGCATGCGCGCACCGGAGACCGAGCGCCCCGGCGCGCTGCGGGAGGCACGGTGGGCGCTGGCCCGGCTGGACTCCACGCCGGGCCGCGCCCCGTTCAGCGAGGACCTCGTCCCGTCGTACGGCGTCTTCCACCGCGGCTGGAGCAACTGGCTGCGCGGCGGGGTGCTGGCGCTCCAGCCGGCCGGGCGGCGCGACCCGGCCGAGGTCCGGCGGTTCACCGCCGACTCCGCCGAGCTGGGCGCGGCGTTCGACGCCTCCGCCTCGCCGTACCTGGCGGCGTACCCGGGACAGGCGTGGCCGGTCGACTCGGTCGTGGCGATGGCCTCGCTGCGGCTGCACGACACACTGCTCCCGGCAACGACAGGCCCCCGGTACGGGAAGACCGCGGAGCGCTGGCTCCAGGGGGTACGCGGCCGGCTCGATCCGCGTACGGGGCTGCTCCCGCACCGGGTCGACCCGGTGGACGGCACCCCGGCCGAGGTGGCCAGGGGCAGTTCGCAGAGCCTCGTCCAGCGCTTCCTGGTCGACGTCGACCCGGACTTCGCCGCGGAGCAGTACGCGCGCTTCCGCGACCGGTACGTCGTCTCCCCGCTCGGCCTCGGCCCGACCGTACGGGAGTATCCGCGGGGGCTGGACGGTCCGGCCGACGTCGACTCCGGCCCGCTGCCGCTCGGGGTGAGCCTGTCGGCGACGGTGGTCACCATCGGCGCGGCCCAGGTCCACGGCGACGCCCCGCTCGCCGGGGCGCTGGCCAACTACAGCGAGCTGGCCGGGCTGCCGGTCCGGACGCCCTGGACCAAGCGGTACGCCTTCGGGCTGGTCCCGGTGGGCGACGCGTTCCTCGCCTGGTCGAAGACGGCACGCCCCTGGGTGACGCCCCCGCCGTCCCCGCCCCCGGCGAATGTCTCGCCGTACTGGCGGGTGCCGCTCCTGTCCCTGCTCCTGCTCCTCGGAGCGGTGCCCTGGCTCCCCGCCCTGCTGCGGCACATCCGCCGCCACCGGCGGCGGAACCTCCCGGCCGGTGTCTGAACAGCGCCTCCAGGGCGGCCCTATTCCCAGACGGCGATGTTGCGCCGTACCGGGACCGTGCCCGAGTCCGTGGCGAACAGCTCCGGCGAGCGGGCCCGGATGCGTTCGACGTCGTCGAAGACCGCCCGCAGATGGGTGCGCATGGCCGTACGGGCCAGGGTGACGTCCCCGGCGAGCACCGCTTCGAAGATCTCCACGTGCTGAGCGGCGAAACCGGCCGGTGACGCGGTGTGGTAGAGACCCAGGCGGCGCGCACGGTCGAGATGACCCTTGGCCGAGACCACGGTGGCCCAGGCGCTGCCGTGTCCGCTCAGCCGCAGGATGGCCTGGTGGAACGCCTCGTCCAGGGCGAAGAACTCCTCCAGGGCGAGGCCCGGCCGCTGCTGCTCGGCCAGGTTGGCGCGCAGTGCGTCGACGACCTCGGGGTCGAGTTCCGCGGGGAGGTCTTCCAGGGAGGCCAGCTCCACGGCCTCCCGGAGGAACTGGGCGTCGGCCACCTTGGCCGGGTCGACCCGTGAGACGAACGATCCCACCTGCGGAAAGACCTGGACCAAACCCTCGTGGGAGAGCAGGATCAGACTCTCCCTGACAGGGGTGCGGCTGACCCCGAGGGCCGCCGCCAGCTCGTTCTCGGACAGGGCTGCGCCCGGAGGGAGCTCAAGGGTCAGAACCTTGTGCCGCAACGTCTCGTAGACAGCGCGGCGGCTGGTCCGCTGCCGGTTCGATCGGGCCATGCGCTCATCGTATCGGGCGCTGACACGGCCCGTGCCCGGTCGATGGCGCTGTGCCGTTCCGATGGCGTCGTCCCATGTGGAACGAGTATTGCATCACTGGCCGACCAGTGCTTGTATACCAGCCATGTCGACCAGTTGTCCGGCGTGTGAACCGGTTGGCCGGCGGCGTACGGACCCCGAAGGAGCAGGCTCGCCCCTCTCCGACAGCCGACAGCACTTCCCCGAACAACGGAGTTCCCATGACGGACACCACGCGGACGGAGCCCACGGGCCCCGCGACGAGAACGACGCGTGATCTCACCAAGGCCGCCGTATCCGGCTGGCTGGGTACGGCGATGGAGTTCATGGACTTCCAGCTCTACTCGCTGGCAGCGGCCATCGTCTTCAACAAGATCTTCTTCCCGGACGTCAGCCCGGCGATCGGCCTGATCGCCGCCATGGCGACCTACGGTGTCGGGTACGTCGCCCGGCTCGCCGGGGCCGTCTACTTCGGGCGGATGGGCGACCGGATCGGCCGCAAGAAGGTCCTGTTCCTGACCATCCTGCTGATGGGGGCCTCCACCACGCTGATCGGCGCGCTGCCGACCTACGCCTCGATCGGCATCCTCGCCCCGATCCTGCTGGTCGTCCTGCGCCTGGTCCAGGGCTTCGGAGCCGGCGCCGAGATCGCCGGGGCCACCGTCATGCTCGCCGAGTACGCCCCCACCAAGCGCCGGGGCCTGGTCTCGTCGCTGGTGTCGCTCGGCACCAACTCCGGCACCCTGGCCGCGTCCGGCCTGTGGGCGATCCTGCTCGCCGTGCTCAGCGAGGAGCAGCTGCTCTCGTGGGGCTGGCGGCTCCCGTTCCTGCTGAGCTTCCTCCTGATGATCTTCGCGGTCTGGCTGCGCAGGAACCTCAAGGAGAGCCCGGTCTTCGAGGAGCGGGCCGACGTGGTCGACGGTGTCGCCATGTCCCGCGACGAGGTCGAGACCGTCCTGACCGACTCCGCCCTGGACGAGAAGCAGGAGAGCGTCCTGGAGGCCGGGATCCGCCAGCGCAAGGGCAAGGCGTTCTTCCTCGCCCTCGGACTGCGGTTCGGCCAGGCCGGCAACTCGGGGCTGATCCAGACGTTCCTCGTCGGCTACATCGCCACGACGCTCCACGCCGAGCGGTCCGTGCCGACCGACGCGATCGTGTACGGCTCGCTGCTGGGCTTCCTCACCGTGCCGCTGGTCGGGATGCTCGGGGACCGCTTCGGCCGCCGCCCGATGTATGTCGCGCTCACCCTGCTGACCATGGCCTTCGCCTTCCCGATGATGCTGCTCATCACCTCGGACAGCACCTCCGCCCTGATGCTCGGCATGGTCCTCGGGCTCAACGTCGGTGTCCTCGGGCTGTTCTCGCTGGAGAGCGTGACGATGGCCGAGCTGTTCGGCTCCCGGACCCGCTTCACCCAGCTCGCCCTGGCCAAGGAGATCGGCGGCATCCTCGCCACCGCCATCGGGCCGGTCGTCGCGGCGACCCTCACCGCCGTCACCGGGAGCTGGTGGCCGATCGCGGCGATGCTCGTCGTCTACTCGCTGATCACCCTGGTCTCCGCGTACCTCGCCCCCGAGACCCGCGGCCGCGACCTGGTCCGGCTGGAGGACGCCGCATGAGGGCCGTCGTCGTCCACGGTGCCGGAGACCTCCGTATCGACGAGCGTCCCGACCCCGTGCCGGGCGAGGGGGAAGTCCTCCTCGCGATGGAGTGGGGCGGGATCTGCGGGTCCGACGTCGCCTACTGGAAGCACGGGGCGTCCGGGACCGCCGCGCTCGCGCACCCCCTGGTGCTCGGTCACGAGGTCGCGGGACGGATCGCCGCGACCGGCGCGGGGGTCGGCGGACTGCGTGCCGGACAGCCCGTCACCGTGCACCCGGCCGAGCCGGTCGGCAACGGCCCGCTGCCGGACCGGATCGCCGGCCGCACCAACCTCCACCCGCGGATCCGGTACTTCGGTTCCGCCGCCTTCGACCCGCACACCGACGGCGGGTTCAGCGAGTACCGGGTGGTCCGGGCGGGCCAGATACGGCCGCTGCCGGACGGCGTGGACACCGAGCACGGCGCCCTCGCCGAGCCCCTCGCCGTGGCGCTGCACGCCGTGCACCGCGCCGGAGACATCCGGGGCAAGGCCGTGCTGGTCAACGGCTGCGGCCCGATCGGGGCGCTGGTCGTGGCGGCGGCGAAGCACCGGGGCGCCGCCGCGGTGATCGCCTCGGACCTCTCCGCGGCGTCGCTCGCCGTCGCCCGCGCCATGGGCGCGGACGAGACGCGCGACCTCGGCGCGGGCGCGGTGCTCCCCGACGATGTCGAGGTGGCCTTCGAGGCGTCCGGCGCCCCGGCGGCGCTCGGCCCCGTCCTGCGGGCGACGGCGCGCGGCGGCACCCTCGTCCAGGTCGGTAACCTGCCGGGCGCCGCCGTGTCCGCGGCCCTCGGTGACCTGGTGACCCGGGAGATCAACTGGGTCGGCTCGTACCGCTTCGTGGAGGAGATCGACGACGCGCTGCTGGCGATGCGGGACGGTCTGGACGTCTCCCCCGTGATCACCCACCGCTTCGGCCTCGACCGGGCCGGGGAGGCGCTGGCCGTCGCCGCCGATCCGGCGAGCGGCAGCAGCAAGGTGATGCTCAGGCTCGGCCGGGACGGGTAGAAGGGGAGACAGGACCGGGGGTTGGTCGCGCCGCGGTGCAACCCCGGCGCAACCTCACGGCGGGTTGACTGGTTCTCCTGACGACCGGTTCCCTTCCTCCGCAGAGGCGGCGAGATGAACTACGAAGTGAGTTCCCCCGAGACGCCCCTGGTCGTGCTGACGCCCGCGGCCGCCGAGTTGATCCGGCGGCTGCGGGCGGACCACGGGCCGTTGATGTTCCATCAGTCGGGCGGCTGCTGCGACGGCAGCGCGCCCATGTGCTATCCGGACGGCGAGTTCCGTACCGGCGGCTCCGACGTGCTGCTCCATTCCCTGGAGGTCGAGGGCGTCGCCGAGCCGGTCCCGTTCTGGATGTCGGTGAGCCAGTACGAGGTGTGGCGTCACACCCGGCTCATCGTCGACGTGGTCGCGGGGCGCGGCAGCGGCTTCTCCCTGGAGGCCCCCGAGGGCGTACGCTTCCTGATCCGCTCGCGGCTGGTCGGTACGTGACCGCCGGGCGCCCACCGGTCAGGGGTTGAGGCTGGAGACCACCCCGGCCGTGGTGGAGATCCCGTTGGCGATGGTCGGCGCCATGCTTGTGCCCGCGAGGAAGAATCCGAGCAGGGCGCAGACCAGCGCGTGCGAGAACTTCAGTCCGCCGCTGCGCAGGAAGACCACCGCGAGAATCGCCAGAAGCAGCACCACTGAAATCGAAATGGCCATCGCCAAACCTCCTCCGCCGCACGGGAATCGCGGCATTCGGCCGCCAGTGTGGCGGAGGAGGGGGCCGGTACGGCCGACTGGCGTGTCCGCCGTACGGGTGGTTGACGCGGGGTTACGGCCGGGCGGTGCGCAGAAAGCGTTCGAGACCCGCGAGGTCGTCGGTGTTGAGGTGGTCCACACCGGCGGCGAGCAGTTCGCTCCAGACGGCGTCCCGCGCGGGCCCCGGAAGGTCGGGGGTGGCCCAGAAGCGCAACCGCTGCCCGTGGGAGTGCGCGGCACCGGCGAGACGCCACAGTTCGGCGCGCTCGGCGGCGGGGAACGGGCCGGCGCCCTGCCAGCTGAAGCTCTGCGTCCAGTTGGTGCTGATGAGCGGGACGAAGGAGGCGGGCGCGGCGGTCCCGAGGTCGTCGAGCCGCCCGTCGTAGAAGGCGTACCGCACGCGCTGCGCCTCCATCGGTACGCGGGCCGCGCGGTCGCCGGAGATGACCGGGGTGACCGCGCCGGGGCGTACCGAGCCGTGGGCGTACGTGGTCAGCATCGAGCGGTAGCGGGCGAGTTGGCGGTGCAGCTCGGTGTACGCGGCGGCGCCGTCCGTCTTGATGTCGATGAGCAGTTGCACCGGGCGGTGGTATCCCCGGTGGACGGAGCCCCCGTTCGCGCGGACCCGGGCGAGGAGCGGGTCGAGGTAGAGCGAGGCGAGGGTACGGGCCGGGTCGAGTTCGGTGGCCTCGTGGGCGACCAGCAGTTCGCCGTCGACCAGGAAGATGTCGGCCTCGACGCTGGTGAAGCCGTGCGCCAGCGCGTCGAGGAGCGGGCGCGGGTGGAGGTAGTCGTTGTGGGCGTGGGCGCGGCGCAGCGGCCGGGGACCCTGACCGCCGCCTCCCGTCCGGGCGGCGGCCCGGGCGTAGGCGGGGGCCGCGACGACCCCCGCGAGCGCGGCGGTGAGCGTGCTGACGGCTCTGCGGCGGGTGGTGAGGGCCATGATGCCTCCGGGACGGGACGCGCTGAGGCGCGGCGGGCACGGTCCTGGTGAGTATCGCCCTGTCATGCCTGAATCAAGGCTGTGCCGCGCAGTGTTCGTCCACCCGCCATCCGCGATTCAGCCACCCGCGGGGCCCCTCCCCGGCGCGCCGCCGGTCACCTGGACGCGCCATTCCGGCCCGGGGAGGTCCGCCAGGCCGGCCAGGCGTTCCCGGTGTGCGCCGGGCGAACCGAGCGCGCTCTCGTCGGACTTGGCGCGCTTGAGGTACAGGTGCGCGGGGTGCTCCCAGGTCATGCCGGTCCCGCCGTGGAGCTGGACGCACTCCTCGGCGGCGTGGACGGCGACGCGCCCGCAGTACGCCTGGGCGACGGCCACGGCGAGCGGGGCCCCGGGGTCGCCGGTGGCGAGCGCGTCGGCGGCGTTGCGGGCGGCGGCGCGGGCCGAGACGACCTCCAGCCAGAGCTGCGCCATCCGGTGCTTGAGAGCCTGGAAGGAGCCGACGGGGCGGTTGAACTGGTGGCGCTCGCGGGTGTGCCGGACGGTCTCCTCCAGGCACCACTCGGCGAGGCCGAGCTGTTCGGAGGCGAGCAGTCCGGCGCCGGCCAGCAGTCCGCGCCGTACGGCGGCCTCCCCCGTGGCGGCGTCGGCGATCCGGATGCCGTGGCCGGCCGGGACCGTGACGGTGGCGAGCGGGCGGGTCAGGTCGAGCGGTGTCAGCGGCTCGACGGTGACACCGGGCGCGGCCGTCTCGACGGCGTACAAACCGTCGGCGCGCGGGACGAGCAGCACATCGGCGCGTACGGCGTCGGCGACGGCGCTCACCGTGGTCGTCGCCTCCGCCGGGTCCCCGGCGGCCACGGCGTCCCCCGCGAAGGGCAGCGGCGCGTCCGGGGCGGTGGTGAGCGGCAGGGCGAGCACGGCGGTACGGTGGCCGCTCGCCAGCGCGGTGAGGAGCCCGGCGACATCCGTGGACTCGGTGCTCTCCCCGTCACAGCCGAGCAGGGTCTCGGTCGCCACCACCGAACTGGTGAGGTAGGGCGCGGGGGTGACGGCGCGCCCCAGCTCCTCCAGGACGACCGCGGCCTCCCGGTGGCCCGCGCCCTGGCCGCCCAGCTTCTCCGGGACGAGCAGCCCCGCCACGCCGATCCCGGCGGTGAGCGAGGTCCACAGCCCGGGATCGTAGGGGTCGCCGGACTCGGCGCGGGCGAGGGTGGCCGGCAGGTCGGCCCGGTCGGTGAGCAACGACCGTACGGCGGCCCGCAGATCGTCCTCGGTCTCCGAGTAGAGCAGGTCGGGGGAGGCCGCGGCGGGGGCGGGCTGCGTGGTCACCGGGTCAGGTCCTTCCAGGGGACGTCCTTGTCGTTGCGCGGCTCCGGGGGCAGGCCGAGGACGCGTTCGGCGACGATGTTGAGGAGGACCTCGCTCGTACCGCCCTCGATGGAGTTGCCCTTGGACCGCAGATAGCGGTATCCGGCGTCGCGTCCGGTGAAGTCGACCAGTTCGGGCCTGCGCAGGGTCCAGTCGGAGTACAACAGGCCCTCTTCGCCCAGGAGTTCCACCTCCAGGCCGCTGATCTCCTGGTTGAGGCGGGCGAAGGCGAGTTTCATCCCGCTTCCCTCGGGCCCCGGTTGGCCCGCGACGAGCTGCTGGCGCAGCCGCTCGCCGGTGAGCCGGGCGACCTCGGCCTCCACCCAGAGGGTGAGCAGCCGCCGGTGCAGATCGTGGGTGCGCAGCTCCGGCCGCTCGCGCCAGGTGGCGGCGGCCTTGCCGATCATGCCGCCCTCGCGGGGCAGGCGCGCGCCGCCGATCGAGACCCGTTCGTTCATCAGCGTGGTCTGCGCGACCTTCCAGCCCTCGCCGATCGCGCCGAGCCGGTGGGCGTCGGGGATGCGGACGTCGGTGAGGAAGACCTCGTTGAACTCCGCCTCGCCGGTGATCTGGCGCAGCGGCCGTACCTCGACGCCCGGGGCGGTCATGTCGCAGAGGAAGTAGCTGATGCCCTGGTGTTTGGGCAGCTCGGGATCGGTACGGGCGATGAGGATGGCCCAGCGGGCGAGATGGGCGCTGGACGTCCACACCTTCTGTCCGTTCACGATCCAGTCGCCGGTGTCCTGGCCGCCGCCCTCGCGCACCGCGCGGGTGCCGAGGGCCGCCAGGTCGGAGCCCGCGCCGGGCTCGCTGAAGAGCTGGCACCACACCTCCTCGCCGACCCACAGGGGCCGCAGGAAGCGCTCCTTCTGCTCCCGGGTCCCGTACCGCAGGATGGTCGGCGCGGCCATGCCGAGACCGATGCCGATCCGCCGGGGGTCGTTGTCGGGCGCGCCGGCGGCGGCGAGTTCGGCGTCCACGACCGCCTGGAGGGAGCGCGGCGCGTCGAGTCCGCCGAGTCCGGCCGGGTAGTGCACCCAGGCGAGTCCGGCGTCGAAGCGCGCCCTGAGGAAGTCGGTGCGCCCGGTGGTGGCCGGCGGGTGTCCGGCCAGCAGTTCCCTGGTACGGGAACGGAGTCCGGCGGCGTCGGGGACGTCGGCGGCAGCGGTCACCGGAGGTCCCCTGCCGGGAGAACGACCACCCGGCCCGTGGTGGCGCCGTCGGCGACGCGCTGCACGGCGTCGGCGCCGCCCTTCATCTCGGCCCGCTCGCTGATGAGCGGCCGGATCGCGCCCCGGGCCGCCAGCGCGGTCAGCTCCTCGTGGCAACGCGCCACCGCGGAGGGGTCCTTGGAGTTGTAGAGGCCCCAGTGGAGCCCCATGATCGTGTAGTTCTTCACCAGCGCGTGGTTGAGGGCGGGGCTCGGGATCGTCCCGCTCGCGAAGCCGACGACGACGATCCGGCCCTCGAAGGCGACGCTCTTGGCGGACGCGGTGTACGCGTCGCCGCCCACCGGGTCGTAGACGACGTCCGCGCCCCGGCCGCCGGTGGCCTCCTTGACGGCCGCGACGATGTCGTCCGTGCGGCGGTCGATGACCACGTCGCACCCCATCTCCCGGGCCACCGCGGTCTTGTTGCGGCCTCCGGCGACCCCGATGACGGTGGCCCCCGCCGCCTTGCCGAGCTGGACGGCGGCGCTGCCGACGCCGCCGGCCGCGGCGTGTACGAGCAGGGTCTCCCCCGGTTTGATGGCGGCCCGCCGGTGCAGGGCGAACCAGCCGGTCTGGTAGCCGATGTGGAGCGCGGCGGCCTCGGCGTCGTCCAGTGTGCCGGGCGCGGGCAGCAGCGCCGCCTCGTCGGCCAGGACGTACTCGGCCAGGCCGCCGTGCGGCAGTTCCGGTGTGGCGATGACGCGGCGGCCGTCCTCGGTCTCGCCGCAGATCTCCACGCCCGGGGTGAAGGGCAGCGGCGGCCGTACCTGGTACTGGCCCCGGCAGAGCAGGGCATCCGGGAAGTTGATGTTCGCCGCCCTGACCCGCAGCCGGACCTGCCCGGCACCGGGCACCGGAAGCTCGGTCTCCTCCAGCCGCATCACCTCCGCGGGCTCGCCGTTCCTGTGCACGCGCCATGCCAGCATTCGGGCCTCCACACACGGGGTCGGTACTCCCTGTGCATACTAAGCGGTCGCTTGTCGTGCTGGGAACAGCCCGCTCAGGACGTCTTCGGCCGCGCCCTCACATGCATCCGCTCGCCCTGCGGGCCGAAGAGGCTCAGGAATTCCACGGGCGCCTCCCCGGCCGGGCCGAACCAGTGCGGGACCCGCGTGTCGAACTCGGCCGCCTCGCCCGGGCCCATCACCACATCGTGGTCGCCGAGCCGCAGCCGCAGCCGCCCGGAGAGGACGTACAGCCACTCGTACCCCTCGTGGGTCCGCTGCTCCTCGTCGCAGTGGTCGGGCGTGTTCTCCGCCACCACCTTGTACGCCCGCAGGCCGCCCGGCCGGCTGGTGAGCGGCAGCATCGTACGGCCGCCGCGCACGATCGGCTTGGAGCGGATCCGGGGGTCGCCCACCTCGGGCGCGCCGACCAGTTCGTCGAGCGGTACCTGGTGGGCGCGGGCGATGGGCAGCAGCACTTCGAGGCTGGGCCTGCGGTGGCCGGACTCCAGCCGGGAGAGGGTGCTCACGGAGATGCCGGTGGCGGCGGAGAGCGCGCCCAGGGTGGCCCCGCGCTCGCGCCTGATCCGGCGCAGCCGGGGTCCCACCTGGTTCAGCACATCGTCGAGCCGGGGGTCTTCGTCCATCCGTACATTGCAGAAACCGCACGCCCGTTTGTCAATCCGGCACGGCGCCGGCCGGGCGTCTCCGGGACCGCGGCGGGGCGCTCAGCCGTCCGCCCGGGCCGCGTCCGCCCGGGTCCTGCCCGCCCGTCTCCCGTCCGGCCTCGTCCGGTCCGGCCTCGTACGGTCCGACGCCGTACCGTCCGAGCCCGTACGGTTCGGCCCCGTACCGTCCGGCTCCGTACCGTCCGGGAAGATCGGGACCGGCCGGATCCTGCGCAGATACGCCTCCGCCTGCCAGATCGCCTCCCGCGCGGTGCGCTGTCCCATGAGGACGCAGAGGGTGTACGCCACGTCCTCGAAGCGTCTGCGGGTCGTCACGTCCAGCGGATCGACGAGCACCAGCCGTTCCCAGGCCCGGTAGCGGGCCAGGAGATCGGCGACAAGATGTCTGTCCGGCAGCAGCATGTCCACCACCTCCGCTTCGGCGGGGACCGGTCGTCGCGCACAGCCTGACACAGTCCCCTGAGCGTCATTCTCCCCCCGGCGCGCCGCATCCGCGCGGCGGGCCCCGGAGGGCTCAGCTCTCGCCGCGGGCCAGCGCCAGCAGCCGGTCCAGGACGCGCGGGCCGCCCGCCCGTACCCCGTCGTGCTCGAACTCGTCGGTGACCCAGGTGCGCAGGCCGCGGATGGCGCGCGCGGTGCGCAGCGAGTGCTCCGTGTCGACGTACATGTCGTCGTGGTAGACGGCCGCCGCGACGGGCACCTCGTTGGCGGCCAGCCGCGCCGTGTCGTACAGGGCGGGCCAGTCGCTGCGGGCGGCGAGCAGTTCGGCGGACTCGCGCAGGGGGCGCAGCGCCGGGTCGCTCTCGAAGTGCCAGGGGTGGACGGACTCGCCGGTGAAGTAGAGCGGGCCCTCCCCGGCGAGGGTCTTGGCGGCGTCGAACCGGGCGAACTCGCCCCGTACCCGCTCGGCGGCCCAGTCGGTGGCCGAACCGCCCTGCGCGTAGATCGCCTCGTGGACCAGCGCGTACAGCGGGTGTCCGGCGAAGGAGAGGGCCGAGGCCACGCTCTCCTGGAAGGCGTCGGAGAGGGCGGGGCCCTTGGGGGTGCGGACGAAGGCGTTCTCCAGCAGGTAGTGGAGCTGATGGCTGCCGTCCCCCGCGCCGAGCACGATGCCGAGGGACTGGAACGCCTCGGGGGTGAGGGTGTAGCCCCCGGGCAGGACCGGCCGGTGCTCGGCGACGTACCGCGCGACGGCGCGGGCCCGTTCGACGTCCTGGGGGTAACGGGCGTAGTGGGCCTCCACCTTGCGCGCGATCCGCGGGTACGCGGCGCGGTAGACCTCGTCCGCGGTGGCGTCCAGGGACGGCAGTCCCCCGGTGATCAGTACGGTGTCCAGCCCCTCGGGAGCGGCGCAGAGGTAGTGGGTGGCGCAGAAGCCGCCGAAGCTCTGGCCGAGTACGGTCCAGGGGGCGCCGCCGGTGAGCAGCGGGCGGATGGTCTCGCAGTCGCGGACGATGGAGTCGGCGCGGAAGTGGGCGATGTGGTCGGCCTGCGCGCGCGGGCCGCCGTGCAGCGGCAGGGTCTGCCGGTTGACGGGCGTGGAGAGGCCGGTGCCCCGCTGGTCGAGCAGGAGCACCCGGAACTCCGTCAGGGCGCGGCCGAGCCACGCCTGTCTGCCGGTGAACCGGCGCGCGCCGAAGCCGGGCCCGCCCTCCAGGTACACCAGCCAGGGCAGTTCCGCGCCGGCCCGCGCGCTCGACACGACCTCGCGCGCGAACAGCTCGATCCGCTCGCCGCCCGGATCGCCGTGGTCCAGCGGGACCGTGAAGCGGTGGTCGGTGAGGACGACGCCGGGCTGGCGGTAGCTGGTCAAGAAGGGCTCCTGTTTCTCGCGCCCCTAAGGCGGTCAGGCACCACCGGGGCAGTCACGCCGGACATTTCAGCACACGGTCGGCGAGCGCCTCGGCCCGCCCCGGTGGATACGGAGCGGGCACGGTGCGTGTTCAGCCGCCTCCGTCCCTCCGGACGCGGACGCCGGCGCCGACCGGGACGCGCGCGGTGCCCCGGACAGTCGCGGCCCGTGTGCGGGCGGGACCGGCCGCTCCTAGCGTGAGGTCATGATCCGGTTCGAGCAGGTCGGCAAGGTCTACCCGGACGGTACGGCGGCCGTGGACGACCTGTCCTTCGAGGTGCGCGAGGGCGAGCTGGTGACGCTGGTGGGGCCCTCCGGGTGCGGCAAGACGACCACCATGATGATGGTGAACCGGCTGATCGAGCCCACCTCGGGCCGGGTCCTCGTCGAGGGCCGGGACGTCTCCGGGGTCGACCCGGTGGCGCTGCGCCGCCGGATCGGCTATGTCATCCAGCAGGTCGGGCTGTTCCCGCACCGTACGGTCCTCGACAACACCGCGACCGTCCCCACGCTGCTCGGCTGGAAGAGGGCGAGGGCGCGCGAGCGGGCGGCGGAACTGCTGGAGCTGGTGGGGCTCGACCCGGCGACGTACGGTCCGCGCTACCCCGCGCAGCTCTCGGGCGGGCAGCGCCAGCGGGTCGGGGTGGCGCGCGCCCTGGCCGCCGATCCGCCGGTGCTGCTGATGGACGAGCCGTTCGGCGCGGTGGACCCGGTGGTGCGCGAACGGCTCCAGAACGAGTTCCTGAAGCTCCAGGCGACGGTGCGCAAGACGGTGCTGCTGGTGACCCACGACATCGAGGAGGCGGTACGGATGGGCGACCGCATCGCCGTGTACGGGGAAGGGCGCATCGAGCAGTTCGACACTCCGGGCGCGGTGCTCGGCACCCCGGCGACGCCGTACGTGGCCCGGTTCGTCGGTGCCGACCGGGGGCTGAAACGGCTCTCGGTGACCGCGGTCGAGACGGCCGATCTGGAGCAGCCGCCCGTCGCCAGGACCGGGGAGCCCGCGCGGGACGCGGCGGCGCGGATGCGTGCGGAGGGGGCCCGCTGGGCGGTGGTGCTGAACGACGCGGGCGAGCTGCACGGCTGGATCGCGGCGGGCGCGCCGGCCCGCGCGGGGACCGACGGGTCCGAGCCCGGCACGGTGGGGGACCACGCCCGGCGGATGGAGGCGTGGGTGCCGCTCGGCTCGCCGCTGAAGCAGGCGTTCAGCGAGATGCTCCAGCACGACGCGGGGTGGGTGGCGGTGCTGGACGGGTCGCGCTTCGCCGGGGTGCTGACCCCGGCCAAGCTCCACGAGGCGCTGCGCCGCTCGGTCGACGCGGACGCGCAGGGCATCGGCCGGGGCGAGGTCGACTTCGACTCGGTCTCGGACGCCTGAGATCTGTCGTGCGGACCGGGCGCGGGCCGTGGGCAGCAGGACTCAGGTCGTCCACGCCTGCCGCCGCGGCCCGGTGACCTGAGGTCGGCCGCACCGGCGGGTTCGCGCTCTTCTGCGATCCACGCTCCGGTCGTACGGTGTGATCACCTGCTGTCCAGTGGCCCGTTGGCCAGTTGCCCAGTCTTTTCCCTACCGAGGTGGTCCCGCATGCCCCAGGCCGATCTGCCCCTCGACCAGCTCCGGGTCTACCGGAGCGCGTCCGTGGAGCCCGAGGATTTCGACCAGTTCTGGGCGAAGACCCTCGCCGAGACCCGCGGCCATGATCTCGACGTGCGCTTCGAGCCCGTCCCGACCGCGCTGACGACGCTCGACGTCCTCGACGTGACCTTCGCCGGCTTCGGCGGCCACCCCGTCAAGGGCTGGCTCGTCCTGCCCGCGGGCACCCGTGAGCCGCTGCCCGTGGTGGTGGAGTACGTTGGGTACGGCGGCGGGCGCGGGCTGCCGCACAGTCATCTGCTGTGGGGGTCGGCCGGGTTCGCGCACTTCGTGATGGACACCCGGGGGCAGGGCGCCGGGTGGGACGGCGGCGACACCCCCGATCCGGTGGGCAGCGCCTCCTCCATACCGGGCTTCCTGACCCGGGGCATCGAGGACCCGCACGACTACTACTACCGGCGGCTGTTCACGGACGCGGTGCGCGCAGTGGAGGCCGCCCGGGCCCACCCGCTGGTCGACGCGGCGCGCACCGCGGTCGCCGGCGCCAGCCAGGGCGGCGGGATCACCCTCGCGGTGGCCGGTCTCGTACCGGACCTGGTGGCGGTGGCGCCGGACGTGCCGTTCCTCTGCGACTTCCCCCGGGCCACGACCATCAGCGCCCGGCATCCGTACCGCGAGGTGGGCCTCTACCTGAAGACCTACCGGGGCCGTACGGAGCGGGCGTGGCGGACGCTCAACTACTTCGACGGCGTGCACTTCGCGGCCCGCGGCCGGGCCCCCGCGCTGTTCTCGGTGGCCCTGGAGGACGAGACCTGCCCGCCGTCGACGGTGTTCGGCGCGTTCAACGCGTACGCGCACGAGGACAAGTCGATCGAGGTGTACGACTTCAACGACCACGAGGGCGGCGGCCCGTACCAGCAGGCCGCGCAACTGCGCTGGCTGCCGGAGCGGCTGCGGGCGGGCTGACGGGGCGGCGGGCCGCCGCGGCCGGCCGGCAGCAGTCCCCGTGACTCCAGATAGCTTCTGGCGACGTCCTCGGGCAGCCGCCGCCAGCCGTCCACCCGCTCGCCCAGTCCGGCCAGGTCCGCGGTCGTCAGTACGGTGTTCAGCCGGTCCAGGGCCTCGGTGACGCCTCGCGCGCCGGCCCTGGCCCGGTTGACGACGGGCACGATGTTGTCTGCGTTCTGCAGGTGCTTGTCGTCGGCGAGCAGCACCAGTCCGAACCGGTCGAGGGTCGCGTCGGTGGTGGTGGTCAGCACCATCTGGTCCTGGCCGCGCCGCACGGCCTCCTTGGCCGGTGTGGTGCCGACGCCCTTCGGGTCGATGCCGGTGATGTCGATCCCGTACGTCTTCCGCAGCCCCGGCGCGCAGTACGGGCGCCGTACGCACTCGTCACCGGCGGCGAGCCGCACCGGCAGCCGGGAACGGCCCAGGTCACTCAGGGTCTTCAGGCGGTGCTTCCGTGCGTAGGAGGCGGCGACCGCGAAGGCGTTCTGGTCGACCGCGCGGCCGGGAGCGAGGACCGTCAGCCCGCGCGCCGAGGCGAGGGTGCGCAGCGCCTTCATCGTGGTGGCGAGGTCCGGCGAGCCGACGGGGCGGGCGCCGGGGCCGTGGACCTTGGCGTTCAGCCAGTCGGCGAAGGTGGCCGCGTACTCCGGTACGACATCGATCCGGCCGCTCTCCAGGGCCGGTTCGTAGAGCTCCCGGTTGGTGACCGAGAGAATTCTGGTGTGGTATCCGGCCCGCTCCAGCAGGAGCGCGTACATCTGGGCCAGCAGGTCGCTCTCGGTGAAACCGGCGGTCCCGACGGTGAGATGACGGCTGTCGCCGGGCGGGGCGGTGACGGCGCCCCGGTGTTCCAGGGAGGGTCCCGTGGTGCAGGTGGCCGTCGCCAGGAGCAGGACGCCGCAGAGGGCGGTGGTACGCAGCGGCCTCATCCGGCGCCGTCCCCGGGGCCTCCCGTCCGGCCACTCCGGCCCGGCCCGCCCCACCGCGGCCCGGACGTCCCCAGCCGGCGTACCGCCTCGAACACCCCCTCCACCAGCAGCGCCAGGGCGGCGACGAGCACGGCGCCCGCCACCACCTGGGCGGTGTCGGCGAGGTTGAACCCGGCGGTGATGATCCGGCCTAGTCCCCCGCCGCCGATCAGCGCCGCGAGGGTCGCGGTGGCCACGAGCTGGACGGCGGCGATCCGTACGCCCGTGAGGATCAGCGGCAGCGCGAGCGGCACCTCGACCCGGTACAGCGTCTGCCACGCGGTCATGCCCATGCCGCGGGCGGCCCGGACGGTGTCCCGGTCGACGCCCCGCATCCCGACATAGGCGTTGGTCAGCAGCGGCGGGACGGCGAAGAGGACCAGGGCGATGATCGTGGGCCACTGTCCGTACGCGCCGAGCGGGGTGAGGAGCAGCAGGACGAGAACGGCGAAGGTGGGGACGGCGCGCCCCGCGTTGGAGATGTTGACGGCGAGGGCGCCGCCCCGGCCGAGGTGGCCGAGGACCAGGGCGACGGGCAGGGCGAGCGCGCAGCTCAGGGCGAGGCAGACGACGGTGAGGAAGAGGTGCTCGGCGAGCCGGTCGCCGATGGAGCCGTCGCCCGACCAGTGGGCGGGGCTGGTGAGCCAGGACCAGGCGGCGGTGAGGGTGTTCACGCGCGGGCCCGCCGGGTCCAGGGGGTGAGCAGGCGCTGGAGCAGCAGGAGGATGACGTCGGCGGCGACGGCGATGACGACGCACAGCACGGAGGCGGTGAGCACCTGCGCCTTGAAGAAGGAGTTCATCCCGGCGTAGATGAGGTTGCCGAGTCCGCCGTATCCGACGATGGCGCCGATGGTGACGAGGGAGACGGCGGAGACGGTCGCGATGCGCAGTCCGGCCAGGGCCGCGGGCAGGGCGAGCGGCAGTTCGACGGTGAGCAGCAGCCGGAGCGGGCCGTACCCGAGTCCGCGGGCGGCCTGCCGGGTCTCCTCGGGGACGCCGCGCAGCCCGGCGAGGATGTTCCGTACGAGCAGGGTCAGGGAGTAGAGCACGAGCCCGGCGACGACGAGCGAGGCGGACAGTCCGTAGAACGGCAGGAGCAGCGAGAACATGGCGAGCGACGGAATGGTGTAGAGGACGGTCGTGACGCCGAGGACGGGGGCCGCCGCCACGTTCCAGCGGCGGGCGGCGAGCGCGAGGGGTACGGCGAGGGCGAGGCCGATCAGGACGGCGGCGAAGGTGAGCTGGAGGTGCTGGAGCACCGCGTCCCACAGGATCGTGCGGCGGCTGGAGAGGTAGGCGCCGCAGATCCACTCGTTGCGCGCGAGGCAGTCGTCCGGGGGCGCGGTCACCTGTCCATTGGAGCGCCGCCCGGCGGCGCCCGCGCGCCGTGCTGGACCGTACGGGGGAGGCGGGACGGTCGAGTGGGGCGCGGCGCGATCCCCGTGGCGGGCGCCGGGGCCGCCGGGGAGGGGTTCACGACCGGATCACCGGGTCCCAATTCGCCTGAATGGTAAGGATGTTGCGTGGGATCACACGTAAATACCTCTTACGGGTGAACTGGACGGAATTACTTGAGTGTGGCGCCGATCGTCATGGCATGCTCCGAACAATCAGGACTACTCGCCATCTGTCCCCTCCGATGAGGAAGTGCCGCGATGACTCCTTCGGATTCCGTGCGGACCTGCCCGGTCCGACATGACAACGCGCTGGAACCCGACCCCTTCATGACCCGGATGCGGACCGAGGCTCCGGTCGCCCGGGTCCGGATGCCGTACGGAGAGGGCGACTGCTGGCTCGTCACCCGGTACGCGGACGTCCAGACCGTCACCTCCGACCGGAGGTTCAGCCGCGCGGCGCTGATCGGCAAGGACTTTCCGCGGATCACCCCGGCGCCCATCGCCCAGTCCGAGGCGATCAATCTGATGGACCCGCCCAACCTCAACCGGGTACGCCGGCTGATCATCAAGGCGTTCACCACCCGTCAGGTCGAGCAGACACGGCCCTGGACCCAGCGGACCGTGGACGAACTGCTCGACGAGATGGTCGCGCGGGGCGGGCCGGGCGACATCGTCGCCGATCTCGCCGACCGGTTGCCCCTGATGTCGATCTGCGAACTGCTCGACATACCGGTGGCGGACCGGCGCCAGTTGCGCGACTGGGCGATGGCGATGATGTCCATGAACGCCGCCGACCGCGACTCCGCGGTCGGGGCGAAGGCGGGGCTGCGGGCGTACTTCACCGAGCTGACCGCGGCGCGCCGGCGCGCGCCGGGCGACGACCTCATCAGCGCGCTCGCCACCGCCCGGGTGGGCGACGAGATGCTGGACGAGGCCGAACTGGCCGTCCTGGCGATGCTCCTGGTCGTCACCGGCCACGACACCACCACGTACGACATCAGCAACATCGTCTTCACGCTGCTGACCCACCCCGCGCAGCTCGCGCAGTTGCGGGCCCGCCCCGAGCTGCTGCCCCAGGCCGTCGAGGAGTTGCTGCGGTACATCCCGTTCCGCCAGGGGGTCGGCATCCCGCGGGTGGCCCTGGAGGACGTCGAGTTCGACGGGGTGACCATCAAGGCGGGCGACACGGTCCATGTCTCCTACCTGACGGCCAACCGGGACGACCTCGTCTACGAGCGCCCGGACGAGCTGGACTTCGAGCGCGTGGACCCCGCCGTCCACATGGCGTTCGGGTACGGCAGCCACCACTGCCTCGGCTCCCATCTCGCCCGGATGACCCTCCAGGTCTCCGTCGGCACCCTGTTCCGCCGGTTCCCCGCGCTGCGGCTGGCCGTTCCCGAGCCCGAGGTGCGGTGGAACACCGACTCCATCTGGCGCTATCCGCTGGCGCTTCCGGTCGCCTGGTGAAGGAGCTGACATGGCAACACTGTGCAGACCGGCGATCGCCGTGCCCGAGCACGTCATCACCCGGGAACAGACCCTGGAGTTCGCGCGCACCCTGCACGCCGGGCACCCGCAACTCGCCCTGGCGCTGCGGCTGATCGGCAACACCGGGGTGCAGACCCGGCATCTCGTGCAGCCGATCGAGGACACGCTGAGACATCCCGGCTTCACCGCCCGCAACGCCCTCTACGAGAGCGAGGCCAAGTCCCGGCTGCCGGAGGTCATCGACCGGGCGCTGGCCCACGCGGAGCTGACGACCCGCGACATCGACCTGATCGTGTACGTGTCGTGCACCGGCTTCATGATGCCCTCGATGACCGCGTGGCTGATCAACACCATGGGGTTCAGGTCCGCCACCCGCCAACTGCCCATCGCCCAGCTCGGCTGCGCCGCCGGTGGCACCGCCATCAACCGCGCGCACGACTTCTGCATGGCGTATCCGCGGGCGAACGTGCTCATCGTGTCCTGCGAGTTCTGTTCGCTCTGCTACCAGCCGGAGGACCTCGGGGTGGGCAATCTGCTCTCCAACGGTCTCTTCGGGGACGCGGTCGCCGCCGTCGCCGTACGGGGCGAGGGCGGGGTGGGCGTCCAGCTCGAACAGAACGGCTCGCATCTCGTGCCCGGCACGGAGGAGTGGATCTCGTACGCGGTCCGGGACACCGGCTTCCACTTCATGCTCGACAAGCGGGTCCCCGGCACGATGTCCATGCTCGCCCCGGCCATGCGGGACATGGCGGAGCCGTTCGGCTGGGACGTCTCCGACCTGGACTTCTACATCGTCCACGCGGGCGGGCCCCGGATCCTCGACGACCTGAGCAAGTATCTGATGCTCCCGTCGGAGACCTTCCGCTACAGCAGGGCGACCCTCACGGAGCGGGGGAACATCGCCAGCGCCGTCATCTTCGACGCGCTGGACCGGCTCTTCGAGGAGGGCGGCGCGGCGCAGGGGGCCCGGGGGGTGATCGCCGGCTTCGGCCCCGGGATCACCGCGGAGATCTCCCTCGGCCGCTGGATCCGGCCGGGCGGCGCGGCGACGGTGTCCCACCGCAACGGGAGCGTCCCGAGGAGCGCGGTGTGAACGCCCGGGAGATCCGGCCGGCCGGCCCACGGGGCCCCCGGCTCTCCCGGGCCGACACCACCCGCGCCGACCGGCTCACCCGGCTGGCCGGGACCCGGCTCGCGCCGCTCCCCGGCACCGCCCTGCTCGTCATCGGCTGCGGCACCGGACGGGCCGCGCTGCTGCTGGCCGCGGAGACCGGCTGCGCGGTGACCGGCACGGACATCGGCGCCGCCCGGATCGCCACCGCGCGGCGCCGCGCCGCGCGTTCGGCGCTGGGCGTCCGGCCGGAGTTCCACACCGCCGACGCGACCGCCCTGCCGTTCCCGGCCCGCTCCTTCGACCAGGCGCTCATGATGGAGGTCACCTCGCGACTGCCGGACACCCCAGGCCGCCGGGGCAAGCGGGCCGTCCTCGCGGAGGCCGCCCGCTGTCTGCGCCCCGGCGGCCTGCTGCTCCTCGCGGACCCGGTCGGCGCCGGCGGCGCACCGGCGGGCGCGCCGGGCGCGCGTCCCACGACGCGGGAGCGGCTGCCGGCCCTGCTCGACGCGGCGGGGTTCGACGTGCTGCGAATCGACGACCTGACCGCGCTCACCGGCGAACCGGCGGCGGAACGGTATACCGGCTACGTCATGATCACGGCCTGGTCCCGGGTGGCGCGCGTCACCTAGGCTGTGCGCCCGTCCGCGTCGCACCGCGCCCACCACGGCGCGTCGGCGGTCGTGGCAGCCCCGGTCACCCACACAGGAGCCCTTCATGACGGCCCATCCGCCGCCCCAGCCCCGGATCGACACCAGCAAGGCCCACCCCGCACGGGTGTACGACTGGCTCCTCGGCGGCAAGGACAACTATCCGGTGGACCAAGTGGTCGGCGAGCGCATACCCGCGGAGGCCAAGGGCAACGCCTTACGCAACCGGGCGTACATGCGGCGCGCCGTCGCCTGGGTGGCCCGGCAGGGCGTCGACCAGTACCTCGACATCGGCACGGGGATCCCCACCGAGCCGAATCTGCACCAGATCGCCCAGGAGATCGTTCCGACGGCCCGGATCGTCTACGCCGACAACGACCCCATCGTGCTGCGCCACGCCGAGGCCCGGCTCACCGGCACGGCCGAGGGCGCCACCGACTACATCCAGGCGGACGTCCGGCAGCCGGAGGCCATCCTCGATCACGCCCGGACCCTCCTGGACTTCGGCCGGCCCGTCGCGCTCTGTCTCATCGCGCTGCTGCACTTCGTCCCGGACGAGGACGACCCGTACGGGATCACCCGGACCCTCGTGGACGCGCTGCCCTCCGGCAGCTATCTGCTCCTCTCCCACACCACCTTCGACGAACACCCGCAGTACCGGGACGTCGTCACCAC
Organism: Streptomyces sp. NPDC056987; assembly: GCF_042673865.1. Lineage (NCBI taxonomy): Bacteria > Bacillati > Actinomycetota > Actinomycetes > Kitasatosporales > Streptomycetaceae > Streptomyces > Streptomyces sp. NPDC056987. The sequence continues at coordinate 119,084 of NZ_JBHURV010000011.1, forward strand.
CGCCTACAAGGAGGGCGAGATCCCGCTGCGGATGCGGGACCGGGCCGAGGTGGCGCGCTTCTTCGACGGTCTCGAACTCGTGGAACCCGGGCTGGTGACGGCCGCCCACTGGTACAAGGACGGACCCGCCCCGGCGCCCGAGCCGAGCGGCTTCTACGCCGGCGTCGCGCGCGTACCCTAGGGTCTGTCGTTCGCGTACCGCCCTGACGGGCCCGATGGACCGGACCGGCGGGGAGCCGGAGCCGGTCCACCAAGGACACGCTGCCGGTGGCCCTCTAAGGTGCCGGTGGCCCTCTAATGGGAGAACCGGGGCAGCCACTTCACCTGGTAGTCCCTGTGGTGGGCGTGCTCCGCGGCCATCTGCCGGACGACGAAGCCCAGTCCCACCGCGCGGCCGTCGGCGAAGCTGTCGCCGGGACGGTCCACGTCCAGGGCCGCGACCTCCGCGTACTCGTCGAGCAGCACCCGGCTCGTCTCGACACGCCGGAGGGTGCACGCCGGATCCTGACGGGCGATGTGGCGGTCGTAGCCGTGCGTGCGCAGGCTGAACGCGATACTGCCGGTGCGGTCGTGGATCTCACCGGGCTGCTCCGGCGGGCACCGCCAGGCATCGCCGCCGGCGTCGCGGGCGATCCGCTCTTCCTCGTCGAGGCGTGCCCGCACGAACGCCATCAGTCCAGCGTTGTGGTCTGTCATCTGGTTCCGGTCCTTCTTGCCATGACGGACCCGCTCCGGGCAGTGCCCGTGCCGGGTCCGTTCCACTCGTCCCGCAGAGCATGCCGCACTTCGGCCCCGCACGCCGCGCCGTCCACGCCGGGGCGCGCGCCCGGCACGAGTCCGCCGGGGAAAAGCGAGTTGACCGGTCGGGCGCGGGGCCGCTTGGCTGGTGGCCATGCAGCCGCGCCCCCTCCACCCGGACGAAGTGGCCACCGGCGTCCCCCTGGTACGCCGGCTGCTCGCCGCCCAGTTCCCCCGGTGGGCGGCGCTGCCCGTCACGCCGGTCCGCTCCGCCGGTACCTCGAACGCGATGTACCGGCTCGGCGCGGAGATGGTCGTACGGCTCCCCCGCGTCGCGAGCGCCGCCGGCGACGTGGCGAAGGAGCACACCTGGCTGCCGCGGCTCGCGCCGGCGCTCCCGGTCGCCGTTCCCGTACCGCTGGGCAGGGGGACGCCCGGCGAGGGGTTTCCCTTCCCGTGGTCGGTCTACCGCTGGCTGCCGGGCGGGAACCCGGGGGCCGCCGGGATCGCACGGCCGGAGCCGTTCGCCCGGGAACTGGCGGAATTCATCAACGCGTTGCACCGGATCGACCCGGCCGACGGGCCCGCCTCGTACCGCGGTGAGCCCCTGGCCTCGCGGGATGCCGCCACCCTCGCCGCCATCGGTGAGCTGGGCGGGCACCTCGACGCCGTCGCGGTGACGGCCGCCTGGGCGGCGGCGCTGCGAGCGCCCGGACGGCGCGGGCCGGCCGTCTGGATCCACGCGGACCTGCAGCCGGGAAATGTGCTGATCGCCGACGGACGGCTCGGCGCGGTCATCGACTTCGGCTGTCTCGGGCTGGGCGATCCGGCCGTCGACCTGATCGCGGCGTGGTACCTGCTGCCCGCCGCCGCGCGGGGCGTCTTCCGCGCCGCCGTCGGGGCCGACGAGGCGGCCTGGGCGCGGGGGCGCGGCTGGGCGCTGTCGATCGCGCTCCTCGAACTGCGCCACTACCGGGAGACGGACCCGCGAATGGCCGCCATCGCCCGGCGGGTCGTCGACGCGGTGCTCCGGGAGGAAGGAGCCTGACCGGTCCCGGTCCCGGGAACGATGTGGCGCGGCCCGGAGAATTCCTTTGCGCCGCCGCGCGGCGCCGCCCCACACTGTGCCGGTGCTGATCCGACGTGAGAACCCCGCCGACCGTGCCACCGTACGGGCCGTCACCGCCGCCGCCTTCGCGACCCCGGAGAAACCGGAGACCGTGGAGGCCCCGCTCCTCGACGCGCTGCGCACCTGCGAGGACTGGCTGCCGGAGCTCTCGCTCGTCGCCGTCGACGGCGCGCCCGGCGGGCCGGAGGAGATCGTCGGGCACGTGGTCTGCACCCGCGGGCGCGTCGACGGCGCCCCGGCGCTGCTCCTCGGTCCGCTGAGCGTGCGTCCGGACCACCAGCGCCGCGGCGTGGGGCTGGCGCTCGTCCACTCCGTGCTCGGCGCGGCGGACGCCCTCGGCGAACCGCTCGTCGCGCTGCTGGGGAGCCCCGCGTACTACGGCAGGTACGGCTTCCGGACCAGCACGGAGTACGGGATCGTGCCGCCCGATCCGTCCTGGGGCGCGTATTTCCAGGTCCGGACGCTGACCGCGTACCGGGAGACGCTGCGGGGTGCCTTCCGGCTCGCCGAGCCGTTCGACCACATCTGACCGCTCCCCAAGACAGACCCTAGGTTCCCGAGAGGTCCAGCAGCACCTTGGAGGCGACTTCGCGGTCCCCGGCGATGTCGAAGGCGTCGACGGACCGCTCCAGCGGGAAGGTGTGGGTGACGACCGGATCGACGGGCAGTCCTCCGGCCAGCAGGGCCAGCGCCTCGTCGAATTCGCCGTCGAACCGGAAGGCGCCCCGCAGCTCGATCTCGCGGGTGACCGCGACATTGCCCAGCAGCCCGACCTCGCCGGGCGGCAGCAGCCCCAGCAGGACGACGGTGCCCCCGCGGCGCACCCGCTCCACGCAGGTGCGCAGTCCCGCCGGGGCGCCGGACGCCTCGATCGCGACATCGACGGCATCTCCCCAGGCCGGATCGTCGGGGCGGTCCGCCCGTACGGTCGCGGTGGCGCCGACCTCGGCCGCGAGCCGCAGCGGCGCGTCGAGCAGATCGGTGACGACGACCTCCGCGGCGCCCGCCTGGCGCAGCGCCGCCACGACGAGGCAGCCGATGGGGCCCGCGCCGGTGACGAGGACGCGTCGGCCGCGTACCGCACCGGCCCGGCGTACGGCGTGCAGCGCGACCGCCAGCGGTTCCGCGAGGACGGCGCGGCGCAGCCCGAGCCCCGCGGGCAGCGGGCGGATCTGGTCGGCGGGCACGGTGATGTGCTGGGCGAAGCCGCCCTGGACGTGCGGGGTCCGGGCGGCGCTGCCCAGATAGCGGGTGTGCGCGCAGATGTTGCGCCGGCCGTCGGCGCACTCGGGGCAGGTGCCGCAGGGGGTGGCGGGGTGGACGGCGACGGGGGTGCCCTCGGCCGGTCCCGTGGTACCGGGGCCGAGGGCGGCGACATGCCCGACGACCTCGTGGCCCAGCACCATGGGCGCGGTGACGGCGAAGTCCCCCACCCGGCCCCGGTGGTAGTAGTGCAGATCGGAGCCGCAGATTCCGCCGAGGGCGACCGAGACGGCGATCTCGCCGGGCCCGGGGTCGGCCGCCGGCCGTTCCTCGATCCGCAGGTCACCGGCTCCGTGGACAACACACGCGTGCATGGGGGAAGGCTCCTTCACAGGACGGAGAGCATGCCGCCGTCGACGTACAGCACCTGGCCGTTGACGAAGTCGGAGGCGGGAGAGACGAGATAGATCAGGGCGCCGACCAGGTCGTCGACCGTGCCCCAGCGGCCGGCGGGCGTGCGGCCCCGGACCCAGGCGCTGAACTCCTCGTCGGCGACGAGCGCGGCGGTCAGCTCGGTCTCGAAGTAGCCGGGGCCGATGGCGTTGACCTGGATACCGGACGGGCCCAGGTCGGCGCACATGCCCTTGGTGAGCATCTTCAGGCCGCCCTTGGTGGCGGCGTACGGGGCGATGCCGGGGCGCACCACCTCGCTCTGGAGCGAGCAGATGTTGACGATCTTGCCCTGGCCACGGGGGGTCATCCGCCGGGCGACCTCCCGGCCGACCAGGAAGGCGCTGGTGAGGTTGGTGCCCAGCAGTCCGTGCCATTCCTCGTCGGTGAAGTCGGTGAAGGGGGCGCGCCGCTGGGCCCCGGTGTTGTTGACGAGGATGTCGATCGGGCCCGTCCGCTCCTCGACGGAGGCGACGGCCCGGGCGACGGCGGCGGAGTCCGTGACGTCGAACGCCTCCGCGCGGACGGCGTCGCCGAACGCCTCGGCCAGTCCGGCGCGCGCCGCCTCCAGGGCGGCGGCGTCCCGGCCGTTGAGGACGACCGTGCAGCCGGCTTCCAGCAGCCCCCGCGCGAGCGCCAGGCCGATGCCCCGGCTCGATCCGGTGACCAGGGCGACCTTTCCGGTGATGTCGAACATCGGGTGGCTCATCGGGCGGCCCTCCGGTGCCGTGTCATGCACAGCTCCTTTCATTTTTCCACTGAATGGAAACACCATCTGTTCAATGGAAAGCATCGTGTCCACGCTCCCCGGCCGGTGTCAACCACCAGGTCGCGCACCAGCGCGCGCACCCGGTCGATCACCGCCCGGCGGAGGGCCCTTCCGCCGAGTGGTAGCGTCCTGCTGTGAGTGCCAGCGATGTACCGGTCGACGTGGTGGGCCGGGCGATCCGGCTCCTCCTGCTGGTCGGCGAGCACCCGCACGGCATCACGCTCTCGGAGCTGGCGCGCGAGAGCGGCGTGCCCGTCTCCACCTCGCACCGGCTGGTGAACTCGCTGTGCCGCGAGGGCCTGGTCGAGTTCGAGCCGGTCGGCAAGCGCTACAAGCCGGGGCTCGGCCTCTTCCGGCTCGGCCAGCAGGCCGGCCAGGCGTACGGGTTCGCGGGCGCCGCCCTCCCCGTGATGCAGCGGGTGACGCGGCAGACCGAGGAAGCCACCCTGATGTCCGTGCTCGACGGGACGCACCATCTCTACGTGCACTACGTGGACGGCCCGCTGCCCGTCGGCGTACGCAGCGAACCCGGCCGGCACGGCCCACTGCACTGCACCTCGATGGGGAAGGTACTGCTGGCGTTCGCCCCCGCCGAGGTCCGGGCGGACCTGCTGGAACGGGTCGAGCTCACCCCGTACGGACCGCGCAGCATCACCGACCGCGCGGTCCTGCGCGCCGAGGTCGAGCGGGCCGCCGAACGCGGTTACGCGACGGCCGACGAGGAGCACCACGCCGGGCTGCGCGCCGTGGCCGTGCCCGTGCTCCGTCCGGACGGCGGTGTCTTCGCGGCGCTCTCGACCGCGGCCCCGGCGTTCCGCCGCACCCTCGACGACCTGGTCGCCATGGTGCCGGTGCTCCAGGCCGCCGCGTCCGAACTCGGCGTCCGGCTGCCCACCCGCTGACCCTGGTCGCACGGCCCGCCGTCCGGTCCTGGATCCGGCCGCCCTCATGGCTGTCCCCGGATCCGGTCGTCCCCGCGCGAGCACCGGAACACCCCGTCCACGCACCGCGATCGCGTGTTCCGAACCGCAATCAGGCCGTGAGTGGCTGGACTTCACCGCAACCATTGCGGCGACCCAGTGACCACCGCGCGCGCCACCACCGCCGACCCCGCTTCCGCCGCTCTACCGACGCACCGTCATAGCACGCCGGGACGAGGTGAGTTGGCCCGCCGCCCAGCGTCCGGCCACTCTCCGCCGGGCCGGTGACGGGCCGACCGCACCGCCTCTGACCACGCACAACGCCGGTCGGTCGGGGCGGCACCCCAGGCGGGACGGCGCGGCACCGGACATGGTTCCAGGGGTGGTCCGGTGGTGTGTTCCGCCGCGCGGCACGCCCGGCAACGGCCCTGACGGAAGGCAGTATTCCGGCCGTTGCCGCAGGTTGACACGGAAGTGGCCGCCCCAGCAGCATGCGTGATGCCACCGAGGCCCCGCTGCCCGGTGTGCGACCACCTACTTCAGTCCGGCCCTCGCTTCGGCCTGCCCGCTCCGGCACCCGGCAGGCCACCTCGTGTTGTGCGCGACGCGATGCACGGGACCGGATCACGCGGGCAACAAGATGGAGAAACGCATGGCCAAAACGAGACGTGTCACCGCGCTGCGCCTGCTCGGAATCGGCGCCGCCGCCCTGGCGTTCACCACCGCCGCGGCAAGCTCCGCGTGGGCGACCGACTGCCCCGGCGGCAAGGGCTGGGACAAGGGCAACCACGGGGGTTACCAGCCCGGCACGGGCGCGGGCACGCCGGTCACCACCGCCGACAAGTGTGAGTTCTCCCTGGACGGCCGGGACTGGGTCTCCCAGATCAAGGTCGACGACATCAGCCTCAAGCCGGCCGACGACGGCAAGGTCCACGTCAAGGTCCGCACCGCCTCCGACGCCTCGAACTGCACGGTCTCGCTGGCCTCGTACCGTACCCACGGCCCCACCTGGGAGACCTCGGGCGAGCAGGTCTTCCACGACTTCGACACCGTCGACATCAAGCAGGGCGGCCAGGACACACTGGACGTGGCCTTCCCCGACGTCGGCTGCTACGCGCAGGTCGACCTCTACCGCGGCAAGGTCAAGTACGACGGCCTCAAGGACGCGAACGACGGTTTCGAACACGGCGACCTGCCGATCGGTCCGAGCCGCGCGGTCATCAAGGACAAGCTGATCGCGGCCTGGAACGGCGGCACGAAGAACTGCACCGCGCAGGAGATCCCGCCGGCTCCGGAGCCGCCCACGGACGAGTCCACGCCGGAGAAGCCGCCGGCCGAGGCGACGCCTCCCGGCGACACGCCCTCGGAGTCCGGCACACCGGGCACGGACACCCCGACCCCCTCGGCGAGCGAGCCCACCACCCCCTCGTCGGACACCCCCACGCCGAGCGCCTCCGAGCCGACGTCGGACACCGCCACCCCGCCGAACACGCCGAGCGCGGCGTCCACCGGTGGCGGCGGCGACCTGGCGGAGACCGGCGGCGGCAATGTCGTCCCGCTCGCCGCGGGCGCGGCCGTGCTGCTGGCCGCGGGTGGCGCGGTCGTGATCGTGACCCGTCGCCGTAAGGCCGTCGCGGGCAACTGACCCACCACGGCAGCCGGTACGCGGGCCCCTCCGCCCTTTCCCGCCTCTGTTTCCCGGGGCGGGAAAGGGCGGAGGCCCGTTCGGCCCGGAGGGCGTCGGTGCCGAGAGCGTCCGCCGCGCCCCGGACCGGCGCGGTGATCAGGCCCGCGCCACCCAGTCGTACCAATCGGCCATGCCTTCACCGGTGGTCGCCGAGACGGTGAGCACCCGCAGCTCCGGATTGACCGAACGGGCGTACTTCTCGCACTGTTCGACATCGAAGTCGACGTACGGCAGCAGGTCGATCTTGTTGATGATCACGAGATCCGCCGCGGCGAACATGTACGGGTACTTGAGGGGCTTGTCCGTTCCCTCGGTGACCGAGATGATCACGGCCCGGCTCCGTTCGCCGAGGTCGAAGAGGGCGGGGCAGACCAGGTTGCCGACGTTCTCGACCAGGACCAGCGAGCCCTCCCCGGGCTCCAGGGTGGCCAGCGCGCCCCGCACCATCCCCGCGTCGAGGTGGCAGCCGGCGCCGGTGTTGATCTGGACGACCGTGCCGCCCGCCCGCCGGATCCGCTCGGCGTCGAGCGCGGTCTCCTGGTCCCCCTCGACGACCGCGACCGGCCGGCGTCCGGCGAAGTTCCTGACGGTGCGTTCGAGGAGGGTGGTCTTGCCGGCCCCGGGCGAGCTCATCAGGTTCACCGCGACGATGCCCCGCTCGGCGAGCCAGGCGCGGTTGTGTGCGGCCAGGCCGTCGTTCTTGACGAGGACCTTCTGTTCGAGGGTGATGGTCTCACCGGCCGCGCCGGCCCCACCCGCCCCGCCCGGGTGAACCCGGTCATGGCCGTGCGGGTGCGCGTGCGGTACGGAGATCCTCGTCCCGCCGCCGCCCTCACCGCTTCCGCCGACGCAACCGCACGTACCGCACATAGGGTCAGCCCACTCTCATCGAGACGATCTGCAGCTCCCGCCCCGAGGTGATGTCCACGTCGGCGCTGCCGCACGGACAAAGCAATACAAGATCGGTCAGTGTGAAGTCCTGCTCACACGCCCGGCAGTGCGCCGTTCCGGGGGGCTGGTCGATCTCCAGGAGCGCGCCCTCCGCGACCGTGCCCGCGGTGGTCAGATCGAAGCAGAACCGCATCGCGTCGGGCACCACGGCGGTCAGCGCTCCCACCCGGACCCGGACGGTGCGTACGGGCCTGCCCGCCGCGCGCTCGCACACCGCGTCCACCACGCTCTGAGTGATTGACAATTCATGCATCAGTGGCCAGCTTTCCGTACCCCCCGTACTCACCGCGTACTCACCCATTCGCCCCGGCCGATCCGCGACGAAAGGCCGGCCGCCCGAAATAATCTCGTGTTGACAGAACGAGCGGGCGGATTCTAGATGGTAGCAAGGTGAGTGTCGCCACCTCACCGGTATCGGGCGGTCCCATCCCGGAAGGCGGCGGGCTATGCCGACAGAAGCAGCGGAAAAAGCGGAGAACACTCTCATCCATGTGCTGTGGATCAACGCGGGGCTGAGTTGTGACGGGGATTCCGTCGCGCTCACTGCGGCCACACAGCCCAGCATCGAGGAAATCGCGCTCGGCGCACTGCCCGGTCTGCCGCAGATCGCCGTGCACTGGCCGCTCATCGATTTCGAGTGCGGCCCCGCGGGGGGCGCCGACGATTTCCTGGAGTGGTTCTTCAAGGCGGACCGGGGCGAACTGGAGCCCTTCGTCCTGGTGGTCGAGGGGTCCATCCCCAACGAGAGGCTGAAGGAGGAGGGGTACTGGGCGGCCTTCGGCAACGACCCGGCGACCGGGCAGCCGATGACCACCAGTGAGTGGCTCGACCGGCTCGCCCCCAAGGCCACGGCGGTCGTCGCGGTCGGCACCTGCGCCACGTACGGCGGCATCCACGCCATGGCGGGCAACCCGACCGGCGCCATGGGCGTGCCCGACTACCTGGGCTGGGAGTGGAAGTCGAAGGCGGGCATCCCGATCGTGTGCGTCCCCGGTTGCCCCATTCAGCCGGACAACCTCTCGGAGACGCTCACCTATCTGCTCTACATGGCCACCGACCAGGCCCCGATGATCCCCCTCGACGAATCGCTCCGTCCGACCTGGCTGTTCGGCCAAACGGTGCACGAGGGGTGCGACCGCGCCGGCTACTACGAGCAGGGCGAGTTCGCCACGGAGTACGGACAGCCCGAGTGCATCGTCAAACTGGGCTGCTGGGGTCCGGCCGTGAAGTGCAATGTGCCCAAGCGCGGCTGGATGAACGGAATCGGCGGCTGCCCCAACGTCGGCGGGATCTGTATCGGCTGCACCATGCCGGGATTCCCCGACAAATTCATGCCGTTCATGGACGAGCCGCCGGGCGGAAAGCTCTCCACGAATGCCGTCGGGCTGTACGGCTCGACGATGCGGCGGCTCCGGCAGATCACCACGCACACCCTCGACCGCGAACCCAAGTGGCGTAAACGCGGGAAGCAGCTCACCACCGGCGCCACCCGTACCTGGTAGCGCACCGAAACGGAAAAAGAGGCGGCCTCATGACGACGACGAGCCAGGGCAAAGGCGATCTGGTGGAGATGGCGTGGGATCCCATCACCCGAATCGTCGGAAGTCTGGGCATCTACACGAAGATCGACTTCAAGCAGAAGACCGTCGCCGAGTGCCACAGCACCAGCTCGATCTTCCGCGGCTACTCGGTCTTCATGAAGGGCAAGGACCCGCGCGACGCCCACTTCATCACCAGCCGGATCTGCGGAATCTGCGGTGACAACCACGCCACGTGTTCCTGTTACGCGCAGAACATGGCGTACGGCGTGAAGCCGCCGCACCTCGGTGAGTGGATCGTGAACCTCGGCGAGGCCGCCGAGTACATGTTCGACCACAACATCTTCCAGGAGAACCTGGTCGGGGTCGACTACTGCGAGAAGATGGTCTCCGAGACCAACCCGGGCGTGCTCGAACAGGCCCATCGCACCCCGGCGCCGCACGCCGACGCCCACGGGTACCGGACCATCGGCGACATCATGCGCGCGCTGAACCCCTTCTCCGGTGAGTTCTACCGCGAGGCCCTCCAGGTCAGCCGGATGACCCGGGAGATGTTCTGCCTGATGGAAGGGCGCCACGTACACCCCTCCACGCTCTACCCCGGCGGCGTGGGCACGGTGGCGACCATTCAGCTCATGACGGACTACATCACCCGTCTCCAGCGCTACGTGGAGTTCATGAAGAAGGTCGTCCCCCTCCACGACGACCTCTTCGACTTCTTCTACGAGGCGCTGCCCGGCTACGAGCAGGTCGGCAACCGCCGTATCCTGCTGGGCTGCTGGGGCTCCTTCCAGGACCCGGAGCACTGCAACTTCGAGTACCGGGACATGTCCGAGTGGGGCCGGAAGATGTACGTCACCCCCGGTGTCGTGGTGGACGGCAAGCTCGTCACCACCGACCTGGTGGAGATCAACCTGGGCATCCGCATCCTGCTCGGCTCGTCGTACTACAACGACTGGGAGGAGCAGGAGATGTTCGTGACCCACGACCCGCTCGGCAACCCGGTCGACCGGCGGCACCCGTGGAACCAGCACACCAACCCTCAGCCGCAGAAGCGCGACCTGGGCGACAAGTACAGCTGGGTCATGTCGCCGCGCTGGTTCGACGGCAAGGAGTACCTGGCCCTCGACACCGGCGGCGGGCCGCTCGCCCGGCTGTGGACCACCGCACTGGCGGGCCTGGTCGACATCGGGTACATCAAGGCCACCGGCAGCAGTGTGCGGATCAGCCTCCCCAAGACCGCCACCAAGGGCCCGGTCGAGTTCGAGTGGCACGTACCGCGCTGGAGCAACACCATCGAGCGCAACCGCGCCCGCACCTACTTCCAGGCGTACGCCGCGGCCTGCGCGCTGCACTTCGCGGAGAAGGCGCTCGTGGAGATCCGGGCCGGCCGCACCAAGACCTGGGAGAAGTTCGAGGTGCCGGAGGAGGGCATCGGCTGCGGCTTCACCGAGGCGGTGCGCGGGGTGCTCTCGCACCACATGGTGATCAGGGACGGCAAGATCGCCAACTACCACCCGTACCCGCCCACCCCGTGGAACGCGAGCCCCCGGGACTCCTACGGGACGCCCGGGCCCTACGAGGACGCGGTGCAGGGCCAGCCGATCTTCGAGGAGAACGACCGGGAGCACTTCAAGGGCATCGACATCATGCGGACCGTGCGCAGCTTCGATCCCTGTCTGCCGTGCGGCGTCCACATGTACCTCGGTGGCGGCAAGAAGCTGGAACTGCTCCACTCGCCCACGCAGTCCGCGGGCAGTGAATGACATGACGGAACGGCAGACGCGCGTTCCCCCGGCGTCCGAGGAGTGGCGGACGACCGGGGAACGCATCGAGGCACTGATCACGGCCGGCGCGGCGGGCGGCCCGGCGGCGCGCGAACGCGGCGAGGAACTGGTCCGGCTGGTCACCGACTTCTACGGGGCCGGTCTGGAGCGGCTGCTCGACCTCGTCCACGAGCACGGCGGTCTGGACGACACGGTCCTGGCCGCCCTCGCCGGGGACGACCTGGTGGCGAGTGTGCTGCTGGTGCACGGACTGCACCCGTACAGCGTGGCGACCCGGGTCGAGAACGCGCTGGAGAGCGTACGGCCGTACCTCGGCTCGCACGGCGGCGATGTGGAGCTGCTCGGTGTCACGGAGGACGGGACCGTACGGCTGCGGCTGCTGGGCAGTTGCGACGGGTGCCCGTCCTCCTCGGCCACCCTGGCGCTCGCCGTGCGGGGCGCGGTGGAAGCGGCGGCGCCGGAGGTCGGCGCGATCGAGGTGGCGGAGTCGGCCGGGACGGCGGAGGCGGCGGGCCCGCTGGTGCCGGTGGACTCGCTGTTCGCACGGCTGCGCGAAGCCGGTACGGACGACGCCGTGGACGACGCGGACGACGCGGCCCGTACGGACGCCGGTGACGGTGCCGGCGACGCGGGGGCGAGCTGGCAGCCGGTGCCGGAGCTGGGCGCCCTGGAGTCCGGCGGTGTCGAGCGCCTGAGCACCGGCGGGTTCCCCGTGGTGGCCTGCCGGATCGGCCCCGACCTGTTCGCCTTCCGGGACCGGTGCGCCCGCTGCGAGCGGCCGATGAAGGGCGCGACGCTGGCCCGGCGGCTGGGCGGCGGCGCGGACGACGGGGTGCTGCGCTGCTCCGCCTGCCGCGCGCACTACGACGTACGGCGCGCGGGCACCTGTCTCGACCCGGACGCGGACGGCGCGCACCTGTCCCCCCTACCCGTGCTGGCCGACGGGGCCTCGGTCCTGGTCGCCGTGCCGGCCGCGCCCGCGGTGGCGCCGTGAGCGCGCCCGCCGGACCCGCCCGGTCCCCGGTCGCCGCACTGCTGCGGGTCACCCGCAACCGTCCGGAGCCGGTCGTCGGCGAGCGCTGCGACATGTGCGCCGCCCCGGCCGCCACGGAGCACCAGCATGTGGTGAACCTGGAGAGCCGGCGCCTGATGTGCTGCTGCCGGGCCTGCTACCTGCTCTTCACGGACGACGGGGCACAGCTGCGCTACCGCGCGGTGCCCGACCGGTATCTCGGCTTCGACCGGCTCCCGCTCGACGCGCGGGCCTGGGACGCGCTGGGGATCCCGGTGGGTCTTGCCTTCCTCTTCCGTAACTCCGCGCAGGACCGCACCGTCGCGTTCTACCCCGGCCCGGCCGGGGCGACCGAGTCCGAACTGCCGCTCGACGCCTGGGCCGGCCTCGTGGCGGCCGCCCCCGAACTGGCGGTCGTACGCCCCGATGTCGAGGCGCTTCTCGTACGCCGTACGGAGGCACCCGGGCGCGGCGGCGAGAAGCGGGACGGAGACGGGGACGGCCAGGGCACCTCATGCCATGTGGTGCCGATCGACGCCTGCTACGAACTGGCCGGCCGGCTGCGCACCCTGTGGCGCGGCTTCGACGGCGGCCAGGAGGCGCACGCCGCGATGGACGCGTTCTTCGAGCGGGTCAGGGCGCGCAGCAGACCCGCGCGCGCGGAGTCGGCCACGGAGCGGACCGCGGTGGCGGCGGGGACGGCGGCCGGGGAGGGAGCGTCATGAGCCCGCCGACCGCGCCCGGCCTGGAGTTCTCCGTACGGGACATCGTCGCGGAGCCGTTCAGCGCGGCGCCGCAGCTCACCGCGCGGCTGCGGATCGAGGACGGCTCGGGCGAGCCGGTGCACGCGATCGTGCTGCGCTGCCAGGTCCGGATCGAACCGCAGCGCCGCCCCTACGACGAGGCCGAACAGGACGGGCTGCGGGGCCTGTTCGGGGAGCGGGAGCGGTGGTCCGACACCCTGCGGCCGTTCCTGTGGATGCAGTGCGACACGACGGTGCAGGGGTTCACCGGCTCCACCGAGGTCAACCTCGCGCTGCCGTGCACCTACGACTTCGACGTCGTCGGCTCGCGCTATCTGCACGCGCTCGGGGAGGACGGGACGGTGCCGGTCAGCCTGCTGTTCTCGGGCACCGTCTTCGCCCGGGGCGCGGGCCGTTCGGGGCTCGGGGTGCGGCAGGTGCCCTGGGACCGCGAGGCACGGTACGAGCTGCCGGTCGCCGTGTGGCGGCGGCTGATCGCGTACCACTTCCCCCACTCGGGGTGGATCAGGCTGGACCACGACGTGCTCGCCGCCTTCGCGGAGTTCCGTGAGCGGCGCGGGCTGATCAGTTGGGACGAGACGGTGCGTACGGTGCTGGCGAGCGCGGGAACGGAAGCGGGGGCTGGGGCGGACGGGAGAACACACACCGGTGCCGCCGCCGGCGCACTCGACGAGGTGGTCCGGTGACCAGGGCGGCCCCGGCGGACCTCGACCCCGTGCGCGCGGTCGCCGACGCGGTGCTCTACGAGGGCTACTTGCTCTACCCGTACCGCGCCAGCGCCCACAAGAACCGGTCACGCTGGCAGTTCGGGGTGCTGGGGCCGCCCACCGCGACCGCCGCGAGCTTCGCCGAGGAGCCGGGCATGGCGATGCAGTGTCTGCTCTCGGTGGAGCCCGGCGCCCCGGCCCCCGCCGAGGTGACGGTCCGGCTGCGCTTCCTCCAGCACCAGGTGCGCGAGGTACGGCGGCGGACCGGGGACGGCGGCGAACTCGCCGTCCCGGAACTCGTCGTCGACGGAGTGGCGGTGCTCAGCTGGGACGAGGCGGTCGAGCGGGAGGTCGACCTCGGGCCGGTCCCGTTGACCGGGCCGACCGACCAGTTGTGCGCGGTCGCCGGGGGCGAGGAGACCGAGCCGCTGACGGACGCGCGCGGGGAGCCGGTGGGCAGCGTCCGGCGCCGCCGCGAGCCACTGGTGGCCCGGGTCCGTACCCACGCGGAGCGGGACGGCGGATTCGTACGGCTGACGGTCTCCGTGGCGAACGAGCACGCCGGGACCGTCGCGGACAAGGACGCCGCCGTCCGGGTCTCGCTGCTCGGCACGCATCTGCTCCTGCGGGCCCGCGGCGCCCGCTTCGTCTCGCTGCGCGAGCCCCCGGACGAGGCGGCCGCCGCGGCGGCCCGCTGCGTACAGCACCGGTGCTGGCCCGTGCTGGCCGGGGCGGAGGGCACCACGGACACGGTGCTCGGCGCGCCGATCATTCTCTACGACCACCCGGAGATCGCCGAGCAGAGCGCGGGCGCCCTGTTCGACTCGACCGAGATCGACGAGATCCTGACGCTCCGCGTGATGACGATGACGGACCGGGAGAAGGCGGAGGCCCGGGCCACCGATCCGCGCGCCCGGGAGATCATCGACCGCTGTGACGCGATGACGCCCGGCGACCTCCAGCGGCTGCACGGCCTGCTGCGCACCGGCGACGCGCGGAACGCCGCCCCCGACTCCTTCGACACCGGCGGCGCCCCCTGGTGGGATCCGGCCGCGGACGCCGCCGTGTCGCCGGGGTCGGACAGCGTCGTGATCGACGGGGTCCGGGTGGCCAAGGGGAGCCTCGTACGGGTGCGTCCGGCCCGCCGCGCCGACGCGCAGGACCTGTTCTTCGACGGTCAGGTGGCACGGGTGACGGCCGTGCTCTCGGACGTGGACGGCGGGGTGCATGTCGCCCTGGTCCTCGTCGACGACCCGGCGGCCGACCTGCACGACTGGTACGGCCGCTACTTCTACTTCGCCCCCGACGAGCTGGAACCGCTGACCGCCGGCGATTCCGGCCGGCCCGTACCCGATCCGCCACCGGCGGAATTCCGGAAGGAGAACCCCTCATGCGCTTCCTCGGACTGATCACCGCGGGTGCTGCCGCCGCCATGGCGGCGGTCGCCGTCGCCGTCGGCGTGCGCTCGATCCCCGACCTCCGCAGGTACCTGCGAATGCGCTCCATGTGAGCGCGGGAGACGGGGCGCGGGAGTGCCGGGTACTCGTCGCGGGTGTCGGCAATCTCTTCCTCGGTGACGACGGTTTCGGCCCCGAGGTCGTACGGCGGCTGGCCACCGGCCCCGGAGAGCCGCTCCCCGGCGTCCGCGTCGTCGACTACGGCATCCGGGGCATGCACCTCGCGTACGACCTGCTGGCCGGGTACGACGCGCTGGTGCTGGTGGACGCCTGTCCGGGGGACGGGCCCCCGGGGGAGCTGACGGTGCTGGAGGTCGGCCCGGACGACCTCGGTTCGGGTGAATTCGACGCACACGGCATGCAACCGGTCGCGGTGCTGGCGAATCTGGATCAACTGGGCGGTACGCTCCCGCTGACTCACGTCGTGGGCTGCGTCCCCGCCGGAGTCGACGAGGGCATCGGTCTCAGCGAGCCGGTCGCCGCGGCCGTCCCCCGGGCGGTCGCGGCGGTGCGCACACTGGTCCGCCTGCTGACGGCGGCACAACCCGCGCCGTCGCCGGAGCCCTGCCCCGCTCTCCCGTCCGTGCCCGAACGGCCCCGGAGGTCCTGATCATGTGTCTCGGCATTCCCGGCCGTGTCGTGGAGAGCGTCGAGGGATACGCGGGCCAGCTCGCCCTCGTCGATGTGGAGGGCGCCCGGCGCCGCGTCAACATCGGCATGCTCGACACTCCCCCGGCCACCGGTGACTGGGTGCTGCTGCACATGGGGTTCGCCCTGGAGATCATCGACGAGGCGAAGGCGGCGCACGCGCTGTCGGGGCTGGAGTTGATGGGCGGCGGCCCCCGTGAGCGGCGGGATCCGGAGCCCCGGCAGCCCCGGGTCCGCAGCCGGTTCGAGGTGCGCGGGGTCGTCCAGGGCGTGGGCTTCCGCCCCTTCGTGTACGTCACCGCCGCGGAGCTGTCCCTCGCCGGCTCGGTGTCCAACACCGGCACCGGGGTGGTCGCCGAGGTGGAGGGGGACCCCGGGGCGGTGGCGGAGTTCGGCCGCCGGCTCCGGGACCGGCCGCCCCCGCTCGCGGTCGTGGAGTCGGTGACGGAGACGGAGCTGCCGCTCGCGGGCGGCGCCGAGTTCACCATCGAGGACTCCAGCACGGCAGAGCGGGCCCGCACCCTGGTCTCCCCCGACATCGCGGTCTGCGCGGACTGCCTGGCCGAACTGCGCGACCCGGGGAACCGCCGCCACCGGCACCCCTTCATCACCTGCACCCACTGCGGGCCGCGGTTCACCATCGTCACCGGCCTCCCGTACGACCGGGCGGCGACGACCATGGCGGCGTTCGCGATGTGCGAGGAGTGCCGCACGGAGTACGGCGACCCGCGCGACCGCCGTTTCCACGCCCAGCCGATCGCCTGCCACGCCTGCGGCCCGCGTCTCGAACTGGTCACCCCGGACGGCGGGACCCCGCTCCACGGCGAGCAGGCGCTGCGCGCCGCACGGCGGCTGCTCGCCGGGGGCGGGATCGTCGCGGTCAAGGGGCTGGGCGGCTACCACCTCGCGTGCGACGCCCGTGACGGGGCGGCGGTCGCGCGGCTGCGCCACCGCAAGCACCGGGGAGGCAAACCCTTCGCCGTCATGGTCAGGGACCTCGGCGTCGCCGGGGAACTGGTCACCCTGACCGAGGGCGGGCAGGCGCTGCTCGGCGGCGCGCGGAAGCCGATCGTGCTGCTGCCCCGCCGGTCGTCGCCCGGCCCCGCCGGGGGCGTCGCGCAGGGCGTGGCGCCGGGCAGCCCGGATCTCGGCCTGATGCTCCCGTACACCCCGCTGCACGTGCTGCTGTTCGGCCTCGACGGCGACGAACCCGGCCCCGACGCGCTCGTGATGACCTCCGGGAACCGTTCCGGTGAGCGGATCGTCACCGATGACGCGAGGGCGCTGGCCGAACTCGCCCCGCTGGCCGACGCCTGGCTGCGGCACGACCGGGCGATCCACGTGCCGTGCGACGACTCGGTCAGCCGGTTCGTCGCCGGCGCCGAGCTGCCGCTGCGCCGGTCGCGCGGGTACGCGCCGCTCCCCCTCGCGCTGCCCTTCGAGGTCCCGCCGCTGCTCGCGGCGGGCGCCGACCTGAAGAACACCTGCGCGCTGGGCGAGGGCGGCTATGCCTGGGTCAGCCAGCACGTCGGGGACCTGGACGACCTCGCCACGGTGCAGGCGCTGACCCGTACGGCGGACCAACTGGCGCTGCTCACCGGCGTCGAGCCGGAACAGCTCGTGGCCGACCGCCACCCCGGCTACCGCTCCGGCGCCTGGGCCCGGGCGCACGCCAGGGGCCGGGCCGTACGCACCGTGCAGCATCACCACGCGCACATCGCGTCCGTGATGGGCGAGCACGGCCTCGGCGAAGGCGAGAGTGTCATCGGCTTCGCCTTCGACGGCACCGGCCTCGGCGCGGACGGCGCGGTGTGGGGCGGTGAGGTGCTGATCGCCGGCTACAAGTCGTACCAGCGGGCCGCGCGGCTCGCGTACGTGCCGCTGGCCGGCGGGGACGCGAGCGTGCTGCGGCCCTACCGGATGGCGCTCGCGCATCTGCGGGCCGCCGGTGTCCCCTGGGACAGGGAGCTGCCCTCGGTGGCGGCCTGCCCGGCCGCCGAACGGAGGGTGCTGGCACACCAGTTCGCGACGAACTTCGGCTGTGTGCCGACGTCGAGCATGGGCCGGCTCTTCGACGCGGTGGCGTCGCTGGCGGGCGTACGGCACGAGGTGGCGTACGAGGCCGAGGCGGCGATCGAGCTGGAGGGGCTGGCCCGCGCGGCGCCGCCGGAGCCGCACGACCCGGCGGGGAGCGCCTACGGCTTCGCCGTCCGGCCGGCGCCCGGCCCCGGTGACCCGGTGGTGGCCGACCCCGGTCCGGTGATCCGCGCGGTGGTCTCGGACGTACGGGCCGGTGTGGCGCGGGAGTTGATCGCCGCGCGCTTCCACACCTGCGTCGCCCGCCTCACCGCCGACCTCGCCGAGGGGTGCCGGGAGCGGACCGGGCTCGGGGTGGTGGCGCTGGGCGGCGGTGTCTTCCAGAACGCCGTCCTCCTGGAGGCCACCCAACACGCCCTGGAAGCGGCGGACTTCACCGTGCTCCGCCCCCGTCTGCTGCCGCCCAACGACGGCGGGCTCGCCTTCGGTCAGCTGCTGATCGCGGCGTCCGGCGGCTGACTCCGGCGCCCGAAACCCACCCGATGCCCCGCAGAGAAGGAAGGCACCATGTGTCTGGCAGTTCCGGGACGTGTCCTGCGCACCGAGGAGGTCGACGGCGCCGTGATGGCGGAGGTCGACTTCGGCGGCGTACGCAAGGAGGTCTGCCTCCAGTACGTCCCCGACGCGGCGGTCGGTGAATACGTCGTCGTCCATGTCGGCTTCGCGATCCAGCGGCTCGACGAGACGTCGGCGCGGCAGACCCTGGCCGACTTCGAGCGGCTCGGGCTCCTGGAGGAGGAGTTCGGTGACGGCCTCGAACCGGCCGCCGGAGCACGGAACTCGGTGGAAGGAACCGACCGGTGAAGTACCTGGACGAATTCAGCGACCCCCAGCTGGCACGGCGGCTGCTCGACCAGATCCACGCGACCACCACGGGCCCGGTGGCGATGATGGAGGTCTGCGGCGGCCAGACCCACTCGATCATCCGGCACGGCATCGACCAACTGCTCCCCGATCACATCGAGATGATCCACGGCCCCGGCTGTCCCGTCTGCGTGACCCCGCTGGAGGTCATCGACCGGGCGCTGGCGATCGCCGCCCGGCCCGAGGTCGTCTTCTGCTCCTTCGGCGACATGCTGCGGGTGCCGGGCAGCGGCCAGGACCTGTTCTCCGTGAAGAGCGCGGGCGGTGACGTACGCGTCGTGTACTCACCGCTCGACGCGCTGAAACTGGCGCGCGAGAACCCCGACCGGGAGGTCGTCTTCTTCGGCATCGGCTTCGAGACGACGGCCCCCGCCAACGCCATGACCGTCCACCAGGCCCGCCGGCTGGGCGTGCGCAACTTCTCCCTGCTCGTCTCGCATGTCCTCGTGCCGCCGGCGATCGCCGCCATCATGGAGTCCCCCACCTGCCGGGTGCAGGCGTTCCTGGCCGCCGGGCACGTGTGCAGTGTGATGGGGACGTCGGAGTACCCGGCGCTGGCGGAGAAGTACCGGGTCCCCATCGTCGTCACCGGATTCGAGCCGCTCGACATCCTGGAGGGCATCCGCAGGACGGTCCGCCAGATCGCGGAGGGACGGCACGAGGTGGAGAACGCCTACCCCCGCGCCGTGCGCGCCGAGGGGAACCTGCCCGCCATGGAGATGCTGCGGGACGTCTTCGAGGTCACCGACCGGACCTGGCGCGGCATCGGGCCGATCCCCGCCAGTGGCTGGCGACTCGCGGAGAAGTACCGGGAGTTCGACGCGGAGACGCGGTTCGACGTGGCGGCCATCCGTACGGCGGAGTCCGCGCTGTGCCGGTCGGGCGAGGTGCTCCAGGGGCTGATCAAGCCGCACGAGTGCCCGGCGTTCGGCAGGGAGTGCACTCCGAGGAATCCGCTGGGCGCGACGATGGTGTCCTCCGAGGGCGCGTGCGCCGCGTACTACACGTACCGCCGACTGGAACTGGTCGATGCGAAGTGACTGAGACGACGAATCAGGTACCCGCCCCCGCCGCCGAGGCCGTGGGGCCGGACTTCGAGAGCTGGGTCTGCCCGGTCCCCCTGCGGGAGACGCCGACGGTCGTGATGGGGCACGGCGGCGGCGGGGCGATGTCGGCCGAGCTGGTCGAGCACCTGTTCCTCCCCGCGTACGGTTCGGCGGCGTCGTCGGAGCTGGGCGACTCCGCCGTGCTCACCGTCGGGGACGGGACGCGGCTCGCCTTCTCCACCGACTCGTACGTGGTGCGGCCGATGTTCTTCCCCGGCGGCTCCATCGGCGACCTCGCGGTGAACGGGACCGTCAACGACCTGGCGATGGCGGGCGCCGTACCGCTCTTCCTGTCCAGCGCGTTCATCCTCCAGGAGGGCACGGCGCTCACCGATCTCGGCCGGATCGCCCGGGACATGGGCGAGGCGGCGCGGGCGGCGGGCGTCCGGCTGGTCACCGGAGACACCAAGGTCGTCGACAGCGGCAGCGGGGACGGCGTCTACGTCAACACCTCGGGGATCGGGGTGATCCCCGACGGCGTCGACATCGGCCCGCACCGCGCCGCGCCCGGTGACGCCGTGCTGATCAGCGGGGACATCGGGGTCCACGGCGTGGCGGTGATGAGCTGCCGGGAGGGTCTGGAGTTCGGCACCGCCGTCGAGAGCGACACCGCGGCCCTGCACGGTCTGGTGGCCGCGATGATCGCCACCGGCGCGGACGTGCGCGTACTGCGCGACCCCACCCGCGGTGGTGTCGCGGCCTCGCTCAACGAGATCGCCACCGCCTCGGGGGTCGGCGTGGAACTGGTCGAGCGGGAGCTGCCCGTACCGGAACCGGTGCGGGACGCGTGCAGCCTGCTGGGGCTCGACCCGCTCCAGGTGGCGAACGAGGGCAAACTGCTCGCGATCGTCCCGGCCGACGCCGCCGACCGGGTCCTCGCGGCCCTGACGGCGCATCCGCTGGGCCGTGGGGCGCGCCGGATCGGTACCTGTGTCTCCGACCATCCGGGGATGGTGGTGGCCAGGACGGGGCTCGGCGGCTCACGGGTGATCGGGCTGCCGATCGGTGAACAGCTGCCGAGGATCTGCTGAATGAGTGAGCGGGGCGCGCTGCTCTTCGCCCGGTACGCCTATCCGCCCAACGAGCTGGGCTACTGCGGCCCCGCGGATGCCGGGACCCTGCTCCGTACCGAGGAGACGGCGGGTATCGAGCGTCATGCCCGCCGCTTCGAGGGCGCCTGGTGCTATCTCGAACTGCTCGCCGAGACGGCCGGTCTCGCCGACCCGCTCGACGAGCGGGTGGTCGAGGCGTACTGGATCGGCAACGAGCTGCTGGACCTGACCACCCCGACGGTCCTGCTGGCGCGGCTGCGGGACCGTTTCGACGGCCAATGGGGCGGCACCTGGCGGGACGCGGCGGACCGCGCCCTCGCCCACCACACCTTCCAGGTCTTCGACGTGTACCCGTGGGCCGGCCTGCTGCGCGGGCCGGCCCGGCCGACCGCGCTCTCCGTCCTCGACCGGTGCCGTATCCGTACGGGCGTGGTCCACGCGGTACGCGGCGAGTCCGCCACGGTGGAGTCCCGCCCACTGCGTTGGACGGGCACCGGTCTGGCCCCGGGACCGCCCCGCCGGGAGTCCGTCCGCTGGTCGACGGGCGGACGGTCCCTCATCCCGGGGATCACCCCGGGCGATGTGGTGGCGCTGCACTGGGACTGGGTGTGCGACGTCCTCACACCGGCGCAGGCGGCGCGCGTCGAGTCGACGGAGGCCCGCCAGTTGACGGCGCTGGGGCTCGCTCCTCGCCGGTGACGACCCGGCCGGCCCCAGCGCCCTCACGGGAGTTCAGGCGTTGCCGACGAGCGGCCACTGGAAGGCCCGCAGCAGACAATCGCCCGGGTCAATCCACAGCAGACTCCTGCCCTCCACCTGGATGTCGAAGCGCACCTCCAGCTCCGCCCAGATGCTCTGTCCCGGGAAGGGGGAGCTGATGGTGAGCGACGGCATGGGCTGGAACCCGGGGAGGGTGACCGCCCGCATACGGCTTCCGCCCAGTCCTCCGCTTTCGAGGAATATCAGGTTCTGCGCCTCCACACGTTCGCCGAGTATGTGGCGGTTGTCGACTCCGGGCGGGGCGAAGACGAACTGGAAGAGGGTCTGCCTCCTGATCATCCAGCACTTCGACCACCGGTCCCCCGAGAAGAGATCAGCAGGCCCCACCCAGCCGAGGAGACCGCCGAAGAGTTCCATGTGCGGGTCCGACCGCCACCGCCCGGTGGAGGTGGCCGGGATCCTGTTGCTCTGCAACTCGAAACGGAATCTCGCCCCGAAATTGCGGAAACTCAACGAGCCGCCGTTGTAGGTGAGCTTTCCGGTGAAGTGCAGGCCGTCGGCGAGGAACCGCCCGGTGTAGGGCTGGGTCGAGGAAGCCTGCGCGTTCGCGAACCAGAAGTCCGGGTCCGCCGCCCTCGGGACGGCCGGTTCCAGATCGAGGGGGCGCAGGTGCCGGTCGATCCGGGCATGCCCTTCGGCGGCCTCTTCGAGTTTCTGCACCTGGCGTGCCCCGTATTCCGACGCCCGTGCCCGGTACTCGTCCAGATCGACACCGGACGCTCGCGCGACGGACCGGAGCAGGTCCGCGCTGTGTGTCTGTGCTTCTTCGTCGGGCTGTGCGGCCTTCGCCAGTTCCATCTGGTGGTGCAGGGTGTCCAGCTCTTCCTGATGGCTGAAGTCCAGCTCTTTGATGACCTCTTCAGGCATCGTGTGTTTCGGGTTGACGATGGTGGCGCCACTCATGGCGACCTCCTCGGCATAGGCTGTATCCGGTCCCCCGTTCCCCCGGTTCACCCGTGCGGCAGCCTTGGAGTCGCCCGTCACAACTGATATACCGGCCGCACGCTTTGGGTGATATACACCATTCAGGGCGGCTTCTTCACCAGCCTACTCGCTTCCCCGGGATGCGTCTCTCCGAGGCGGGTGTGCCACGGGAAGGCCCATGGCCTGCCTGAGCGCCCCCGGTGTCAGGCAGGAACACGCCCCCGGCGCGCCAGGACGCCGTTCACGCGCCGCTCCGGGTCGTTTCGTTCGGATCGGGCCGGATCAGGGTGCGTCCGGGCACCAGTGTGCCGGGCAGCAGTTCGTGGGTGATCTCCGTCCGGCCCGGGTTGTCCAGCATGGACTTCATGACGGTCACGGCGCGTTCGGCCGCCCGCTCCACGGGGATGCGCAGGGTGGTGAAGCCGAGGAGATCATTGCCCGGCATGATTCCGTCGCACCCCGTGAGGGACAGGTCGTCCGGCACGCGCACGCCGGCCGCCTGCGCGTGGGGCAGGAAGGCGAGCAGCCGCAAGTCCGAGGGGAACATGGCGGCGGTGATCCGCCCCTCGCGCCGCAGGGCGATGATCTCCCGCGCGCCTTCGTCCCTGAGTCCGAAGGTGGGGGCGGGGATCTCGTGCACCCGGATGCCGTGGCTCCGCAGCCGGCGGGCCATCGTGGTGCCACGCCGGTACTCCGCCACCGAGTTGTCGGTGCCCGGTGTCACCACGGCCACGGCCCGGTGTCCGTACTCCGCGACGGCGTCCGCGAGTTGCGCCGCGTTGTTCTCCTCGTCGTAGGACACGCTGTAAATCCCGGGGTGCGAGGCCGGCCGGCCGATGAGGACGACCGGCACCCTGTCGAGGAACGGCACCAGCATCTCGGCGCGGATGACGCCGGTCGCCACGAACATCCCGCCGACCCGCAGTCCGAGGAGGCGGTTGAGCGCCTGCCGTTCGAAGTGGGCTCCCTCGGTCCGTGACGGGGCGACCGTCACCATCTGGAGGCCGGCCCGGCTGATGTGGGTCTGCAACTCGCTGAAGAGCAGGCCGTACGCGGGGTTGGTGGGGTCCCGCAGCAGCAGGCCGAGGATGTCGGAACCGCGGGCGGCGAGCGAGCGCGCCATCACGTTCGGGACGTATCCGAGCCGCTCCGCCGCGGCGTAGACCGCGTCCCTGGTCCGCGGGGACACGGGCGTCGATCCGTAGAAGACACGCGACGCGGTGGCCCGCGACACACCTGCCGCCGTGGCGACCGCCGCCATCGTGACGTTCAGCGGTGACGCGGGGGAGGACGGGTCCGGGGGGCTTTCGGCACCTTCGTTCGATCGCACCCGGTCACCCTACCCACCGCGGGCCGGGGGCCGGTTCGTACCGGGGACGGTGGCGTCGGGGCGGGATGCCGCGGAGCTCCTGCCGGTACCGGCACAGCGGTCCCGGCCAGTCGGTCTGGATGATGTCGGCGCCGTGTTCCATGAGCCGCCCCCATCCGTCGGCGGGGTCGCCGAAGAGGGAGGTGTTGTCGTCGTGGCCGGCGAAGAGGGGGATGCCGTTGGTGAGGTTGATGGCGTTGAGCAGGCAGGCCAGCCCGTCCTCGTGCAGCCGCGCGACGACCTCGGGCGCGGACAGTTCGTCGTCGTGCCCCACGGCGAGAAGTTCGGCCCCGATCAGGTTGATGTCCGGATCACCGCGTACCGCCTCGATGTCGGCGAGGGAGCGCACCATCGGGATGAAGGGGTACTTGACCGGGTGCCGGCGCAGTTTGTCGAGCCAGATCTCGTCGACCGGGCTCTTGAGGACCAGTTGGGGCGCGACATCGTAGCGGTCGAGGAAGGGCAGCAGGTCGTCCCAGTACCACCACGACCGGTCCACGTTGAACAGCACATCGCCGCGGAAGCGGTGGAGCACCGTGTCGAGTCCGGTCACGGGGACGTCGTGTCCGGTCCACCGGTATCTCAGGGCGCGTATCTCCTCGGCCGGCAGGGCGCGAAGGTCGAGGTCACGGTCGAACGCCTGGCGCTCGCAGCCGTCGTGGAAGAGGAAGAACTCCCCGTCGGCCGACGCGACGATGTCGATCTCGACCATGTCGGCACCTTGCGCCAGAGCGGCCTGTACGGCTCTGTCGGTGTTCTCCGGCACGTCACCGAGACCGGTGCCGCGGTGCACGGCGACCAGCGGGGCGCGCTGCGCGAGCTCCGTGTTCACAAGGGAGTTGATGTCCTGGTACCGCGCTTGCCCGAACATGGTTTCCTTCCGTCAGGCGATGGGTGTGTCGTGGGGGCCCGGCGTGGCCGGTGTCTTCGGCCGGCGCCGCTCACGGCGCGGGGACCGGCCGGGACCGGCCCCGCCTCGGCGGCCGTACACGAACCAGATGGCCAGGGTGGAGATGACCATGAGCAGCACGGTGTAGACGAAGGTCAGCGCCGTGGCGTCGCTGTTCCCCTGGTTCCGGGTGGCGTTCTGGATCGCGATGCCGAGGGGCTGGTAGAGCGGGTGGGCGAGGAACACCGCCGTGTCGTACTCGTCGAGCAGACTGGTGAAGTTGAGCGCCGTGACGGCGGCCGCCGCCGGGAGCACCAGGGGCAGCAGCACCCGCCGGTACGTGTGGAACGTGCTCGCGCCGAGCACGGTCGCCGCTTCTTCGAGGGAGTCGGGGATGCCCGCGTAGGCCGCCTTGAGCAGGCGCAGGGTGAACGGGATCTTGGCCGTGATGTAGGCGATCGCCAGCAGCGCGACCGTGCCGGAGAGGACGACGCCGCCGGTGAGGGCCTGCGGTACGGAGTACGTGATGACCAGCCCGAGCGCCATGAGCGTGCCGGGCAGCACCCACGGGATGTGCAGCAGGTATTCGACGGTGATCGTCACCGCGTTGACGAACCTGTGCAGGATCCGGGCGACGAACAGCATCGCGACGATGACGACGGCCGCGGTGACCGCCGCGTAACCGACGCTGACCACGAACGGCCAGGAGGCCGTCGCGTCCGTCAGCACCCGCTGGTAGTTGGCGAGCGTGAAGCCGCCCGCGCCCAGCCGGCCGGACGAGATCGTCGCCGCGTCGGTGAACGAGAAGACCACGATGAGCAGCGGCGGGATCAGATAGACGAGGAAGAGCAGGTAGGCGAGCAGGTGGACCACCGCGTTCGCCACGGGATGGTCGATGCGCTGCTTCTGGAGAACGGCGGGAACCTTCGAGACCGAGAAGTATGTCCCTCCCGCCTGGAGGCGGTTGAGGATGCCGAGCAGCAGCAGGGAGGCCGCGCCGAGGATCAGGGCGAGGGTGGCCGCGAGGTCGCGCGACGTGGGGATCCCCGAGAAGGTGAGAATCATGGGAGTGATCGTCTGGAACTCCCTCCCGCCGAGAACCTGCGGCGCCGCGAAGGCTCCGAGCCCGCCGAGGAAGGTCAGGACGGTGACGGCGAACAGCGTGGGCCTGAGTACGGGCAGCACGATCCGCCGGAGGATCCGCCAGGGGGACGCGCCCAACTGGCGTGCGGCCTCGATGGTCTGGTGGTCGATCCGGGCGACGGCGGAGGAGAGGAAGAGCAGATGATGGCCGGTGCCGGTCAGGGTCATCACGACCACGACCGCGAGCATCCCCGAGAACCACGCGGGGTCCGTCCCCGGGAGGAGTGAGGTCAGCAGCCGGGTGACAAATCCGTTCTCGCCGTAGACGAAGGCGTAGCCCGAGACCGCGACCACACCGCCGTAGACCAGTGTCGTGGCGTACCCGAGCCACAGGAAGCGGGCGCCGCGGATGGTGAAGTAGCGGGTGACGAGCACGATGAAGACGCCGACGACGTTCACCGTGACCGACAGGACGGCGGCCAGCAGAAAGCTGTTGCGCAGGGAGTCGAGCGCGCGCTGTGAACTCCAGAGCTTCTCGAAGGCGCGGGTGCTCGGCGAGCCGTGCGGGAAGAAGATCTGCTGCAGTGTGACCGCGTTCGGGTAGACCAGGAACGCGACGACGAACCACAGCAGCGCCACGCCGGCGACCATGACCAGGGGGGACCGGAACATGGTCCGGGCGGAGGCGCTCATCACGCGGCTCCGGGGTACTGCAGGACGGACGCGGGGTCGATGTCGGCCACGACCTCCTGCCCGGTCCGCAGCCGTGGCCCGTCGCCCTCCTTCAGCACGATGCGCAGGCTGTCGTGCTCGGTGCGCAGGCGGTACACGCTGTGCAGTCCGTGGTAGGTGCGCGAGGTGACGGTGGCCCGGACGGGGAGACCGGTCGCCGGCCGGCCGTCCGGCAGGAGGCTGATCTTCTCGATGCGGGCGTAGGAGGGCCTGGCCGGGTCGAGTCCGCGCTCACCGTGTGCGGCCAGCGCGCCCACGAGGTGCGGGCTGAGCTTGTTCACCTCGCCGATGAAGGTGCAGACGAACTCGCTCGCGGAGCGGTCGTAGACCTCCTCGGGCGTCCCCACCTGCTCGATACGCCCCCGGTTGAGCACCGCGATGCGGTCACTCATCGACAGTGCCTCCTCCTGGTCGTGGGTGACGTAGAGGGTGGTGATGCCGAACTGGGTCTGCAACTCCTTGAGCTGGCCGCGCAGTTGCCGGCGGAGCTTCGCGTCGAGGTTCGACAGCGGCTCGTCGAGCAGCAGGACCTTGGGGCGCATGACCAGAGCGCGCGCTATGGCGACACGCTGCTGCTGGCCGCCGGAGAGTTCGGCGACGCCCTTGGCGAGCTGCTCCGGCGAGAGGTCGACCTGTTCCGCGATCTCGCCGACGCGCCGGTCCACCTCCTCGGCGGGACGTTTGCGTACCCGCATGCCGAACGCGATGTTCTCGCGCACGCTCATGCCGGGAAACAGGGCGTAGTTCTGGAAGACCATGCCCACCTCGCGCCTGCCGCTGGGAAGGTGGGTGATCTTCCGGCCGGCGACGGCGATGTCTCCGGCGGTGAGGCCGACGAAGCCGGCGAGGGCGCGGAGCGCGGTGGTCTTGCCGCAGCCGGAAGGTCCCAGCAGGGTGAAGAACTCCCCCTCCTCGACCCGCAGGGAGAAGGAGGGAAGCGCCTCGAAGTCCTGGAACCTCACCGTGACGCCGTCAAAGGTGATCATGTCGTTCCTCGGTTGTGCGGGGGTGGGCGGCGCCGTGGGGCGCTTCGGGCGGATGGTGCGGGCGGGGCGGATGGCCCGGCCGGGAGCAGATCACTTGGCGAGGTACTCAAGTTCGATCTTCTCGATCCACTGGTCGAGGTGGCGGGCCACGAAGGACCAGTCGATGTCCTGCGCGGTGAAGGAGTCCGTCTCCTTGACCGCCTCGGGGCTCGCCTCGGCCAGTGCCGCCCTGTCGGTCGGGGCGGTGAAGAACTTCCGCGACCAGGCGGCCTGGACGTCGGCGCCGCCGAACCAGTCGATGAACTTCTTCGCGGCGGCGGCCTTCTTCGTCCCCTTGACGAGGCCGACCTGCTGGACGACCATCGGGACGCCGTCCTCGGGGTGTACGGCCTCGGTCCGGATCTTGTACTGCTGTTCCCGGGTGGCCTTGCCGGACAGCCACATCTGGCCCGCCCCGACCTTGCCCGCGGCCATCCGCGCGTACAGGTCGGTGCCGGTCACGGCGGGCGTGCCGCTCGCGAAGTACTTCTTCACCGCGTCCCAGCCGGCCCGGCTGACACCGAGTTCGCCCTGGTCGTCGCGGTAGCGGCTGAGGATGCCCGCGAGCACCATCTGGGTCGTACCGCCGCCGAGATCGGCGGGGACCTCGTACTTCTTCCTGAACCGCTCCTCGGTCCACAGGTCCGGCCAATCGGCGGGGGCCTGGTTCCTGTCCGGGTAGGCGGACGTGTCGTAGACGAGCATGACCGGCTCGCGCACGATGGGCCAGAACTGCTTCCCCGTCGCGTCTCCGAGCGAGGCGTCGACCTGGCCGGACCACGAGGGCGTGTAGCCGTCGAGGACCCGTGCCTCCTTCAGCTTCTCGAAGTAGACGTTGTTGAGGCCGAACGTGACGTCCGCCACCGGGTTGTTCTTCTCGGCGACCAGGCGGTTGCGCACATCGGCGCCGCCGAGATCGACGAGCTGGACGTCGAAGCCCGCCTTCTTCGCCTCGGTCTTGAGCCAGTCGCCCCGCCCGTCGGAGACGGAGTTGCTGTAGACGACGAGGCTCTGCGCGCCGCCGGACCCGCCGGAGGACATCGGGGACGAGCATCCGCCGGCGATCAGGGCGGTGGCGAGCGCGGCCACAGCGGCCGTGAGGGTTTTACGCATCGGTTCTCTTCCGTTCCGGCCCTGTCGGCGTAGCGCGGCGGGACCCCTTGTCGTGGTGGCGACCGCGTGTTCGGCTCCTGGTCCCGGGAAGCTTCCGGGCTGGCATGAACGCGCGTTCATTCGGATTGAACGCGCGTTCATCGACGTACGGCGGTCCGAAAGGTGAACCGTGGGCAGCCGGACACCGAAGAGTGGCGTCCGTACCGCCGCGACCGGCAGGAAGGGAACGTCCACGCGGACGGCTCCCGTCCGGTGCGTGTCCGGGAGCGGAATGAGCCCGGTGCGTACACGGTGGGAGTATGCGTGCGAGCCGATACGGAGGCGCCATGGAGACCGGAGAGGCGAGAAAGGCCGGAGAGCCGGAGGACGCGGCGGCCGGGCCCGGGCTGCGCTGTCTGGTGACGGGGGCGACCGGGTACATCGGGGGCCGGCTCGTCCCCGAGCTGCTGGCGGCGGGGCACTCGGTGCGCTGTCTGGCCCGTACTCCGGGGAAGCTGCGGGACCATCCGTGGGCGGGCCAGGTGGAGACGGTCAAGGGGGACGTCACCGACGCGGACTCGGTCGGCGCGGCGATGGAGGGCATCGATGTCGCCTACTACCTGGTCCACGGGCTGGCGGGCGGGCCGGACTTCGAGGAGACCGACCGGGCGGCGGCCCGGATCTTCGGCGAGCGGGCCCGCGCCGCGGGCGTCCGGCGCATCGTCTATCTGGGCGGTCTGACCCCGGACGACGTCCCCGTGGAGCAGCTCTCGCCGCATCTGCGGTCCCGCGCGGAGGTGGGCGGGATCCTCCTCGGCTCGGGCGTGCCGACGGCCGCGCTGCGTGCGGCGGTCATCATCGGTTCGGGCTCGGCCTCCTTCGAGATGCTGCGCTATCTCACCGAGCGGCTCCCGGTGATGGTCACCCCGAGCTGGGTGTCGACCAGGATCCAGCCGATCGCCGTCCGCGACGTGCTGCACTGTCTGGTGGGCAGCGCGCGGATGCCCGGGGACGTGAACCGCACCTTCGACATCGGCGGCCCGGACATCATCACCTACCGCGAGATGATGCAGCGTTACGCGCGGGTCGCCGGGCTCCCGCACCGGCTGATCGTGCCCGTCCCGGTGCTGACGCCCCGGCTGTCGAGTCACTGGATCGGCCTCGTCACCCCCGTTCCGCGGTCGATCGCCCGGCCGCTCGCCGAGTCGCTGCGGTACGAGGTCGTCTGCCGGGAGCACGACATCACGCGGTACGTCCCCGAACTTCCGGGCCGGCCCTTCACCTTCGACCAGGCGCTCACGCTGGCCCTGCGGCGGGTGCGCGAGGCGCGGGTCACCACGCGGTGGTCCTCGGCGTCGGTGCCCGGCGTGCCCAGCGATCCGCTGCCGACCGACCCCGACTGGGCCGGCGGCAGTCTCTACACCGATGTGCGGGAACGGGACGTGGCCGCCTCCCCGGAAGCCCTGTGGCGGGTCGTCGAGGGCATCGGCGGTGAACACGGCTGGTACTCGTTCCCCCTCGCCTGGGCCGTCCGGGGCCGGCTGGACCGGCTGATCGGCGGGGTGGGGCTGCGCCGGGGCCGCCGCGACGCCGAGCGGCTGCGCGTCGGGGACTCGCTGGACTTCTGGCGGGTCGAGGAGATCGAACCCGGGAGGCTGCTGAGGCTCCGTGCCGAGATGCGACTGCCGGGGCTGGCGTGGCTGGAGATGTACGCGCAGGAGCGGGAGGGAGGCGGCTCCCACTACCGTCAGCGGGCCCTGTTCCACCCGCGCGGGCTGCTGGGCCACGCCTACTGGTGGGCGGTCTCCCCGTTCCACGCGGTGGTCTTCGGCGGGATGGCCCGCAACATCGCCCGCGCGGCGGACCAGGAGACGGAATCCGGCCGTGCCGTGTCCGTGACGTCCCGCTGACCGTTGTACCGGCGCGTCCCACGGACCGTTGACGCGTCCCGCCGACCGTCGTACCGGCACGTCGCGCGTGGGCAGAAGGCGAGCAGAAGGAACCCGGGTCCGTCCGGCCCCTGGAACAGGAGCAGCATGATGAGTGTCGCCGTCGTCCTCTTCACGTCCGATCTGCGGCTGCGTGACAACCCGTCGCTGCGCGCGGCCCTCGCGGCGGCCGACGAGGTGGTCCCGCTCTTCGTACGGGACAAGGGTGTCGAGGACGCGGGCTTCGCCGCGCCCAACCGCCGGGCGTTCCTCCACGACTGCCTCCGGGATCTGGACGCGGGTCTCCGGGAGCGCGGCGGCCGGCTGGTGATCAGGTCGGGTGAGGTGGCCGAGGAGGTCTGCCGGGTCGCCGCCGCGACGGGGGCGCGGGACGTGTACCTCGCCGGGGGTGTGACCGGTTACGCGCTGCGTCGCGAGGCGCGGCTGCGCGCGGCCCTGGAGTCCCAGGGGCGCGCGCTCCATGTGCACGACGCCGTGGTGACCGCGGTGGCGCCGGGCGCGGTGACGCCGACGGGTTCGCGGGCGGATCACTTCGCGGTGTTCACCCCGTACTTCCGGCGGTGGTCCGGGGAGCGGATCCGGGACACCCTCGACGCGCCGCGCTCCGTGCCCGTACCGCGGGAGGTGGGATCGGACGCGCTGCCGTCCCGGGCCGATGTCAGCGGTGTCTCGGAAGGGCTCGCCGAGGGCGGCGAGCGGGCGGCGCGGCGGTGCCTCACGGCCTGGCGCCGCACGGGGCTCGCCTCGTACGCGGACCTCCACGACGATCTGGCGGGCGACGCCACGTCGCGCCTCTCGCCCCATCTGCACTTCGGCACCCTCTCCTCCGCCGAGCTGATCCGGCGGGCCAGGACGGCGGGCGGCCCGGGCGCGGAAGCCTTCGTACGGCAGCTCTGCTGGCGGGACTTCCACCATCAGGTCCTGGCGGCCCGCCCGTCGGCCGCCCATGCCGACTACCGCGCCCGGCACGACCGCTGGCGCACCGGGAAGGCGGTGGCCGAGGAGGTCGAGGCGTGGAAGGCGGGACGTACGGGCTATCCGGTGGTCGACGCCGCGATGCGGCAGTTGCGGCACGAGGGCTGGATGCACAACCGGGGCCGGCTGCTCACCGCGAGCTTCCTCGTCAAGACGCTGTACGTGGACTGGCGGGTCGGCGCCCGCCACTTCCTGGACCTGCTGGTGGACGGCGACATCGCGAACAACCAGCTCAACTGGCAGTGGATGGCGGGGACCGGCACGGACAGCCGGCCCAACCGCGTACTGAACCCGGTGACCCAGGGGAAGCGGTACGACCCGGACGGCACTTATGTACGCCGCTGGGTGCCCGAGTTGCGGGACTTCGAGGGCGGCGCGGTCCACGAGCCGTGGAAGCGGCGGGCGCGGGGGCCGGAGCCGGCGCGGTCCGGCTACCCGGAGCCCTTGGTGGAACTGTCGGAGGGACTGGCCAGGTTCAGGCGGGCCCGCGGCCTGGACTGACCGCCTCCACCGGACCTGGGCCGCACCGGCCGGGCGGGGGTCCGGTCAGTGCGCGAAGAGGGTACTGGCCAGGACCACGTGGACGGCCGTACCGCCGACGATGCTCAGCACGGCGTTGCGCCGCCACAGGTGCAGGCCGACCGTGACGGCCAGCGCCGCCGACGGGGCGATGACCCGCGGCTCGGTCAGGGGGAGGTCGCGCAGGCAGTAGACGAGCAGGATCACCATGATGCCGGCCGGCATGCGGGTGCTGAGGTACCGCACGGTGCCACTGGCGCGCAGCGGGGCCAGCGCCGCGAAGGGCAGGGCGCGCAGGGCCCAGGTGACGGCGGCGGAGACGGCGACCGCGGCGATCAGGTACGGGGTGTCAGGCACGGCGGGTCCTCGTACGGGTGAGGAGGTGACGGGTCAGCAGGGCGGCGGTGAACAGGACGCAGGCGGCCGGCATCATCTGCCCGGGCAGGAGCAGCCGGGCGGCGAGCGCGCTGAGCAGGGCCAGGACGGGGGTGGGCAGGTCGTCGCGGCGCTCGCGGATCGCGTCGAGGGCCAGCACGGTGAACAGGGCGGTGAGCGCGAAGTCCAGGCCGGTGACGCTCGTGGGGATGAGCGAGCCGAGCAGCCCGCCGGCGGTGGCACCGGCGGCCCAGTACAGGTGCATGTACGCCTGGAGCCACAGGATGCGGCGGCCCGGCCAGGAGCGGGCCCGCTCGTTGGTGGTGAGCGCGTACGCCTCGTCGGTCAGGGCGAAGGTGCTGTAGGCCTTGGCGAGGCGCCCGTTCACGCGGTGCAGGGGGAAGGACAGCGTGTAGAACACGTGCCGGACGTTGACCAGGAACGCGGTCAGGGCGACCGTCCCGAGCGGTGCGACGGCGGCGGCCAGACCGACGAGCAGGAATTCGAACGAGCCGGCGTAGATGAGAGCCGCGAACGCGCTCGCCCACCACCAGGCCAGGCCGGACTGGGTGATGACGGCCCCGAAGGCGAGACCGAGCGGCACCATGGCCAGGCCCACGGTGGCGGAGTCCCGGAACGCGGCGAGCGCCGGAGGCGTCGGGTCCGGGGCGGGGCCAGGGGCCAGGTCCGGGGCGGGGGCCGGGGCGGGGTCCGCGTGCACGGCGTCGGGCCGGGACGGGTCGCCTACGGCGGGTGGAGATATTCCCATACGGAAATATTATGACAGAGTTTGCCACATATGGTTGCTAATAATGACTCACCAACTCGCCTTTGAGCAATTAAATGCGGGAGATCTCCTTCCTGGTGGCATTTTGTTTCAGCCTCGCCGGTCGGCCTCGCCGGGACGGCCCCGCCGGGCGGGCGCCGGACAAGGGACCGGGCCCCGTCAGACCGCGGGCCGCGCGCCGGCGATCCGCAGCGCGATGTCGCCGTACTGGTAGGCGACGTCGTCGACGGAGAACTCGCCGTCCTCGCGGAACCAGCCGGCCACGCCGATCCCCATGTCGAGGATCGAGTACGAGGCGATCCTGGCGGACCGCACCTCGAAGGCCCCCTCGGCGGCGCCCCGTTCGATCAGCTCACGGAAGCGGCGCTCGTAATCACTGCGCCGGCCGAGCAGCCGTTCCTGGTCCGGCGGTTCCAGGCTGCCGATCTCCCGGTTGCCGACGAACGCCTCCAGGCGGTGCCGGGCGTGGTAGCGGATGTGCGCCTCCACGGCGCGGCGCAGCGCCTCCCGTACGGAGTCGGCACCGGCCACGGCCGCGGTGTGGTCCGCGATCAGCCGCTCCATCGTGCCGGTCATGATCTCGGCCAGCAGCTCGTACTTGGACGCCACGTGCTTGTAGAGGCTCGGGCCGCGCACGCCGACGGCGGCGCCGATCTCGATCATGGTGGTGGCCCGGTACCCCTGGGCGGCGAACAGCCGCAGGGCCGCCTGCCGGATCGCCGTCCGCCGGTCGGCCGGAGGCCCGCCGCCGGACTCCGCGGGCCGGTGCGGACGCTCGTAGGAGCCGTCCTGGATCGCCCTCACACAGACTCCCGGAGCTAAGAGTGGTTAGCCGGTTTTCTCTTCTGGCAGCGCTGATTATAGGCAGAGACCTTGACACCGCGCCCCTTCGGACCTGAGATGGCTAATGGCCAGTAGCCGAGTGTGGCGGACCGAGTGTCCCAGCGTCAGAAGGAGACCCCATGCGCAATCGTCTGTCCGGGCAGGTCGCCCTGGTCACCGGTGCGACCGGCGGCATCGGGGACGCCGTGGTGCGCCGGCTGGCCGCCGAGGGAGCCGCGGTGGTGGTGACCGACGTGGACGCCGGCCGCTGCGAGGAACTGGCGAAGGAGCTGACGTCCGGCGGCGCGAGCGCGCTCGGTCTCGCGCTGGACGTCAGCGACGAGGAGGCGTGGCGCGGCACGGTCGAGCGGGTGGTCGCCGAGCTGGGCGGCCTGACGACGCTCGTCAACAACGCGGGCATCGCGGCGATGCGGACCGTGGAGAGCGAGACCCAGGAGTCCTGGGACAAGGTCATCGCCGTCACGCAGAAAGGCGTCTGGCTCGGCATGAAGCACGGCGGGCCCGCGATCGAGCGGTCCGGCGGCGGCTCGGTCGTCAATGTCGCGTCGATCTTCGGTACGGTCGGCGGCTTCGGCAGTCAGTTCTCGTACCACGCCGCGAAGGGCGCGGTACGGCTGATGACCAAGAACGCCGCGCTGCACTGGGGCACCCGGGGCGTCCGGGTCAACTCGCTCCACCCCGGCTTCATCGAGACGCCCCGCTCGCGCGAGCTGTGGCGGGGCACGCCCCGGCACGCCGCGATGGTCGAGGGCACGCCGCTGGGGCGGCTCGGCACCCCCGACGAGGTCGCGGGGGCCGTGGCGTTCCTCGCCTCGCCGGACGCGAGCTTCGTCACCGGCTCGGAGCTGTACGTGGACGGGGGTTGGACGGCGCGCTGACCCGGGCGGGCGCGGTGTGCCCGGCAGGCGCGGTGCGCCGGGCGCCGTGCCGGGTCACCGTACGCGTGTGTACCGGTCGACCCCGTCGGCGTGTGCCACCGTGGCCCGGCCACGCAGCACGAGGACGTCCAGATGCGCCGCCGTCTCGTTGACCGCGAGCATCTGGTTGAAGGCGCTCAGCTCGGCGAACGGCAGCTGCCGGCGGGTCCAGCCGAGCCGGCGCGCCACCGCGTGGGCGTCGAGGGTGCCGTCGTCGAGCGCCGTCAGGCTCTTGGCCAGCCGGTCGTCGTGGTGGGTGAGCAGTTCGGCGACCCGGACGTGGGTGCTGTCCGAGACCGGCCCGTGGGCGGGCAGCAGCCGGGTGTCCGCGTACCGGGTCATCAGCCGCAGCGAGTCGAGGTAGTCGGCGAGCGGCCGGCCGCCCGGTTCGGCCAGTTCGAACCCGATGGACGGGGTGATGTGCGGCAGGACGTGGTCCCCCGCGAACAGCAGCCCCCGCCGCTCGTCCAGGTAGACCACATGTCCCTTGGTGTGTCCGGGGGTGGGTACGACGCGCAGCTCACGGCCGCCGAGCCGGAGGGTCCCCGTACCGAGCCAGCGGTCCGGGAGTTCCCATACGCTCGGGTCGTAGCCTCCGTGGTCCATCGCCCCCACCAGATCGGCCAGTTCGGCCGCCCCGGCCCGGCGCAGCGTCGCCAAGGAGCCCTCGGGCCGGTCGCTGCGCAGCCGGCCGAGCATCTCCAGGCCCGGCCGTTCGCCCGCGCCCAGGTAGACGCGCGAACCCAGCAGCCGGCGCAGTTCCACCGCCTGGGTGTAGTGGTCGCGGTGGACATGGGTGACGAGGATGTGGCTGATGTCCCCGAGGTCATGGCCGATGGCCGCCATCGCCTGTTCCAGTGCCTTGCGCGCCTCGGGGATCGCCCAGCCGCCGTCGATCATGACGATGCCGCCGTCGTCCCCCGGATCCTCCAGCAGGTAGACGTTGACGGCGTGCAGCCCGTCGTTGGGCAGCGGCAGGGGCACACGGTGCACCCCGGGCTGTACGGTCTGGACGCCGGCCCGGGCCCAGGGCCCCTGGTCGAACCGCTCCGTCATGGTTCTCCTCACTCCGTGACGCCGCGGACCGGGCCGCGCGGGGTACGCGGGGCCCGGTCCGCCGGTGTGGCGTCGGTTCAGGCGGTCTCGGCGGGGCCGTGGGTGTCGGCGGTGTCAGTGGGGGCGGCAGTGTCGGTGGGGGCAGCGATGTCGATGGGGGCGGCGCTCAGCCGCCGGACGAGTGCCCGGGCCCCCGCCCGGTCCAGTTTGCCGACTTTCGTCTGGGGCAACTCCTCTATC
This sequence comes from Streptomyces sp. NPDC056987, assembly GCF_042673865.1. Taxonomy (NCBI): domain Bacteria; kingdom Bacillati; phylum Actinomycetota; class Actinomycetes; order Kitasatosporales; family Streptomycetaceae; genus Streptomyces; species Streptomyces sp. NPDC056987. The sequence goes on from NZ_JBHURV010000011.1 coordinate 155,518, forward strand.
CCGTACACGAATTCGGGCCACTTGGTCTTGGAGAGTCCGACGCTGTCGAGGTGTCCGGTCACCTCCGCCAGCGCGATGGAGCCGCCGTCCTCGGTGACGACGAGCAATGCGACGCGTTCGCCGAGCACTTCGTCGGGGACGGGTGTCACGCAGACCCTCGACACACGCGGGTGGGCCGCGACCGCGCGCTCTATCTCGGTGATGTCGATGTTGCGGCCGCCGCGGATGATGACGTCCTTCTCGCGGCCCATGATGCTGATCGTGCCGTCCTCGTGGGGCATCAGCAGATCGCCGGTGGGGAAGTAGCCGTCCGGTGTGAGGGACGGCGGGTCGACCCGGCCGGCGCGGGCGTAGCCGAGGAAGAGCGAGGGGCCGCGCACCTGCGCCCGGCCGGATTCCCCCGGTCGCGCCCGCTCTCCCCCGGCCGTGAGCGCGCGCAGGTCCGTACCGGGGAAGGGGCGGCCGTCCCTGCCGAGCCGGATGTCCTCGGGGTCGTCCGGGCTCGGCGAGGTGTGGCCGAGGCACTCCGACATGCCGAAGACGCGGAGGATCTTCGTACCGAGGGAGCGTTCGGCGCGGGCGAGAGCGCCCCGGTCCATGGGGCCGCCGCCGACCGTGATCGCCCTGACGCCTCCGAGGACCCCCGAACCGGCGGCCTCGGAGCCCATCTGGAGCGCCATGGTCGGTACGCACATGGTCCAGCGGACCTGATGGTCGGCCAGCCGCCGCAACGCTACGGCCCGGTCCCACTTCGCGGTCAGGACGAGCGGACCGCCCAGTTGCAGGGCCAGGTGTACGCCGAAGCAGTACGCCGCCGTCGAGGACAGCGGCACGATCGCGGCCACCGCGTCGCCCCGGGCGAGGCCGTTGATCGCGATGGTGTGCTCGCCCGCGTACCGCAGGGCCTCCTCGGACTGGACGACGCCCTTGGGCCGTCCGGTCGAGCCGGAGGTGAGCCCGATGAGAACGCCGCCCGACCAGCGCCCGACATCACGCGGCCCCGGCGCGGACCGGCAGCTCCAGCCGTCGAGCACGGTCTCGGATCGGCCCGGCAGCAGTTCGGGCACCGCCCATTCGTCCATCGCCGAGGGCTCGGCGACGACCACGTCCGGGCGGATGTCCTCCCAGGCCGCGGCGAACTCGGCGCGGGTGGTGTGCCGGTTGACGACCGCGAGGACGCCCCCGTTCCGGCCCACGGCGAGGGTGGCGGCGACGGTACGCCAGGAGTTGTCTGCCTGCACCATGACCGTGGCGCCCGCCGCGTCCGTCCCGTCCGCCCCACCGGGTGACAGGGCTTCGGCCAGCCGGGCCGCCTCGGCGAGCAGTCCGCGCGCGCCGTGCTCTCCCGCGTCGTCGACCACGGCGACGAAGTCCGCCTGCTCGGCTCTGAGTTGGAACTCCCGCACTACCTGTCGCATCCCGGCTTCCTCGCTACGCTGTGCCGAACTCCGGACTGAATGCTGTGCTGTGCTGTGGTGCGTTGTGCTGTGCTGTGCTGTGCTGTGCTGTGGCGCGGTGCCGTACCGCCGTCGGCTGCGGCGGTCTCAGCCGGTGAACAGCTCCGCCTCGGGGCCCATCACCGCGATGCGCCGGCCCTTCATGTCCCCGACCTGCGCGACGGCCCGCTCCCACTCCGGACTCGCGAGCGCCTTCCGCAGGTCCTCCGGGGAGTCGAAGCTGAGGACGGACAGCCCGTCCCACCCCTCGGAGCGCGTCTCCAGGGCCGTGTCGATCTCGGTGTGCCGCCAGGCGCGCAGTCCGGGCAGGAGACGGGTCAGCTCCGCGTGGTCGCCCCGCCACCAGTCGATGAACCGCTCGTGCGTCCACTCGGGGGGCCGGGCTGCCAGCAGGACGAGGTTGTACATGACGGTTCTCCTACGTGTTCGGGCGTTCAGGCGTTCAGGGAAAGCGGATCTCGGACGACCGGCCGATCAGCAGCCGCTGGAGCCTGCCCTCGCCGTTCACTCGGCCGGCCGCGACGAAGCTGGCCTCCGGGACGCCGGCGCGCCGCACCTCGCCGAGGAAGAGTTCGTCCTGGCCGAGGGTGGTCGCGGAGAGCCGGTGGTGGGTACGGGTGCCCTTCTCCCGCTGCTCCAGGTAGCCGACGAGCGCGGCGCGGTCCCCCGCGAAGTCGGTGGCGCTGCCGCCGCCCGTGGAGAACAGGATGGAGAGCGCGAAGTCGTCGCTGATCAGGTCGAGGATCCTGGCGGGCTCGTCGCTGTCCAGGATCTCGAACCACGCGGTGAGGAAGGGCGCCGCGGAGGTCGTGTCAGTGGGCACGTCGGTGGGTGTGTCGGTCATCTCAGCCTCCAAGTGGCCGGGTGTCGGACGGTCTCTGCCCGGCAGCGGGCGGCCCGAGGCGTCCACGGCGGTACCCTCGCCATCGTCTACGCCGGCCGGTCGACGAGGTCGAAGGTGGTCGTGAAGAACGACTGGTAGCGGGCGAGTCGTCCGTCCGGTGTGACGGCGGCGGCGGAGAGGAAGGACCCGACGGTCCTCCCCGACTCGGTCACGACGCCGTACACGGTCTCCACGTCGCCGTCGGCGGTGGCGCGGAGGACCTCGTGCACCCGGTCGACGGCGGCGCGGCCCGCTATGTAGGCGGCGAAGTCGTCCCTGGATGTGCCTCGGGCCTCACGCCCCGGCAGGGCGATGAGGAACTGGAAGTCCGGCACGAGGAGGTCGAGCGCCTGTTCGGGGTGTTCGCTGTCCATGCGGGCCAGATACGCGCGCAGCACGGGGGCCATGAATATCCTTTCAGCTGTCGTCCGCCTGCCCGGGGGGAGCCGGCGCCGAGGGGATCCGGTACCTCCCACTCAAACTGAGTTAAGTTCAATTCAGTAAGTGGATTTTAATCCCGCCGAAACACACCTGGCAATGGCCGGTGCCGGACTCGACCCGAACGGTCCGGGGCGGCAAAGGGCGCGGCCCGCCGGCGGAACTCGGCCGGCGGGCCGGTGGCGGTCGCCCAGGAGGCGGGTCGCCCGGGAAGCGGATCGCTCAGGTGGCGCTCAGGTGGCGACCATGCGCACGCAGGAGCCCTCGATCAGCTCGCTGATCTCCGAGAGCGGCGTCGGCCCCGACGGGCGGTACCACCGCCAGACGCTGACGATCAGGCCGAGCACCCCCGCGCCCAGCAACTGCGCGTCCCGCAGCGGGAAGACGCCCTGGGACATCCCCCGTACCAGCAGATTCGTCCAGTCCCGCTCGACGACCTGGACCAGTTGGCGGGCCGCGACCCGCTCCGCCTCCTCGCGCTTGGACCCGCGCGCGCCGGAGAGCAGGTCCATGTGGCTCTGCAGGATCCGCATCTGCAGCACCTCGTGCGCGGAGACGTCGTACGCCGCGCGGACCGCCGCCCGCAACGCCTCGACCGGGTCCGCGATGTCCTCGGTGGCCTCGGTGAACCGGTCGTGGGAGCGCTGGAGTTCGAGCCGCATGATGGTGAGCAGGCAGTGGGTCTTGGACTCGAAGTAGTGGTAGAGCGCGGTCTGTCCGATGCCCACGCGCTCGGCGACGGTCGACCACTTCGTGGCCTCGAAGCCGGACTCGCCGAAGCAGTCGACGGCGGCGGTGAGAATGGCCGCGCGCTTGGATCGCGGTCCCGCCTCCGGTTCAACCATCCTGGCCATCGTCTCCCTCTCCGACCGTCACCCACGTTTCAGTACCCGAGAGTAGCCCCAAGTTGAACTCAGTTGCCAATCAGCCGGTTCACAGGCGTTCGAGGACGGTGGCGTTGGCCATACCGCCGCCCTCGCACATCGTCTGCAGACCGTACCGGCCGCCGGTCCTGCGCAGCTGGTGGACGAGTGTGGTCATCAGCCGCGCTCCCGTGGCGCCGAGCGGATGCCCGAGGGCGATCGCGCCGCCGAAGGCGTTGACCTTCTCCGGGTCCGCGCCCGTCTCCTTCTGCCAGGCGAGGACCACGGAGGCGAACGCCTCGTTGATCTCGACCAGGTCGATCCGGTCGAGGGAGAGCCCCGCGCGGTCCAGGACCTTCTCGGTGGCGGGGATCGGGCCGGTCAGCATGTGGATCGGGTCCGAGCCGACCACGGCCATCGCGTGCACGCGGGCCAGCGGGGTCAGGCCGTGGCGGCGTACCGCCTCCGCCGAGGCGATCAGCAGCGCGGCGGCGCCGTCGGAGATCTGGCTGGAGACGGCGGCGGTCAGCCGGCCCCCTTCGGTGAGGGTCTTCAGACCCGCCATCTTCTCCGGCGTGGTGTCGGCGCGCGGTCCCTCGTCCCGGGTGAGCCCGAAGGACGGGACGATCTCGTCGTCGAAGACTCCCTCCGCCTGCGCGGCGAGCGCCCGCTGGTGGCTGGTGAGCGCGAACCGCTCCATGTCCGTACGGGAGACGGCCCACTTCTCGGCGATCAGTTCGGCGCCGCGGAACTGCGAGACCTCCTGGTCCCCGAAGTGCTCGCGCCAGCCGTCACCCCCGAACGGGGTTCCCAGGCCCGCCTGTTCGCCGACGTACATGGGGCTGGCGATGGGCACCAGGCTCATCACCTCGACCCCGCCGGCCACCACCAGGTCGGCGGCGCCCGAGCCGACCGCCTGGGCGGCGAAGTGCACGGCCTGCTGGGAGGAGCCGCACTGCCGGTCGACGGTGGTGCCGGGCACGTGCTGGGGCAGGCCCGCGGAGAGCCAGGCGGTGCGGGCGAGGTTGCCGGTCTGCGCGCCGATCTGGCTGACGCAGCCGAAGAACACGTCGTCGACCTCGCCCGGGTCGACGCCGCCGCGGTCCAGCAGGGCGCGCAGCACATGGGCGCCGAGGTCGGCCGGGTGGACGCCGCTCAGGGCGCCCTTGCGGCGGCCGACGGGGGTGCGGACGGCCGCGACGATGAATGCTTCCGACACTGTGCTCTCCATGGTTTCGGTACGGGGGCGGCCCGGCCGGCGGTACCGGCGTGGGCCCGTGGCGGGGGGATCAGGGCTCGTACGAGGTGCCCGCGAAGTCCGGTGCGCGCTTGCCGAGGAAGGCGGCGACGCCCTCGCGGCCCGTCGGGGAGGCGGCCGCCGCGGCGATCGCCCGTGCCTCGCTGTCCAGGTGCGGGCCCAGTTCCGTCAGCGGACCGGCGGCGACGAGGCGACGGGTGGCGCCGAAGGCGGCGGTGGGTCCGCGGCGCAGGGCCTCGGCCGTCCGCTCGGCCTCGGCGGTCAGCCGGTCCGCGTCGACCACCCGGGTCACCAGTCCGATCACCTCGGCTTCCGCCGCCGGTACCCGGCGGTTGGTCAGCAGCAGGTCCAGCGCCCGCTTCGGCCCGACGAGGCGGGGCAGCGACCAGCTCACCCCGGCGTCCGGCGAGTAGCCGATGCCGGTGTAGGCGGCGGTGAACGTGGCATTGCCGGCGGCGAGCGTGATGTCGGCGACGGCCGCCAGCCCGAGCCCCGCCCCGGCGACCGGGCCCTGTACGGCGGCGACCAGCGGCGCGTCCAGCGCGGTGAGGACGCGCAGCGCGCCGTGGAGCGCGCCGGTCACCGCCGTCAGGTGGCTCTCCAGCTCCTCGGCCGGGAGCGCGGAGAACTCCCGCAGATCGCCGCCGACGCAGAAGGACCTGCCCTCTCCGGTGAGCAGGACGGCCCGTACGTCCGCCCGCGCGCACGCCCGCGCGGCGTCCAGCAGTTCGCGCGCCATCGCCAGGTCGATGGCGTTGCCGGCCTCGCCGCGCCGCAGGGTCAGCCGGGCGAGACCGTTGTCCTGGATGTCGGTGGAGACCCTCATCGCGCCGTCCATCCGCCGTCGACGGTCAGAATCTGTCCGGTGCAGTACGAGGACGCGTCCGAGGCGAGGAAGAGCAGCGCGCCGTCGAGTTCGTGGGCGTGGCCGCCGCGGCCCAGCAGGGTGTTGCGTCCGACCCAGCGGGCGGAGCGCTCGTCGCCGAAGAGGTCCGCGGTCATCTCGGTGCGGAACCAGCCGGGGGCCAGCGCGTTGACGCGGGTTCCGGCGGCGCCCCACTGTCCGGCCAGTTCGCGGGTGAGCCCGATCAGTCCGGCCTTGGAGGCCGCGTAGCTCGCACCGCCGAGGGGGGCGGCGGAGACCAGGCCGAGGATGGAGGAGACGTTGACGATGCTCGGTCCGCCCACACGCTCCCCGGCGGGTGCCTCGGCGGTGAGCCGGGCGAGGTGGAAGGGCGCGGTGAGATTGACGCCGAGGACGTCGGCGAAGGCGTCCGGGGACTCCTCCTCGGCGCGGGTCGCGCCGGGCATGGCGGCGTTGTTGACGAGGACGTCGATCCGGCCACCGGCGGCCAGCGCCGTCTCCACCAGTCGGACACGGTCGGCCGCCACCGAGACGTCGCAGGTGACGGCGTGGATCCGGGGGTGCGACCCGGCGAGTTCCCGGAGCGGGCCGGTGCGGCGGGCCGCGGCGAACACGGTGGCGCCCGCCTGGGCGAGGACGGTGGCGAAACGCCCGCCGAGCCCGGCGGAGGCGCCGGTGACGATCGCCGTCCTGCCCTCCAGCGAGAACAGTTCGGCGGCGGGGCGCGGCGCGCTCATCCGGCCACCCCGATCGGCAGGGCGGTGGCGCCGCCGTCGAGCACCAGGGTCTGGCCGGTCATCCATGAGGAGGCGTCGGAGGCCAGGAACAGCGCCGCGTTCGCCACGTCCTCGACGGTGCCGAGGCGGCGCATCGGCAGCGCGGCGGTGAGGATGTCCTCGCGGGCCTCCCACACCGCGCGCGCCAGCTCGGTCTTGATCAGTCCGGGCGCGATGGCGTTCACCCGGGCGCGGGGGCCGAGTTCGTAGGCGAGCTGCCGGGTCATGTGCAGCATGGCGGCCTTGGTGGCGTTGTAGTAGCCGATGTGCGGGTCGACGACGAGCCCGCCGACGGAGGCGATGTTGATCACCGCTCCGCCGTGCTCGGCCATCGACGCCCGCCAGGCGCAGCGGGTCCAGGCGACCATCCCGTACTGGTTGACCCGTACGGTCTTCTCGGCCCGCGGCAGGTCGAGGTCGAGCAGGTCGCCGTGGTACGGGTTGGTCGCCGCGTTGTTGACGAGGATGTCGACACGGCCCAAGCGGCTCATGGTGGTGTCGACGCAGGCCTCGGCCTGGTCGGGTTCGCCCGCGTTGGCGACGACCGTGTGGATCTCCCCGTCACCCTCGATGCCCAGCAGGTGCGCGCGGGCCTCGGCGAGTCCGGGCGCCTTGCGCGCCGCGATCACCACATGCGCGCCGGCCGCCCGGTAGGCGGCGGCGATGCCGAGGCCGATGCCGCGGGAGCCGCCGGTGATGACGGCGACCCGGCCGTCGAGCGTCCGGGTGCTCATGCCGCACCGGCCTTGGTGCCGCTGTCCCGGTAGGGGGCGAGTTCCCGGCGGGCGATCGTCCGCAGGTGCACCTCGTCGGGGCCGTCGGCGATGCGCAGCGCCCGGGTGATGGCGTACAGCCGGGCCAGTACGGTGTCGTCGCTGACGCCCGCCGCGCCGTGCGTCTGGACCGCGCGGTCGACCACCTTGTGGGCGATCTCCAGCGCGGCCACCTTGATGGCGGCGACCTCGGTACGGGCGGCGGCGTTGCCCGCGGTGTCCATCAGCCAGGCCGACTTCAGGACGAGGAGGCGCAGTTGCTCGATCTCGATGCGGCTGCGGGCGATCCACTCACGGACCACGCCCTGGTCGGCGAGCGGGCCGCCGAAGGCGATCCGCGCGGTGGCGCGTTCGCACATCAGCTGGAGGGCGCGTTCGGCGAAGCCGACGGCGCGCATCGCGTAGTGCATGCGGCCCGGTCCCAGCCGTCCCTGGGCGAGTGCGAATCCCTCGCCCTCGCCGCCGAGGATGTTCGCCGCGGGGACGCGGACGTCCTCGAAGAGCACGTCGCCGTGGCCGAGGCGGTCGGTGTAGCCGAACATGGGCAGGTCGCGCAGGACCGTGACGCCCGGGGTGTCACGGGGGATCAGCACCATGGACTGCTGCCGGTAGGCGGGCGCGTCCGGGTCGGTCTTACCCATCAGGATGATCAGCCGGCAGTCCGGGTCCATGATCCCGGAGGTGTACCACTTGCGGCCGTTCACGACGTAGCTGTCGCCGTCGCGGGTGATGCGGGTACGGATGTTGCGGGCGTCGGAGCTGGCGACCTCGGGTTCGGTCATCGCGAAGCAGGACCGGATCTCGGCGGTCAGCAGCGGCCGCAGCCAGCGGTCCTGCTGCTCGGGGGTGCCGTACAGCGCGAGCAGCTCCATGTTCCCGGTGTCGGGCGCCGAGCAGTTGAAGACCTCGGGGCCGATGAGGGAGCGGCCGGCCAGCTCGGCGAGGGGCGCGTAGTCGAGGTTGGTGAGTCCCGCGCCCCAGTCGCCGTGCGCGAGGAAGAGGTTCCACAGGCCCTCGGCCCGTGCCTTCTCCTTCAGCTCGGTCATCACCGGCGGCAGCGCGTGGGGATCGGCCGCGGCGGCGAGCTGCCGGTCGTACACACTCTCCGCGGGGTAGACGTGTTGTTCCATGAAGGACCGCATACGGTCCTGGAGTTCGCTCGCGCGTGGCGAGAGTCCGAAGTCCACGATTGCTCCTCCTCGCCGGCGGCTGGCCCGGCGTACGTGCCCTGTGCGGTGCGGTGTGTGGCGTGGTCGGCGCGGCCCGGCCGGTCGGGGGATCAGCCGAGAAGGTCGCGGGCGGTGCGGATCATCGCGGCGATGGTGGGCGGCAGCCGTTCCTGGTCCGGGTCGTGGTGCCGGCCCTCGCGGTGCCTGCGCAGGTTGTGGCCCATGATCGCGGCCATCTTCATGCGGCCCAGCGCCCGGAACCAGGCCATCGCGGGCGGTGTCGGCCGGCCGTCGAGGTACGCCGCCAGCAGTTCGTCCTCGGTGGGCAGGCCCGGGACGGCGCGTCCCAGCGCGGGGAAGTTGCGGTGGTCGGCGAAGAGCAGGAACCAGCCGAGGTCGGTGCGCGGGTCTCCGGCGCTCCAGATCTCCCAGTCGACCACGGCCACCGCGCGCTCCCCGGCGCACAGCACGTTGCCGAGCCGGAAGTCCCCGTGCAGCAGCACCGGCGACAGGCCGGGAGGCACCCGGTCGGCGAGAAGGGTGAGCAACTGCTCCGCTCCGGGCCGCAGTTCGGCGGGTACGGCCTGCATGGTGCGACTCCACCTGGCCAGTTCGCCGGCCGGGTCGAGCGGTGGCGGCGCGTCGAGCCCCGGCGTACGGAGATCGGTGCCGTGCAGCCGCCGCAGCACGGAGGCGATCTCCAGCATCCGCGCCCGTGCCGTCCCTGCGGGCACCTCCGGTGTGTCGAGTACGGGTTCGACGGCCTCCCCGGCGGCGAAGTCCATCGCGAACCAGCCGGGGGCCGTCTCGTCGACGACGGCGACGCCGGGCACCGGCACCGGGCCGCCGGCGAGGGCGCGCAGGACCCGGGCCTGACGCAGCACGTCGTTGCGTCCGACCGGCTCCCGGCCGGGCGGCACCGCTTTGACGACGTACGCCGTGTCCCCGGCGCCGACCGAGTACGTCAGCCCGGAGTGGCCGCCCGGCAGTACCTTCAACTCCCCTACGGTCACGCCGGGATGGCGGGCGGCGAGCCGGTCGCGGACCCGGGCGGCCAGCGTCGGGGACGGCGGGGCCGTGGTCATCGGGAGGGCTCCTTGGGCAGGCCGAGGACGCGCTCGGCGAGGATGGTGCGCTGGATCTCGTCCGTGCCGCCCGCGATGCGGTAGCCGGGCGCGCCGAGCAGATGCTCCGTCCAGGCGTACGTGCCCCACTCCCCCGTGTCGGCGACCAGGCGGGGGCCCAGCAGCTCCGACACCAGGTCGCTGGTGCGCCGCATGGTGCCGGTCGCGTACAGCTTGCCGACGGAGGCCTCCGCGCCGGGCTCGCGGCCGGCGACGAGGGCGGCGGTGACCCGCTGTCCGATGAGCCGCTGCACCAGGGCGCGGATGTGGAGGTCGGCGGCCCGGACGCGTTCGCCGTCGGTGAGCGGGCGGGGCGGGTGGGCGGCGAGCCGCAGCGCCCGGTCGGCGTTGTCCAGACCGAGGCTCCCGGAGTCGAGCCGCTCGGCGGCCAGCACGGTGAGCGTGACCCGCCAGCCCTCGCCGACGGGTCCGAGCCGGTCGGTGTCGGGCACGACCACGTCGTCGAGATAGACCTCGTTGAAGCTGGCGCCGCCGGTCATCTGCCGGATCGGCCGTACGATCACGCCGGGGGCGTCCATGCGGACGAGGAACACGGTGATCCCGGCGTGCTTGCGTACCTCCGGGTCGGTGCGGCACACGGCGACGCCCCAGGTGGCGACCCGGGCGCCGGAGGTCCACACCTTGTGCCCGTTGAGCACCCAGTTCTCGCCGTCGCGCTCCGCCCTCGTCCGTACCGCGGCGAGGTCGGAGCCGGCCTCCGTCTCCGAGAAGAGCTGGCAGGCCAGCTCGTCCGTCCGGAGCAGCGGCCGCAGCCAGCGCCGCTTCTGCTCCTCGGTGCCCCAGACGCCGACCGCGGGGGCGACGAGCTGCTGGGTCACCGGGAAGACCTCGGCGCGCCGGGGCACCTCGAAGGCGGCCTCCTCGGCGCGGTAGAGCTGCTCGTAGTAGCCGGGCAGGCCCTGGCCCCCGTACTCCTGCGGCCAGTTGAGCGCGCCCCAGCCCTGGTCGTACCGGAGCCGCTCCCACTCCTGGACACGGGCGGTGTGTTCGTGTTCCTCCCGCTCGGTCCAGTTCTCGAACACGGCGACGGAGTCGGAGCCGCTGCCCCATCCGCCGTCCGCGGCGGCCGGCCGGGCGACCGTGGCGAGCCAGCTCCTGGCCCGGTCGCGGAACTCCGCTGGGGACGGGTCGTCACTCATCTCTTCCTCCTCCACCTGATATCAGCGGGACAGCACCGTGCAGGCGCTGACGCCGGGCGCGCCGTACACATGGGTGAAGCCGGTCCTGGGTCCGCCGGGCACCTGGCGGGCGCCGGCCCGGCCACGCAGTTGCTGGACGATCTCGTAGACCTGGCGCAGCCCGGAGGCGCCGATGGGTTCCCCGTTGGCGATGCAGCCGCCGTCGGTGTTGACCGGCAGCGAGCCGTCGATTCCGGTGGCACCGGCGGCGATCAGCTTCTCCTGTTCGCCGTCCGCGCAGAAGCCGCACTCGGCCATGTGCATGATCTCGGCGCCGCTCTCGGTGTCCTGGAGCTGGCAGACGTCCACGTCGGCCGGGCCGATCCCCGCCTCCTCGAACGCGGCGGCCGAGGCGTCCCGGCTGACGCTGGTCGGCTCGCCCGCCGGGACCGACGGGCTGAACACCTCGAAGGAGCCGAAGCGCCGGGTGCGTACGGCGACCGAACGCAGGGTGACCGGGGGGCCGTTCATGGTACGGGCGGCCTCGGGCGAGCAGAGGACGAGCGCCGCCGCGCCGGCCCCCGGGGAGCAGAACATGAAGCGTGTCAGCGGGTCGCTGACCATGGCGGAGTCCAGGATCTCGGCGGCCGGGACCGGTTCGCGCCGCCAGGCCTCGGGCGTCCGGGCGCCGTTGCGGTACGCCTTCTCCGCGACCAGGGCGAGGCTCCGCGGGGTGATCCCGTGGTCGTACATGTAGCGCTGGATCTTCATGCCGAAGAACTGGGTGGTCACCATCAGTCCGTCGGTGCCGTACTCCTGGCCCAGGCCCCAGTCCTCGGGGCGTGGGTCGAAGGCGCCGCGCGGGTGTTTGTCGAAGCCGACGGCGAGGGCGACATCGGCCATGCCGGAGCGGATCGCGTTCGCCGCGGAGAGCAGGGCGCTGCCACCGGTCGCGCAGCCGTTCTTGACGTTGACGAACGGCACGCCGGTGAGGCCGAGTTGGGCGACGAGCGTGTCGGCGAGACCGGCGCTGTCGCTGCCGCCGAACGCGGCGCGCACCCGGGGCCATTCGGTCCCGGCGTCCGTCAGCGCGGCGTTCACCGCGGCGACGGCCAGTTGCCGGCCGCTCAGCTCGGACCGGCCGAAGGGGGTGCGCCCGGCACCGCAGATGAGGACGTCGGTGGTCATGTTCCCTCCTCGCCGGGGACCGTGGGGCGGGCCCGCGGCACTCCGTCGCCGGCCGTCACCGTCATCGGCGTGCCGATCCGGATCCCGTCGAGGTCGTCGACGTCGAGCACGGCGGCGACCCGTACCCCGGCCGCCAGCTCGACGTAGCCGAGCGCGAACGGCTCGAAGCCGCCGGGCGGGGGCTGGTACGGCGGTGACTTGGGCGCGTAGCGCTGCACCGTCCAGGTCCACAGGGTGCCCGCGCCGGACAGGGCCGCCGGGTCGGCCGGCCCTCCGCAGCGCGGGCACGTGTCGTCCGCGGGGTAGAGCGACACCGAGCAGCGGGGACAGTGGGCGCCCGCCAGTCCGGCGGGCGCGCTCCGCGGAGGTGTGGTCATGGGGTTCAGCGCCCCTGCCACTTCGGCTCGCGCTTCTCCAGGAACGCCGAGACGCCTTCCTTCGCGTCCTCGGAGTTGAGCGCCACTCCCACGGCGAGGTGCTCCATGACCATCAGCGACTGGACGTCGGCGTCCAGGCTCCGGTCGATCGTCATCTTGGTGAGCCACATCATGAACGGGCTCTTGTCGACGAGGTCCCCGATGAAGTCCTCGACCGTCGCGTCGAGTTCACCGGCCGGGGCGGACTTGTTGATCAGTCCGAAGTCGGTGGCCTCGATACCGGAGAGCAGCTTGCCGGTGAGCATCAGCTCCTTGGTCTTGCGGATGCCGATCATGCGCGGCACGCGGTAGATCGGGCCGGCCCCGCCGAAGAGCGAGCGGCGGATGTGGAAGTCGCCGATCTTGGCGTCGTCCGCGGCGATGGCGAAGTCGCAGGAGATCATGAGCTCGAATCCGCCCGCGGTGACATGGCCCTCCAGGACGGCGACGGAGGGGGTCTTCATCGAGTAGAGGCGGTCGCACACCTTGGCGGACTTCACCGCCACGTCGATGGCGTTCGACTTGCCGACGTACTCGGCCTTCAGACTGTCGAGGTCGAAGCCCGAGCAGAAGGTGCCGCCGCGACCGCGCAGCACGAGGACCCGCAGCTCGGGGTCCTCGTCCACCTCGGTCACGATCTCGTCGAGCCGGTCCAGGATCGGCACGGTGACGCAGTTCTTCTTCCACGGGCGGTTGAGCCAGACACGGGCGACATGACCGTCACGCTCGAACTGGATCTCGTCTTCCACTGCCATCTCTCACTCCCCAAACTGAACTGAATTCACTACGATTCTGGGGAGCCGACGGTCCCCTGTCAACCCCGAACTCGACATCGGTTCACTTCACGGAAAGGGTGGTTGAACCGGGCGGGATCGGGGAACTCCCTCACCTCACTGAACCAAATTCGACATGCTCGACGGTGCCGCGCGAGCCGTCACGCGGCCGGGAGGCCGATCAGCCCGGCGAGCCGGGCCCGGTGCTGGTCCGCGGTGCCGAACAGCACCTCGGCGCTGCGCGCGCGGCGCACATAGAGGTGCGCCGGGTGTTCCCACGTGAAACCGATCCCGCCGTGCAGCTGGACGTACTCCGCGGTCGCCAGCAGGAAGGTCTCCGAGCAGACCGCGGCGGCGGCGCTCGCGGCCTCCGGCAGCCTCGGCGAGGCGGCGGCCACGCAGGCGGTCGCGTACGCGGACGCCGAGCGCCCCGCCTCCAGCGCGACGAGCACATCGGCGAGCCGGTGCTTGACCGCCTGGAAGGAGCCGATCGGCCGGCCGAACTGGGTACGTTCCCGCACGAAGCGCACCGTGTCCTCCAGCGCGTGGGCGCTGCCGCCGACCTGCTCGGCGGCGAGCCCGGCCCGCCCGGCGTCGAGGGCCGCCGTCACCTCGCCCGACGCGCCGACCGGCGTCGCGGGCGCGCCGCGGAACTCCACCAGCGCCTGGCGCCGCGTCCCGTCCAGGACGCGGCGCTCCGTCCGTACGCAGGTGTCCGAATCCGGCTCGCAGGCGAACAGCCGGGGCCCGTCGGCCGTTCGGGCCCGCACCAGCAGCAGTTCGGCGCCGGCCCCGTCGAGTACGAAGTCGGCCGCGCCCCGCAGCACCCAGCCCGAGCCGCCGCGCTCGGCGCCGACATCGGGCGCACGGTCCTCGGCGCCGTCCCCGAAACCGGCCACGGTGGCGGTGAGCGTGCCGTCGGCGATCCGCGGCAGGTGGCGCTCGCACGCGGCCCGGTCACCGCTGTACAGCAGGGCGTGCGCGGCGAGGACCACCGTGGGCAGCAGCGGCGCGGGGGACAGGACGCGGCCGGACTCCTCCAGCGCCACGGCGAGCTCGGCGAAGGTGAAGCCGGCCCCGCCGTACTCCTCGGGGATCGCCAGCCCGTGCACGCCGATCTCGCGGGCCATCCGCGTCCAGAGCCGCTCGTCGTGACCGCGCGGGGTGGCGGACTGCTCACGGAGCGCCTCGGAGCCATGGGTGTCGGCGAAGAAGTCCCGCAGGACGGTGCGGAGCTCCCGCTGCTCCTCGGTTTCGGGCAGGAGACGCGGGGCGCCTTCGTGCGGACGGGGGCTCATGGGGTCTCCAATGCGCTCGGGTACGGGACTGGGACGGAGGCGGCACAGGGATACTTGAAATTGAACTCAATTCATGAACGGTACGTGCCGGATCCCCGGACGGGCAAGATGCGCGCTCCGCGACCCATATTGAACTGACTTCGTCTCTGTTACCGTCACGGCATGGGACTGACAAGACCCCCGGCGGCCACCATGCGGGCCGTACGGATGACGGCCTGGGGAGAGGAACCGGCGTACGGGACGGTCGAGCGCCCCGTACCGCGGGGCGCCGAGGTGGTGGTGCGCGTGGCGGCCACCGGGCTCTGCCACTCCGATCTGCACATCGTGGACGGCCCCGCGGGCGCGCTCCCCTACCGGCTGCCGTTCACCCTCGGGCACGAGGTGGCCGGGGAGATCGCGGCGCTGGGCCCGGACGCCGCCGGACGGACCGCCGGTGAACGTGTCGTGGTGTACGGCCCGTGGGGCTGCGGGGAGTGCGACCGCTGCGCGGCGGGCCGCGACAACTACTGCGACCGGCGCGGCGAACTGGACTGGCACGGTGCCGGACTCGGCCGGGACGGCGGGATGGCCGAGTACGTACGCGTCCCCTCCGCCCGGTATCTGGTACCGATCGGCGACCTGCCGGCCGACCGGGCGGCGCCGCTCTCCGACGCGGGGCTGACCTCCTACCACGCGATCGCGGGGGTACGGGAGGCGCTCGGCGAGGGCACCACCGCCGTGGTCATCGGCGTCGGCGGGCTCGGTCATCTGGCGGTCCAGATCCTGCGCGCGACCACCCCGAGCCGGGTGCTGGCGGTCGACATCCGCGAGAGCGCGCTCGCCCTCGCCCACCGGTCGGGCGCCCACTTCGCCACGCTGGCGCGGGAGGACACCGCGCGGGTGCTGAGGGAGCGGACCGGAGGGGTGGGAGCCGACGCGGTCCTGGACTTCGCCGGCACGACCGCCTCCCTGGAGCTCGCCACCGGCGTCCTGCGCCCCGGCGGGGAGCTCGCGGTGGTCGGCAGCGGCGGTGGCCGGCTGACGGTCCGCAAACCGGGCGCCCTCCCACCGGGCTGCCGGCTCTCGCTGCCGTTCTGGGGCACCCGGGCCGAGCTGGCCGAGGTCGTGGCGCTGGCACGCTCGGGTGCGCTCCATGTCGAGACCGAGCGGTTCCCGCTCTCCGCCGCGGCCGAGGCGTTCGGGCGGCTGCGGCGCGGGCAGGTGCGGGGGCGGGCCGTACTCGTACCCGGGTGATCCGCGCGGAAGCGTCGCGGCCGATCCCCTCACAGGCGTCCGGCGGGCGGCCGCCGACCCGCCCGCCGGCACGGTCACCCACCGCGCCGGTCCCGCCGCCCCGGCCTCCCGCCGTTGTCAGCCGTCGCCGGTCGGGCGGGGGCCGGGGGGCTCCGGCGGCCGCCCGGTGCCGTGCGGGGTGAGCAGGTGCTCGATGCGGTCGAGCCGGTCGTGGAGGGCGCGCACATCGTGCGAGATCCCGGCCCGCCCGCCGTGTGCGGCGCGTTCGAACACGGCGGCCAGTTCGTGCAGGTCGTGCCCGGCGTCACCGACGAACCAGGTGGCGACGGCCGCCGTGACGACGCTGAACACGGAGATCCCGGCGAGGAGTACCACCGAGGCGATGACCCGGCCCGGCGCGGTGACCGGATACAGGTCGCCGTACCCGACGGTGGAGGCGGTCTCGACGGACCACCACAGCGCGAGCGGGAAGGACGTGATGGTCGCATGCGGCGCCGACCGCTCGAACGGGACGATGATCCACGAACCGGCCAGCAGCACGACGGCCACCGCGACCACGGCCCAGCCGGCCGCCCGTACGTGAAGACGCTGCCACCGCTCACCGCCGAGCAGCCGTTTCAGCACACGAGTGAAGGACAGCAACGGCACGGACCCACCTCGCTCCGGCGGCGGACAACGCTCGACCGCCCCGAAACTACCCGTGCCGTGACGGTCCCGGGGCCCTGACACACGCGCGCCACGGCCATGCGGCGGCGGAGGCCTCGCCGGGGACTCCGAGGGCAGGGTCCGGTCAGCGCGGCGCGACGAGGCGTCGTACCGCGTCCCGGACGACCGCGACGCAGTGTTCCTCCGACAGGCCGTCGGTCCCGGAGGCCCGTGCCCAGTAGGTGGCGGTCGCGAGGATCAACTGGAGGAGTTCCCCGGGATCCCACGCCCCGTCGACGGTACCGGCGGCCTGGGCCCGCCGTACCGCTTCGATCTTCCGCTCCGCGTGCGCGCGGACGTCGCCCGTCCTCAGGGCGCGTTCACACTCCTCCTCCAGCCGCATCCAGGCCATCATCCGCAGGTCGTCCGGGTGCCGGAAGAAGTGCCCGGCGAGCCGGCCCGCGTACTCCACGAGGTCGCCGTCGTCGATCCCGACGGCCATCGAGCTGCGCTCCACGGCGCCTCGCACGGCCTCGTCGAACAGCGTCCGCTTGTCGCCGAAGTACGCGTAGAGCCGTTCCTTGCTCGCCCCGGCGTTCCGCGCGATCCGGTCGACTCGGGCGCCGCCCACGCCGTGGCGGATGAATTCGTCCATGGCCGCCTCAAGGATCCGCTGCCTCGCTTCCGCGCCTGTCCTTCGCATGGCGAGCAGCGTACATACAAACAAGTTTGTTTGACTTGCCCGCCGGGCAGTCGCAGACTGCTCCCATCCGCGAACCGAACTGTTCGTCCCGGCCCGGCGATCCGTGAGAGGACGACCGCCCGGCGCCCCGCGGCACACTCTCGGCTCGCCCGTTCATCCGAACCGAAAGAGGGACTCCTCATGGCCGGCACGCACGGATCCTCCGTCGACATCACCACCCCGGACGGAACCGCCGACGCCTATCTCACGCACCCGGACGACGGCGCCCCGCACCCCGCCGTGCTCTTCTACATGGACGCCTTCGGGCTCCGCCCCCACCTGAGGTCCATGGCCGACCGCCTCGCCTCCGCCGGTTACACCGTCCTGGTCCCCAATGTCTTCTACCGCCATGGCCGCGCTCCCGTGGTGGAGCTGCCCGACTTCATCAACCCCGCCGACCGCCCGGAGATCTTCGAGAGCATCCGCCCCGCCGCCCGGACTCTCACCCCCGAGGGGGCCGTGCGGGACGCCGGTGTCTATCTCGACTGGCTGGCGGCCCACCCCCTGACCACGGGCGGCGCGGCGGGGGTCACGGGCTACTGCATGGGCGCCGGCCTGGCCCTGCGCACCGCCGGGGGACACCCGGAGCGCGTGGCGGCCGCGGCCGGCTTCCACGGGGCGTACCTCGCGACCGACGCCCCGGACAGCCCCCACCTGTCGGCCGACCGGATCACCGCCGAGCTCTACTTCGGCCACGCCGATCAGGACCGGACCAACCCGGCCGAGCAGATCGACCGCCTCGGCAAGGCCCTCGGCGCGGCCGGTGTCCACCACCGGTCCGAGGTCTACGCCGGCGCCCACCACGGCTTCACCCAGGCCGACACGGCGATGTACAGCGCCGAGGCGACGGAACGCCACTGGACCGCCCTGCTCGACCTGTTCGGCCGTACCCTGCGCTCCGGCTGACGCGCGGGGAGATCGGCAACTGCCGTGTAAACCGGGGAAGTTGGAGTGGCCGGTTACGGATGAGGGGGTATGGCGGCGGGGGCCCCGCCGCGCACATACTCGAAGCTCCGCAGCCCGGGAGGGGAACCTCATGGCGCAACCGCTCACTGTCGGTGCCGAGGAGGAGTTCTTCCTGGTCGATCCGGGCAGCGGGGCGGCCGTTCCCGCCTTCGAGGCGGTGAGCGCCGCCGCGTCGTCCGCCGGACCCGCCCGCCGGCTCCAGCCGGAGGTGTCCTCGGCCCTGATCGAGGCGGTGACGGAGCCGCATCGCGAACTCTCCCTGCTCGCCGACGACATGCGCGCGTTGCGCGCCACCGCCGCGGCCGCCGCCGAGGCGGCCGGCTGCGCGGTGCTGGCGTGCGGAACGGAGCTGCTGGCCGGGCCGTACATGCCGCCGACCGGGAGCTCCCGCTACCGCGCGATCCACCGGAAGTACGGCGCCCACGTGTTCGGTCATATCCCGTGCGGCCTGCATGTCCACGTCGGCATGCCCGACCGGGAACACGCCGTCCGGGTGAACAACCACCTCCGGCCCTGGCTGCCCACACTCCAGGCGCTGGCGGCCAACTCCCCCATCATGCTGGGAGAGGAGACCGGATACGCGAGCTTTCGGTCAATGTGGTGGGCCTACACACCGGTGGCAGGTCCGGCTCCGCTGGTCGCCGACGCGGGTCAGTACGACGCCCTCCTCGACAGCCTGGTCGCCTCGGGGGTGATCCTCGACCGGAAGATGGCGTACTGGTTCGCCCGTCCCTCCGAGGACGTGCCCACCATCGAGATACGGGTCATGGATGTCTGCCCCACCAGCGACACCGAGATCATGCTGGCGGGGCTGGCCCGCGCGCTGGTCGCCACCTGCCTCCAGGCGGTGGAACGGGATGCCCAAGTCCCCTCGGTCTCCGAGCAGTTGTTGACCGCCGCCCACTGGCAGGCCGCCCGGTACGGACTGGAGGGCGACGCCCTGGACGTGTCCACCGGACGCCCGCTCCCCGCTTGGACCCTGGTGGAACGGCTGGTGAAGCACGTCACTCCCGCCCTGTCGGACGCGGGGGACCTCGCCCTCGTCAGCGATCTGCTGCTGGACCTGCGCACGCGTGGCTCCTGGGCCGGCCGGCAGCGGAGGATCCTCCAGGAGGGGGGCACACCGGCCGACGTGTCGGCGTATCTCCGCTCCCTGTTCCTGGTGTGAGGGTCACCTGTCACCGTCCGCGCACACCGACCAGGAGGCTCAGTGACGGTATCCGCGCCCGAACCCGTCCCCGTACCTGAACCCGCACCCGCACCGCCCGGCGGCGTCGACCCGGCGTGGCTGCCGCCCGAGGTCTTCCGCCCGATCGGTTCCCGGCGCACCCTGATCGCCGGGACGGGGCCGCTGGTGGAGACGGTGCACGGTGAAGTGGCGGACGCCTGCGCCCGGTTCGGGGGGCAGGTCGTCAGGGACGCGCGGACTCGAAACGCGTGGACTCCGGACATGCCGTACGACGTGGTGGTGGAGGTGGCCGGGGGCGACGGCCAGGACGCCCTCGGCGGTGAGGGGTTCGCGCTGGTACGGGCCGACGGTGTGACCCGGGTGACGGCCGGAGGTCAGGCCGGGCTGCTGTACGGGCTCTTCCATCTGGTGCGGCTCGGCGAGGCGGCCTTCCGGGGCGAGCGGCCCCGCGAGGTGCACCGCCCGGCGCTGGCGCTGCGGATGCTGGACCACTGGGACAACGTCGCCGTCCATCCGGTGATGGGCCAGGTGGAGCGGGGTTACGCGGGCGGCTCGCTGTTCTGGCGGGACGGCCTGGCCCGGGGCTCGCGGGACGAGCTGGAGCGGGTGCGCCGGTACGGCCGGCTGCTGGCCGCGTGCGGCGTCAACGCGGTGGCCGTGAACAATGTGAACGTGCACCGGGCCGAGGCGCGGTTGCTGACCGACCGGATCGGTGAGGTGGCCGCGATCGCGGACGCCCTGCGCCCGTACGGGATCCGGACACATCTGTCGGTCTCCTTCGCCTCTCCCGTCCTGCTCGGCGGCCTGCCGACCGCCGATCCGCTGCACGAGGCGGTGCCCGGCTGGTGGGCGGAGACGACCCGCCGGGTGTACGCGGCGGTGCCCGACTTCGGCGGGTACGTGGTGAAGGCCGACTCCGAGGGGCAGCCCGGCCCGTTCACCTACGGCCGCAGCCACGCGGACGGCGCCAACCTGCTGGCCGGGGCGCTCGCCCCGTACGGCGGTACGGTGCACTGGCGGGCCTTCGTCTACGACCACCGGCAGGACTGGCGGGACCGGTCGACGGACCGGGCCCGCGCGGCCTACGACCACTTCGTGCCGCTGGACGGCGAGTTCGCGCCGAACGCGGTGCTCCAGGTGAAGCACGGGCCGCTGGACTTCCAGGCGCGCGAGCCCGTCTCCCCCGTGATCGGCGCGATGCCGGACACCCGCCTCGCGGTGGAGGTGCAGGCCACCCAGGAGTACACGGGACAGCAGCGGCACGTGTGCTGGCTCGGGCCGATGTGGAGCGATGTCCTGCGGTTCCGTCCCGAGGGCGCGTCGCACCCGGACGTCGGGGAACTGGCGCGCGGCGGCGGCCTGGTGGCGGTGTCGAACGCCGGTGACGACCCGTTCTGGACCGGTCATCCGCTGGCTCAGGCCAACCTGTACGCGGTGGGCCGGCTGGCCTGGCAGCCCGACGCCGACCCGCGCGCGGTGCTGCGCGAGTGGATCGAGCTGACCTTCGTCCCCGGGGAGAGCGCCGACCCCGGGCGGCTGCGCGAGGGGCTGCACGCGGTCCTGGACGGCTCGTGGCACACGTACGAGAAGTACACGGCGCCGCTCGGCGTCGGCTTCATGGTGCAGCCGGGGCACCACTACGGGCCGAGTGTGGACGGCTACGAGTACAGCCCCTGGGGCACCTACCACTTCGCCGACCGGGACGGCGTCGGCGTCGACCGCAGCCGGGCGACCGGCACCGGGTTCGCGGGGCAGTACGCGAAGCCGTGGGCGGAGGTGTACGAGTCGCCCGGGACCTGCCCCGACGAACTGCTCCTCTTCTTCCACCATGTGCCGTACGGACATGTGCTGCACAGCGGCAGGACGGTGATCCAGCACATCTACGACACCCACTTCGACGGGGTGGCGGAGGCCGAGGAGGCGCGCCGCGTATGGGCCGGACTCGCGGACCTGGTGGAACCGGCCCGCCATGGCCGGGCCGCGGAGCGTTATGAGGAGCAGGTGCGCGGCGCCCGCGAGTGGCGCGACCACATCAACACGTACTTCTTCCGGAAGTCCGGCGTGCCGGACGCCCACGGGCGCCGCATCCACTGACCACGCGGCGGCCCCGGGGAGGCGGTGGCCGTCCCGGGGCCGCCGGGTGTCAGTGGGCGCGGCCCTGCTCCGGACGCAGCACACGGACTCCGTACGGGTCCAGTGTGAGCGTCTCACCGCGCTCGGCCCGCTTGCCGGTGAGCAGGTCCACGGCCGTGGTGTGGGCGGTCACGGACACCGGTTCGGGCGCGTGGTTGAGCAGGAAGAGCAGCCGGGTGCCGTCGGGGGCGGTGCGGGCGGCGGTCTCGACTGACAGGTGGTCCGCGTACGGGCCGACGAGTCCGTGGCGGGCGAGGACGCGGCGTACCACCCAGTCGACGCCCGGCTGGTCGAGTGCGGTCGCGACGTACCAGCCCTCGCCCCCGCTCGCGCCGACGGGGTGGCGGGTGACGGCCGGGGTTCCCGCGTAGAAGTCGGCCCGGTAGGTGCCGACCGGCTCGGCGCCCCTCGGCAGCACGATCTCGAAGACCAGGCGTGCCTCGGTGTGCAGGGCCTCGTCGCCCGTGCCGAGCACGACCGGGTTGGCGGTGCCGGCCGGGCGGGCGTCCCACTCGTCGACGCGGACGCCCAGGAGACCGGCCAGCGGGCCGGGGACATCGGTGAGGAACGCGTTGTCGTGCTCGTCGACGCGGCCGGAGAGGAACGTCGTCAGGACGGTGCCGCCGCGCGCGGCGACGGCCTCCAGGCGCGGGGCCAGATCGCCCTTCACCATGTGCAGGACGGGGGCGATGACCACGTCGTACGGGGTGAGGTCGGCGGTGACCGCCACCACATCCACGTCCGCGCCCGCCGCGCGGGCGGCCCGGTAGTAGGTGTGGACCACGTCCTGGTAGCGGACGAGGCGGGACGGCCCGTCCGAGAGCTCCAGTGCCCACCAGCTGTCCCAGTCGAAGAGCAGCGCGGTACGGGCCGGGGTGCGGGCGCCGAGCGTGGCCGGGCCCAGCTCCGCCAACTCCCTTCCCAGATCGGCAACTTCACGGAAGACGCGGGTGTCCTCGCGGCCGGCGTGGCCGATGACCGCGCCGTGGTATTTCTCGCAGGCCCCGCGCGAGGCGCGCAGCTGGAAGTACAGGGCGGCGTCGGCGCCGTGGGCGACGGCCTGCCAGGTGGCCAGCCGCAGCTCACCGGGGCGCCTGAGCGGGTTCACCTCGCGGCAGGCGGTGGTGGAGGGGGTCTGCTCCATGAGCCAGAAGGGCGCGCCGTCCTTGAGACCGCGCATCAGGTCGTGCCCGAGGGCGGCCCGGGTGGGCGGGGCGTCGAGCGGCGGATAGCTGTCCCAGGAGGCGAAGTCGAGATGGGGCGCCCAGCGGTGGTAGTCCAGCGGGCGGTAGGCGCCCATGAAGTTGGTGGTGACCGGTGTGTCCGGGTCATGGGCGCGGATCGCCTCCTTCTCGCCGAGGAAGCAGCCGAGGAGGGCGTCCGTGGTGAAGCGGTGGTAGTCCAGGGTGATGCCCTGGAAGGCGGTGTGGTCGGGTCCGCGCCAGTGCTCGGTGAGGGCGCTGGGCGCCTCGATCTCCTCCCAGTTCGTGTAGCGGTGCGACCAGAAGGCCGTGCACCAGGCGTCGTTGAGGGCGTCGAGGGCGCCGTACCGCTCGCGCAGCCAGACGCGGAACGCGGCGGCGCACCGGTCGCAGTAACAGGCCCCGCCGTACTCGTTGTTGATGTGCCAGGCGAGCAGGGCCGGGTGGGCGGCGTAGCGCTCGGCGAGGCGGTCCGCGAGGGCGGCGGAGAGCCGGCGGTACGCGGGTGAGCCGGGGCAGAAGTTGTGGCGTTGTCCGTAGCGGTGGCGGCGGCCCTCGAAGTCGGTGCGGTTGACCTCGGGATGGGCGCGGGCCAGCCAGGGCGGGAGGGCCGCGGTGCCGGTGGCGAGGCACACGCGCCGGTCCTCGGCTGCGGCGCGGTCGAGGATGCGGTCGAGGACGGTGAAGTCGTAGGTGTCCTCGGCGGGTTGGGTGAGCGCCCAGGAGAAGACACCGACCGTGAGGGTGTCGATACGGGCCGCGCGGAAGAGGCGGTGGTCCTCGTCCCACACGGGTTCGGGCCACTGCTCCGGGTTGTAGTCGCCACCGTAGGCGATCTTGTCGGTCTCGGGGGTGGTCATACGGTGAAGTCCTCCTGGGCCTCGGTGATCACCGGGCGGGTCGTGTTCAGCAGGCAGAGCAGCAGCGGCGCGGCGAGCAGGGCGGGCAGGGCCTCGGTGAAGAGCACGGTGAGGCCGGCGGCGAGGGCGAGCAGGGAGGCGGTGCCGAGAGTGGCCCCGCCGTGCCGGAGCAGGAGATACGCGGCCAGTCGGGCGGTGTCGGCGGTGCGGAAGGTGAAGAGCGAGGCGAGCACGAGCGCGTACGTGCCCCACAGCACCGACACCAGGCCGGTCAGCGCCAACAGCCAGGCCCACCAGCGGGGCAGCCCCGCGGCGGGGAAGCGGGCGAGCGAGAAGCCGATGACCGAGAGCCAGCCGAGCAGCGGCGCCCACAGCTTGAGCACGGGCACGGCGTTCAGCCGCCAGCCGCGCGTGTACGCTCGGGCCGGACGGAGCTCCGTGAGGTCCCGGCCGCGGCGGTGGAGCGCGTACAGCGCGGCGGACAGGGCGGGGCCGAGCGGCAGCAGACAGACGGCGGCGAGCGGCAGGTTGGACGCACTCCGGGCGAGGAAGAGGAGGGCGACGAGGCAGGGCGAGGCGGCCACGAGGACCATCAGCTGGGTGACGAGCAGGGTGTGGACGAGGGCGGCGGCCCGGGAGAGCGTTCCCGTGCCGAAGGTGTGGCGGCGGGCCGCCTCGGGGGTACTCATCCTGACTCCTTCTCCGGTCCGGTCCGGCGGCCCGGGGTGCGCCGCCGGGCCGCCCGATCCGGTGTGCGGTGGTGCGGGGCCGGGCCCGGCATCGTCAGCCGTTCTCCTTCTTGAACCGTTCGTACGCCTTGTTGGTCACGTCGACGAACTGCTGCATGTTCTTGGCCTTCAGTTCGGCGACGTAGTCGTCCCATTCGGACAACGGCCGCCTGCCGAGCGCGAATTGGAGGGTGTTCTGCTTGACGTGGTCCCTCAGCGGGGTCTCCCAGAGCGTGGCCTGCTCCTGCTCCATGGCCTGGAGCGGGTGGGCCGGCTCGACGGGGAGCCGCTCGCGCCGGGCCATCGAGTCCTGGAACGCCTTCTCGTCCGCCGTGAAGGAGGACGCGACCAGGGACCAGGTGCCGCCGTAGGCGAAGACGCCGTTGGAGAACCCGTAGTCCTTCTGCAGGTCCTTCTCCGCCTCCGGGTTCAGTCCCAGGACCTTGATGCCGTCGAGGGGCTGGTACCGGCCGGGTCCTGAGGTCGTGTACGTGACGTTCCTGACGCCCCACTTGGCGAATTCCTGCCCGGCGTCCGAGTACCACAGCCAGTCCACGAACTGCATCAGCGCGACGAAGTTCTCGCTCTTCAGGGCCTTGCTGGAGATCAGCATGCCGTTCTCCAGGCGGCTGCCCGCCACCACCGGGCCGGCCGGGCCGATCGGCACCGGGATCATCTCCACCGTGGCGCCCTTGATCTGCTTCGCCAGGTTTTTGCGGTACTCGTCCGCCAGGACCTGCGGGTTGCCGCTGATCACGAAGGACCTGCCGCCGAAGAGCTTCTGCTTGGCCTGGTCGTCGGACTGCGTGAAGCTCTCCGGGTCCACCAGCCCGTCGGAGACCAGCTTCCTCAGGTAGGTGAGCATCGCGCGGTACGCGTCCATGGCGCCGGTGAAGACGAACTGCCGCGCCTCGGCGTCCCAGGTGGCGTTCTGGTATCCCCAGCCGCCCTTGGTGCCGTAGGACGGGGCGAGGAAGTTGAGCAGCGCGCCGCCCGGCTCGGGCTGGTTCCAGCGGTCCGAGAAGGGATACACGTCGGGGTGGGCCTCCTTGAGGTCCTTCAGCACCGCGTGGACCTCGTCCCAGGTGGCCGGCAGGCCGAGCCCGGCCTTCTCCAGTACGTCGGTGCGCAGGGCGAGGGAGTAGCCGGGCTTCACCTTCTCGTGCAGGCCCGGCAGGAGGTAGTACCTGCCGTCGGCCTGCCGGACGGAGTCCAGATCGGCCGCCAGCCCCCACTTCCTGACCTTGTCCTGGAAGTGCGGCATCAGGTGCGCGTACTCGCTGACCGGGAGGATGGCCCCCGAGGAGACGAACGCGGTCTCCGCGCCCGGGTACGTCTTGGGGATGAGGAAGGGCGCGTCCCCCGCTCCGATGAGCAGACCCCGCTTCTTCTCGTAGTCGCTGTACGGGACGGCGGTCGCCTTGAGTGTGACGCCCGTACGCCGGGTCAGCTCCTTCCAGAAGAGCCAGTCGTCCTTGAGCGGATAGGTCGGCATGTTGTTGTGGAGGATGGTGAAGGACAGCGGCTCGGTGGCCTTGAACTGGTCACCCACGCCGTACTTCTTCATCGCGCCGGCCTGTTTGCTCGCGAGGTCCTTCGCGTCCCCGTCGGCCTCGCCGCTGCCGCAGCCGGTGAGAACGGTGAGGCCGGCGAATCCGGCGGCGGCGAGCAGGCTCCGCCGCGAAAGCTGTCCGGAGTTCTTCACGGATACTCCTTTGTTCCGTATGCGGGTGTTCCTCCGTGGTGGAGCGGGTTCTTTCGTCAGCCCTTGACCGCGCCGAGGGTGACGCCGGAGACGAAGTAGCGCTGGACGAACGGGTAGACGGCGAGGATGGGAAGGGCGGTGAGCAGAATCGTCACGGCCTGGATGTTCGCCCCCACCTGGGTGAGCTGCTCCGACTCGGCACCCAGGTTTCCCCCGCCGGTCGCGCCGGCGATCATGTTGCGGAGATAGACGGTGACCGGCATCAGTTCGGCCCGGTCCATGTAGAGGAAGGCCCCGAACCAGGAATTCCAGAAGGAGACCGAGTAGAAGAGCACCATCGTCGCGATCACCGCTTTGGAAAGGGGCAGCACGACCCGCAGCAGAATGCCGTAGGTGCTCAGCCCGTCGATCTGCGCGGCCTCTTCGAGTTCGGTCGGCAGCCCCTCGAAGAACGCCTTCATCACGAGCAGGTTGAAGACGCTGATCGCGTTCGGGATCACCAGCGCCCACAGTGTGTTCTTCATGTCGAGGCTGGTGATGAGGACGTAGTTCGGGATCAGGCCGCCGGAGAAGAACATGGTGAAGACGGCGACGCCGATCAGCGCGCCACGGCCCTTCAACTGCCGCTTCGAGAGGACGTACGCGTAACAGGTGGTGAGCACCATGGCGATGACCGTGGCCACCACCGTGTAGAGGACGGTGTTGCCGTAGTTCCGCCAGAACATGCCGTCCGAGACGACGAGGCGGTACGTGGTCAGGTTGAAGCCCTCGGGCAGCAGGCTCACCTGGCCGGCCCGGATCCGGTCCTCCGCGCTGAGGGAGCGGGCGATGATGTTCACGAAGGGGTAGAGGGTCACGGCGACGACCCCGGTGAGGATCAGCCCGTTCACCCCTTGGAAGACGCGGTAGCCCCGGGAGGGCCGGTGCACCGAGACGCGCGGGCGCGGGGCGCGGCGGCGGGGGCCGCCCGTTGTGGTCACCACAGGCTCGTCCCCACCGTGCGACGCGAGAGCTGGTTCGCGGAGAAGATCAGTACGAGGCCGATGACCGCCTCGAACAGGCCGATCGCGGCGGCGTAGCTGAAGCTGTTGGACTCCACCCCGGCGCGGTACAGATACGTGGAGATGACGTCCGCGGTGGGGTAGGTCAGCGGGTTGTAGATCAGCATGATCTTCTCGAATCCCACCGCCATGAACGTGCCGATGTTGAGGATCAGCAGCGTGATCATGGTGGGGCGGATGCCGGGCAGGGTGATGTGCCGGATCTGCTGCCAGCGGTTGGCGCCGTCGATACGTGCCGCCTCGTACAGCTGGTCGTCGACGGTGGTGAGCGCGGCGAGGTAGAGGATGGTGCCCCAGCCGGCGGTCTGCCAGATCTCCGAGCCGACGTAGACCGTACGGAACCACTCGGGTTCCTGGAGGAACGGGATCGGATCGTGGCCGAAGGTCCGCAGCGCGTGGTTGACGGGGCCGTCCGTGGCGAGGATCTGCATCGTGATGCCCGCGACGATCACGACGGAGAGGAAGTGCGGGAGGTACGACACCGACTGCACGAACCGTTTCAGCGCGCGGGTGCGCACCTCGTTGAGCAGCAGCGCCAGCACGATCGGGATCGGGAAGCAGAACACGAGCGTGAGGGTGCCCAGCCACAGTGTGTTGGTGAAGACCTGCCAGAAGGTGGGGTCGCTGAGGAACATCCGCACATAGCGCAGGCCCGCCCAGTCCTCGCCCAGGATCGAACCGCCCGGCTCGAAGCGGCGGAAGGCGATCACGTTCCCGATCATCGGCAGATAGCGGAAGACCAGGAAGAACAGCAGCGGCAGCACCGCCAGCGAGTACAACTGCCAGTCGCGGCCCAGTGCTTGGCGCCAGGTGCGGCGCGCGACGGGCGGCGTGCCGGGCGGGCGGTGTCCGCCGGGCGGCCGCGGCTCCGGGGGGCGGTGCGGCGGTTTCCGCGTGCCGTCCGGCGGTGGGTCCAGTGCGGTGGAGGTGCTCATGCCCGGGCCTCCGTGGTGTGGGCGGAGTGGGTGGCCGGGCCCGGGGGCCCGTCCGCAGAGGGGGGTGGTGCGTAGGTGGTTCCTGGCGCGCCCGTCGCCCCGCACGGGGGGCGTCAACTCCGCAGAGGGGCTGTTACCGTCCTCCGGAGATGTTCGACCGGACAGCGGAACGGCCGGACGGCTGTGCGCCGTCCCCGACCGCCCTGCGAGGTGCCGTGCCCGCCTTCGATCTCCCCCTGGACGAGTTGCAGCGCTACCGCCCCGTGCTCGACGAGCCCGCCGACTTCGACGCCTTCTGGCGGGACACCCTGAAGGATGCGGAAGAGGAGGCGGAAGGGGCCGGCCCGGTGGTGTCGCAGTGTCCCGTGGACACCGGACTGCGGCTGGTCGAGACGTGGGACGTGGCCTTCCGCGGATTCGCCGGCGAACCGGTGCGCGCCTGGTACACACGCCCCGCCGGGGTGTCGCGCGCCCTGCCCGCCGTCGTCGAGTACGCGGGGTACGGGCGCGGGCGCGGGCTCCCGCACGAGCGGATCACCTGGCCCGCCGCCGGGTTCGCGCACCTCCTCATGGACAACAGGGGCCAGGGGGACCGGTACGGGTGCGGTGGTGACACCCCGGACCCGCACGCCTCCGCGCCCGGTGGCCCCGGGCCCGCCGCGCGCGGCCTGCTCGCGCCGCGCGACTACCACTACCGGCGGCTGATCACCGACGCGGTGCGCGCCGTCGCCGCGGTGCGCGCGCTGCCGGGCGTGGACGGCGCCCGGGTGGCCGCGGTCGGCAACAGCCAGGGCGGAGGGCTGGCGCTGGCGGTCGCCGGCCTCGTCCCTGACCTCACGGCGGTGCTGGTGAGCGCTCCGCTGCTGTGCGGGATCCGCCGCGCGCTGGACCTCGCGGGCGCCGGGCCGTACGACGAGATCGCCGCGTACCTCGCGGTGCGCCGCGAGGCCGTGGGCGCCGCGCTGCACACGCTCTCCTACGTGGAGGGGGCGTCCTTCGCGCGCCGCGCCCACGCACCGGCGCACTTCGGTGTCGGGCTGCGCGACACGGTCTGTCCGCCCAGCGGCGCCTTCGCCGCCTTCAACCGCTACGGCGAACTGACCGGCCGGGAACCGCGCCGGGAGATGCACACCTACCCCTTCAACGGGCACGAGGGGGGCGACGCGGTCCATGTGCGCGGACAACTCTCCTGGCTGCGCGCGGTGGTGGACGACGCGGCAGGCGGTGCGGACGGCGCTGCGGCAGGGGACGCCGTGGGCGGTGCGGTGGGCGGCTGAGTGACGGAGGTGTCCCTCGGGGCTCGCGCCGCCGCGCCGCCCGGTGTTGCGTACGGTGACCGCGCGGCGGATCGCTCCGGCGGCCTCGACCAGGGGTGCCTCGACCGCGAAGCCCTCGTAGGCGAACTCCGTGCAGCTCAGGCCGAATCCGTGGCGGACGGCTGGCGCGGTGTCGACCCGGGTGACGGAACTCGCGCCGCCCAGCGGCGGGTGCGGACAGCTGTACGGCTGGGCACCGGCCCCGCGCGGCAGGCTCATCGGCAGGCGGCCGGACGGGTTGACGCGCCCGCTGAGCACTCGGGCGGCGGCGCCCGCCCCCTCCTCCCCCGGGAAGAAGGCCTGCACCACGGCCGCGGCGCCCTCGAACATCCAGCCGACGGCATAGGCGCGTCCGGTCAGCGGGACCACGATCGTCGGGGTGCCGGTGGCGACGACCGCCTCGACGAGGGTCCGCTGCGCGCCGGGGAGTTCGAGGTCGTCGACGTCGCGGCCCTCCCCGCTCGTACCGAACCCGAGGCCGACC
The DNA here is from genome assembly GCF_042673865.1 of Streptomyces sp. NPDC056987. Lineage (NCBI taxonomy): Bacteria > Bacillati > Actinomycetota > Actinomycetes > Kitasatosporales > Streptomycetaceae > Streptomyces > Streptomyces sp. NPDC056987. The sequence goes on from NZ_JBHURV010000011.1 coordinate 185,137, forward strand.
GCTTCGTCATTGAGGGCAGACACGTATCACTTCTCCGCGTTCGGCGGGCCGTCCCGCAATTCCCGGCAAGTGGATCTCTGCAACCGCCCGCAAGAGTTGCGGCGGATTCATGACGCGGACGCTAAGTCCGGGTAAAAACGGGTGTCAAGGAATCGGATAGGAACTCGCGGACCACCTGTGGTTTGCATGAGGAGTTGGCGGAATATTCCGCCAACTCTTGCGGGAATTTGCGGTACAGCCGTACCGTCAGTGCGCTCTACGAGAGGGAGCCGGCATGACCGGTCGGGCAACGATGGCGGCGGTGGCCAAGGCGGCGGGGGTCTCGATCTCCACGGTGTCACGGGTCCTCGCCGACAAACCGGATATCTCCGAGGAGACGCGGGGCCGCGTCACACGGGCGGCGAAGGAGACCGGATATGTGGCGCGCAAGGGACGGCAGCAGCCGCAGGACGGCATCCTCGACGTCCTCATCGAGGGGATCGCCACCCCCTGGGCGGGGGAGCTGATATCCGGGGTGCAGACCACCGCGTTCAGCCTCGGGTACCGGCTCGCGCTCACGGCCACCGGCCACCCGCGCTTCAGCATCCGCGACTGGATCACCGTCCGCAGGACGCGCCCCACGGACGGGGTGATCCTGGTGCTCTCCCGCGCCCGCCACGACGAGATCGCCGCGCTGGCCGGTCTGTCGGCCCCGCTCGTCCTGCTCGATCCGGTGGGCACCGGCGAACCCACCATCCCGACGGTCGGGGCCACGAACTGGTCGGGAGGGGCCGCCGCCACCCGGCACCTCCTCGAACTCGGGCACCGGCGCATCGGGTTCATCGGCGGGCCCGCCGAGATCCAGTGCACCCGCGAGCGGCACGAGGGCTACCTCGCCGCGCACCGTGAGTTCTCCGTCGCCCCCGACCCCGCTCTCACCCGCTACGGGGACTTCCTCCTCACCGGCGGAGTCGCCCACGGTTCCGCGCTGCTCGACCTCCCGGACCGGCCCACCGCCGTCTTCGCAGGCTCCGACGGGCAGGCCGCCGGCGTCTACCAGATGGCCCGCGCGCGCGGACTGCGCGTCCCCGAGGACCTCTCCGTCGTCGGGTTCGACGACACCACGATCTGCACGATGCTCGCCCCTCCGCTGACCACGGTCCGCCAGCCCCTGGCGGAAATGGCCGCGGAGGGAGTACGGCTCATCGCACAGGAGCGGTCACGGCCCGGTTCGTCGCAGGGGCGGCGGATCGAGCTCGCGACCTCGCTCGTGGTCCGGGACAGCACCACACCGCCCGCCGCCGTCGAGGGGACGCCCTCGGTCAGCACCTGACCCGCTGGAGGAGACCGCCATGAACGGACGGACGACCGTACGGATGGCCACGGTGGCCGAGCTGGCCAACGTCTCGCAGAGCGCGGTCTCCAAGGTGCTCAACGGCCGCCCGGGCCCCTCCCCCGCACTGCGGCGGCGGGTCATGGACGCCGTCGCGGCCACCGGCTACCAGTGGCATCGCCGCGCGCCGCGCCACGGGTCGGTGGAGGTGGTGTTCGGCAGTGTGGGCAGCGCCCTCAACGCGCCCCTCCTACGCGGGTTCTCCGCCGTGCTCCGCGCGGCCGGCCGGCCGCTCACCGTCAGCCATGCCGACGGCGACCCCGACTGGCTGGAACAACTGCTCGCCCACCGGCCGGCCGGCGCCGTGTGCGTGCTGTCCCCCGTGCCACCCGAGGTGCGCCGGCGACTGGCCGAGGCCGGGCTGCCCACCGTCATCCTCGACACGATCGGCGACGCCCCCGCGGAGATGAACGCCGTCGGGGCCACCCAGTGGCGCGGCGGGGCGCTGGCGGCCCAGCACCTCACGGGGCTCGGCCACCGCAGGATCGCGCTCATCACCGGACCGCTGGACCTGGTCTGCTGCCGCGCCCGCTTCGGCGGGTATCTTTCGGCGCTGCGCGAGGCGAACATCCGCCCGGACCGGGCGTTGATCCGTTCGGTACGCTTCCAGGCGGAACCGGCCCGGCGCGCCGCCCACGCCCTGCTGGACGACTGCCGGACCCCGACCTCCTTCGTGACCGGCAACGACCTCCAGGCCTTCGGCGTGATCGAGGCGTGCGCCGAGCGCGGGCTGCGGGTCCCCGAGGACATCTCGGTCGTCGGATTCGACGACATCGACGCCGCGAGGTCCTCGGCCCCCGCCCTGACCACCGTCCGCCAGCCCTTCGAGGACATGGCCGCCGAGAGCATCCGGGTCCTGGGCGCCGTCACCGACAACCCCTCGCCGGCCCCCGTCCGCCTCGACATGTCCGTGGACCTCGTCGTCCGGAAGTCGACCGGTCCGCCCGCCGGCCACGACCGCCGGCCGGAGTGAGCGCTCCGCGCCCGGGGACCGGCCGGCGATTCACCCATGGGGAATCCGCCGGTGGGGGTGACTTCCCGCGCGAGCGGTCGCGAGAACCGCGGATGGTGCGCGGTCGTCTGGTACCAGCAAGGAATGCCCAGGCCATCGCACCCGCAGCCCGATCTTCCGGATCCAGGTCTCCCGAATGACGGGCGGCGCCGCCGGAAGCGGATCCGTACAGCACCACGCGGCACCGCCGGATCCGCGGCGCGGCACCCCGGGGCACGGCGCCCGGCGGGCGCGCGGGCGGAGGAATCACCGATGTCCCCCGCGCTGCGGAAGAGCGCCGCCTACGCGTGGCGGATCCTCCTCGTGGCGGCCCTCGTGTACGGCGCGCTCGTCGTGCTGGGACGGTTCCACGATCTCGCGGTCGCGGTCTTCCTCGGGCTGGTCGGCGCCGCGATGCTGCGCCCGGTGGCGGACTTCCTGACGCCCGCGCTGCCCCGGTCGCTCGCCGTCGCGGTGGCGCTCCTCGGCAGCATCGCCCTGCTCCTCGGTCTACTGGCCCTGGTCGGTGAGGCGGTGGCCGGGGAAACGGCCGGTCTGGAACGGCAGTTCGGCGCGGGCCTGTCCAGGATCGAGCGCTGGCTCGAAGGGCCGCCGTTCCGGTTGAGCCACGGTGCGCTGACCGATGTCCGGGCCCGCACGGGGCAGTTCCTGTCCAGTCATCGCACCGCCGTGATCAGCACGGCACTCACCGGCGTGGGCCGGTTGATCGAGGTGCTGACCGTGCTCGCCCTGGCGGTCTTCTGCTCGGTCTTCTTCATCCACTCGGGCGAGCGCCAGTGGCGCTGGTTCTGCGATCAGCTGCCCGCCGCGGCGCGCGGGCGGACGGAGATCGCGGGGCGTGCGGCCTGGGGGACGTTCATCGGGTACACCCACGGCATCGTCCTGGTCTCCTCGACCAACGCCGTCCTCGTCGGGCTGGCCCTGTTCGCCCTGGGGGTGCCGTTGGCGCTACCGCTGGCCGTGCTGGAGTTCTTCGCCACCTTCATTCCCCTGGTCGGTTCGCCGATCGCCCTGGCGATCGCGGCGGTGGTGGCTCTGGCGCTGAAGGGTCCGGTCGTGGCGGCGATCGTGATCGCGCTCATCGTGATCATCGGCCAGATCGAAGGACATCTCCTCCACCCGCTCGTGATGGGCTGGGCCGTGCGCCTGCATCCGGTGGTGGTGGCGCTCTCGGTGCTCGGTGGCGCGATCGCCGCCGGAGTGGTCGGAGCCGTGGTGGCGGTGCCACTGGTCTCCATCGTCTGGGCCGTCCACCAGGCACTGCGGAGGGACAGGGAACGCGGTGGCGGTGCGACGACGCCGCGGGACCGGCGCGCGTGAAGCCCCGCCCCGTCGTCACCAGTAGTGCCGCCTGCCGCCCACCGCGTGCCCCAGGGCTCCCAGCGCCCAGAGGATGGCGCCGATGGCGACAAGGATGATCCCGATGGTCCACAGAACGGAGAGGCTGGTGACGAATCCGACCACGAGCAGGATGATGCCGAGGACGATCACCGTGTCCTCCTCTCGCCGGTCATTTCCTTCATTCTCCGCCCGTCGTGCCCGCCCCGCGATTCCACCTCACGGAGGTACGCGTCCAGTTCGGCGGCCCCGGTCAGCATCGCCCGCCCGCGGGCGGACAGCCGGCCGTGCCAGTCGCCCAGCGCGGACTCCAGCGGCTCCAGCCCGCCGGCCGCCCGCACCTGGGCGATCAGCGGCGCGATCTGCTCCAGCAGATAGCCGCCCCGCCTGAGCTGGTGGGCCAGCCGGGCGTCCCGTACGTCGGCCTCGTCGTAGACGCGGTATCCGGTCAGCGGGTCACGGCGCGGGCGGACCAGCCCGGCGCGCTCCCACGCGCGCAGCGTCGCGGGCCGGATGCCGAGTCTCCCCGCGAGCGGCCCGATGAACATGCCGCCGGTCGACCTGCCGCCGGGCCCGGACACCGCGGTCGGCCCGGACCGGCCGCCGGGCTCGCGCGGTGTGGCGGGCTCCAGGTCGCGGAGGGCGCTCTCGACGGCCCGGAGGGTCGCCCGGTCGTCGAGGAGCTGGGCGTGGCTCTCGTCGATGAGGCGCAACGCCTCATCGGCCGCGCCCCGGTTCACGGCCCGCATGATCGCCGACGCCGTCCGGTGGCCGTGCGCGGGCACCAGGGCGAGGAACGCGCGCAACGCCCGCGCGTGCAGCGGGGTGTAGGCGCGGTACCCGTGGGGCGTGCGATCCGCGGCCGGAAGGATGCCCGCCTCTTCGTAGTTCCTGACCGCCTGCGTGGACAGACCGTGCCCACGCGCCAGATCGACCGGCCTGAGCCGCTCCCCGTTTTGAAGGTTCCGTCCCATGATGTCGACGTTATCGCGGAAAAGTTTCCACCGAAGGTTCAACGATACCGTTGATGGCATGGATGCTGACATCAAGGACATCACCCCTGCCGTCACGACCTCTGCTGTCACGCCCCGTGCCGTCGAGATCCGTGCCGTCGAGGCCGCCGCCGTCATGGGCCTCCTTCCGGTCCGGCCGCGGCTGCTCGCCCTGGGCGAGCCCACCCATGGCGAGGACACTCTGCTCGATCTGCGCAACGAGCTCTTCCGGCAGCTTGCCGAGAACGAGGGCTACCGGACGATCGCGATCGAGAGCGACTGCGTGGCGGGCCTGGCCGTGGACGCGTACGTCACCTCGGGCACGGGCACGCTCGACGAGGTCATGGAGCGCGGCTTCAGCCACGGCTGGGGCGCCTCCGCGGCCAACCGCGAACTGGTGCGCTGGATGCGCGCGTACAACGACGGCCGGCCCGCGTCCGAACAGCTCCGCTTCGCCGGTTTCGACGGCCCGCTGGAGATCACTCACGCCGCGAGCCCCCGGCACGCCCTCACCGCCCTCCACGGCTACCTCTCGGCCCGGGTGGACGCGGACCTGCTCCCCTGCACCGCGGACACACTCGACCGCCTGCTCGGCAGCGACGACCGGTGGACCGACCCCGCCGCGATGACGGACCCGTCCCGGTCCACGGGGCAGTCGGCGGAGGCCGGCCGGCTGCGGCTGCTCGCCGACGATCTGGTGGCGCTACTCGACGCGCAGACGCCGCACCTGATCACGGCGACCTCGCGGGACGACTGGGACCGGGCGCGGCTGTACGGGCGCACCGCGACCGGTCTGCTGCGCTACCACTCCGGCATGGCCGACAACTCCCCGGCCCGTATGACACGGCTGTGCGCGCTGCGGGACGTGATGATGGCCGACAATCTCCTCGCCGTCGCCGCCCGGGGCCCGGCGTTCGTCCACGCCCACAACTCCCATCTCCAGCGGGAGAAGAGCGGCATGCGGATGTGGCAGGGGCCGGTGGAGTGGTGGAGCGCCGGCGCCCTGGTGAGCGCCCGGCTCGGGGAGGAGTACGCCTTCGTGGCCACGGCCCTCGGCACGATCCGGCACCAGGGGGTGGACACCCCGCCGCCGGACACCCTCGAAGGACTCCTGTACGCGCTCCCGGAGGACCGCTGCCTCCTCGACGCACCGCGGCTGGCCGCCTCCCTCGGCGGTACGCCGCCCGCGCCCCGCGCGTCCCCCTGGTTCGGCTACGCCTCCCTCGACCCGGCCCACCTGGCGAGCCTCGACGGCGTCGTGTTCGTCAAGGACGTCCCGCCGAGCCACTGAGGGCGGCGCGTGAGGCAGTCAGGGCGCGCCCGTGGCGTGTGCCGCGGCGTGTTCCGCGGCGTCGAGCAACTGCCACAACGTCGTACCGGCCCGCGCGCCCCGTGAACGCACCGTACCCACGGGGCAGCGGCAGAGCGCCGCCGCCTCGGCGTACGGCACACCGAGCAGCTGCATGGAATACAGACGTGCCTGGTCTTCGGCCGCCAACGACTGGCGGCCGGCCTCGGGGCCTTCGCCGGCGGCGTCGCGGGCGGAGAGGGATACCGACTGGCCGAGCGCGCCGCCCACCCCGGGCTCTGCCGGCTCGGCGTGGCCGCGCGATGCGTCGTGGTGCCGCCGCTGCTGACCGCGGCACTGCGCGACGCGCCGTCGTCACGCCCGCCATGAGCCGCGCGATCGGTGCGGATCGGCCACCGCCGCGCCGGTCGCGCCCGGCCGCAACGGCCTCAGTCCTGCGCGGTGGGACGCACGACGATGTCGCCCACGTCGACACTGTCCGGCTGCTCAACGGCGAAGGCTACGGTGCGGGCCACCGCCTCCGGGGGGATCGCGATCCTGTCCATCGTGTCGAGGATCTGGGCCTTGACCTCGGGGTCCGGCATGGGGCCCGCGAAGTCCGTGCGGACGAAGCCCGGTGAGACGACGGTGACCCGCAGATTGCCGCCGGCCTCCTGCCGCAGCCCTTCCGAGATGGTGCGTACGGCGTTCTTCGTACCGGCGTACACCGACATGGTCGGGCTGATCCTCAGACCGGCGGTGGACACGATGTTGACGAAATGCCCGAAGCCCTGCTGCCGGAAGACCGGCAGGGCCGCGGCGATCCCGTACAGCACGCCCTTCAGGTTGACGTCGATCATCTCTTCCCAGTCCTCGACGCGGAGGTCGTCGAGGGGGGAGATCAGGCCGACCCCCGCGTTGCCGGCGAGGACGTCGAGCTTGCCGAACCGGTCGCGTGCCAGCGTGACGAGGCCGGAGAGGTCCTCGCGCCGCTTCACGTCCGTGCGGACCCAGGCGGCCTCACCGCCGGCCTTCTCGATCCTGGCGGCCAGAGCCTCAAGCCGCTCCACGCGGCGCGCCCCGAGGACCACCTTCGCGCCACGCTCGGCGAGCAGCAGCGCGGTCGCCTCTCCGATGCCGCTGCCGGCGCCCGTGATCGCCACAACCTTGCCTTCGATTCCCGACATGAACGAGAGTCCTTCCAGAGACGGAACGAGGGCAGACCTGCGTCATGCCCTACAGTGAAAGTGGGGGCGCCGCCACTTTCACTCAGGCTAAGTGGCGGCTCCTCCACTTAGCAAATGGCGATGAGGGGAGAGTCACTGATGGCCCGAGCCGTCGAGCGTCCGCTGAGGGCCGACGCACAGCGCAACCGGGACAAGATCCTGGCCGCGGCCGTGCGGGTGTTCAGCGAGGAGGGACTGGACGCGCACTTCGAGCGCATCGCCAAGGAGGCCGGAGTCGGGAGCGGCACCCTCTACCGGAACTTCCCGACCCGGGAGGCCCTGATCGAGGCGGCCTACCGCAACGAGGTGGCCCGCCTGTGCGACGCCGTCCCCGACCTCCTGGCCGCCCTGCCGCCCGGTGAGGCCCTGCGCGCGTGGACGCGCCGCTTCATCGACTACGCCACCGCCAAATTCGGCATGGCCGACGCCCTGCGGGCCGTCGTCGACTCGGGCTCCAACCCGTACGCCGGCAGCCGCGACATGATCCAGGACGCCCTCTCCTCACTCATGGAAGCCGGTACCGCGGCCGGCGAGATCCGGTCCGACATCCGCCCGACCGACATGTTCGCCGCGCTGGCCGGTATCGCCCTCACCTCCGCCCAACCGGAACAGCGTGAGCAGGCCGAACGCCTCCTCGACCTCACCCTGGACGGACTGCGACCGGCGGCCCGGCGGCCCGCCACGAACTGACATCGCCCCCGGACGGATCGCGGTGAGGGGACGCCTGCCCGGGGAAGCCCGGCGTCCGCCAGGACCGGCCGTCGGGCAGGACGGCGAACGCCTCGTAGCCGTCGAGGGACTCCACCCAGTCTCGAGCCGCCTCGCCCATGGCGAAGGCCGCGGTGGCATACGCGTCGGTCAGGGTGAGCCCGGGGCCCGTGAGGGTGATGGAGGCCGGGCCGGTAGCGGGCGCTCCGGTGTGCGGGTCGACGATGTGGGCGCCGCGTTCGGCCGTGCCCGAGGTGGCGACGGCCAGGTCCCGGCCGGTGACGACCGCGCACAGCGCCCCCGGACGCAACGGGTGGGCGATCCCGGTACGCCACGGCGTGCCGGGGGCCGCCTCGCCCCTGAGCCGGAGGTCGCCGCCGCCGTTGACACAGGTGTTACGGGCACCCGCGTCGTACAGGACGCGCGAGGCGTGCTCGACCGACCACCCCTTGACCAGTCCGGACGGGTCGAGCGTGCCGCCCGGCCGATGGCTGAACCAGCCGCCGCTGACCCGCGCCGCGTCCTCGCAGAGGGCAAGGACGCCCTGCACCTCCGGCGAACAGTCGGCCGGCCGGGCTTCGCCGCGCGCCAGGCGGCTGACGGCACTGTCCGGGCGGTACGGGGAGTACTCGGCGTCGACGTGGTGCAGCCAGGCCACGGCGTCCCTCAGGGCCGCCCCGATCGCCGGGGTGCGGGGGTCGCGGATGTCGAAGGAGAAGACGGTGCCCATGACGTGCTCGACGTGGCGCAGTCCGGGCGGGGCGTCAGACACCGGCCTGGTCCAGCGCGCTCTGCAGCGACAGGATGTAGCCCTGGCTGGTGTAGCTGGCGCCGGAGACCGCGTCGATGTGCGCGCTGTGCGCCGCGAGCGCTTCCTGCGTCAGTCGGGGTACGGCGGTGGCGGCGAGCTGTCTGCTGCGGCCGTCCCCGGAGGGTGCCTGCACGACCTTGACGGCGGTCAGCTGTCCGTTCCTGACGGTCGCGGCGACCTGCACGGTGCCGTACTGGGTGGGCACGGCGTCTCCGGTGTAGGTGCCGCCGGTCGGGTGCGCCCCGCCCGCCGGGTGCGACGACGCGCTCCGCGACGGAGGCGCGGCGGGCGCCGGGGGTGTGCCCGCCGCGAGTGCGGCGGGACGGTGCGGCTTCAGGGAGAGCAGCAGGACGACGACGGCGCTGGTCGACGCCGCGGCCAGCACGGCTCGGCGGACGGGTGCGGACATGCCGGGGCTCCTCAGAACGCGAACGACTCGTGGTGGATGTGGCGGCGCGGCACCCCGGCCGCACGCAGCGCGCGGCGCGCCGCGTCGGTCATCCCGGGCGGACCGCACAGGTACACCTCGTGCGCGGCGAGGTCCGGCACCAGCCGGGTCAGGGCGCGGGCGGTGAGCGGCGCGGTCCGGGCCGGGGTCATCGGCGCCGGGACCGCGGCCGGTTCGTCGACGACGTAGTGCACGACGGCTCCCCGGGCGGCGGCGATCGCGTCGAGTTCGCCGCGCAGCACCAGGTCTTCCGGGCGGCGGGCCCGGTAGACGAGGGTCACCTCGCCCGGCAGGGTCTCGAAGAGCGCCCGCAGCGGGGTGATGCCGGCACCGCCCGCCAGCAGGAGTACCTTGGCCGACCGGCGCCGCTCGGCCGTGAAGGCGCCGTACGGACCCTCCGCCCACACCCTGGTGCCCGGCCGCAGTGTGGCGAGGGCGGCGCTGTGCGCGCCCGCCGCCTTGACGGTGATCCGCAACCCGCGCGGGTGCGGTGGCGCGGAGAGCGAGTACGGGTTGGCGGCCCACCACAGGCCCGGCGCCAGGAAGCGCCAGCGGAAGAACTGCCCCGGGCGCGCGTTCAGTTCGTCCAGGTGCCTGCCGGTCAGATGCACGGAGACGACCCCCGGTGCCTCGTGCCGCAGGGCGGCGACGCGCAGCCGGTGGCGCAGGGCACGCCGTACGGGGACCACGAAGCGGTACCAGCCGATCAGCGCCGCCACCCCGAGGTACAGGGCGTACCAGGCCACCTGGGCGGCTCGGTGGCCGACGAAGTCCGCGCCGTCGCTGAGCTGGTGGGAGAAGGCGAGGAAGACCGCCAGGTAGGTCGCGAAGTGAAGATGGTGCCAGGTCTCGTACCGCATCCTGCGGCGCGCGGCCCGTGCCGAGACGATCCCGGTGGCGATCAGCAGCAGGAAGGCGGCGGTCGCCTTGAGCATGTCCGGGTAGTGCAGGACGAGCGTGGATGTCTGTTCCACCACACCGGTGCCCGAGGTCAGGGCGTACCCGCAGATGATCAGCAGTGTGTGGGCGAGCACGAGGGAGACGGTGTAGCGGCCTCCCAAGGCGTGCCAGCGGGCGAGCCGGTCGCTGCCGGCGGTGTGGTCCAGGACGGGAGCGCGGGACATCAGTGCCACCAGAACCGCGCAGGCGTATCCGGCCAGCAGTCCCGTGATGCGGCCCGCGCCGGTCAGCCACCCCGCCGCACCCACCACCGAGGTGGTGTCGCGCCACCACAGCAACAGCACTCCCGCGGCGCCCACCCAGATGGCGCACTGTGTCAGCAGCGGCGCGATCGAGCGCGGACGCCGCGGACGGGCCGCGCGGTCCGCCGGACGGTGGGTGGGAATCACCGTAGTCATGAGGGCCCCCTCTCCTTCGACGTGAGGGCCAGCGTCACAGCGCGACCTATGAGAAGCCTCTGAGAACGCCGGCCGGCCGGTGCCGCCGGTGCACATTCAGAGGAAACTCAGAGCCGGCCGTCGCCCCGCGCCGTCGCTCGCGCGCGATGCTGGAGCCACCATGAACACGCACACCTCTCCGCCCCGCCTGTACGGCGACGACGGCGGCCCCGTCCGGGTACTCGTCGTCGACGACGAGCCCGACCTCACCGAGGTCCTGTCCGGCGTACTGTCGGACGAGGGCTGGCAGGTCCGCACCGCCGCCGACGGGGCGGAGGCCGTCGCCGCCGCCCGTGCCTTCCGGCCGCACGCCGTCGTCCTGGACTGGATGCTGCCCGACATGGACGGTCTGCGGGTGCTGCGGGAGCTGCGGGCGGCGAGCGGGGAGCTGGGACACGTGTGTGTCCTCTTCCTCACCGCGCGGGACTCCGTGGAGGACCGCGTCACCGGGATCACGGCGGGCGGCGACGACTACGTGACCAAGCCCTTCAGCCTCGAGGAAGTGCTGGCCCGGCTGCGCGGGCTGCTGCGCAGGGCGGGCATGGCGCGCGACCCCGCCGCGGGCCGGACGGACGGCGACGGCCTGCTGGCCGTCGGCGACCTGGTCATGGACGAGGAGGCACGCGAGGTGACCCGGGGCGGCGCTCTCGTGGAACTGTCCCGGACGGAGTTCGAACTGCTCAGGTTTCTGATGCGCAACCCGCGCCGTGTGATGTCCAAGGCGCAGATCCTCGACCGTGTCTGGTCGTACGACTTCGGTGGCCGCGCGCATGTCGTCGAGCTCTACATCAGTTACCTGCGCAAGAAGGTCGACGCCGGCCGGACCCCGATGATCCACACCGTGCGCGGGGTGGGCTACGTCCTCAAGCCGGCGCCCTGATGCGCGCCGGAGCCCGTGCCCGGGCGGTCGGCCTGACGCGGCGGCTGCGCCCCCGCACCCTGCGCGGTCAGCTCACCGGTGGGCTCGTCGTCCTGCTGGCCCTCGCCTGCCTGGCCGTGGGCGTCACGACGGTCCTGGCCCTCGAAGGGTTTCTCGTACGCCGACTGGACCAGCAGCTCACCGCGTCCGGGGGACGCTTCGCGGCGAGCCTGGAGCACGAGGCCACACCGGACTCCGACAACCGGCCGGACACCCGGGGCCAGTCGGAGGGCACGTTCGGCGCGCGCCTGCTGCACGGTACGACCACCCGGGCGGCCGTCGTACGGGACCGGACGGACGCCCCGGTGCCCCTCACCGCCGAGGACCGGCGCACCCTGGCCGGTGTGCCCGTCGACGGAGACGGGCACAGCCGACGGCTGTCCGCTCTCGGCGCCTACCGGCTCACCGCCGTACGGGGTGACGACCAGGACGTCCTGATCACCGGATTGCCCCTCCGCCCGGTGGAGGAGACCGTGCGCCGGCTGGAGGGCGTGGAGGCGGTGGTCTTCGGCGCCGCCCTGGCCGCCACCGGTGTCGTGGGTGCCCTGTGGGTACGGCTCTCCCTGCGGCCGCTGCGGCGGGTCACGGCCACCGCGGCGAGCGTGGCCGAACTGCCCCTGGCCGACGGTGACATCGCCATGCCGGAGCCGGTCCCGGTCGCCGACCCCCGGACCGAGGTGGGTCAGGTGGCCACCGCCGTCAACCGCATGCTGGGCCACGTCGGCGGCGCCCTGGAGCGGCGCCGGGCCAGTGAGGAGCGGCTGCGCCACTTCGCCGCGGACGCCAGCCACGAACTGCGCACCCCCGTGGCCAACATCCGCGGTCACGCGGAGCTGGCGCTACGGCACCGGGGCCCCGTACCACCCGAGGTGCGGCGCGCGCTGGACCGGATCCACGCCGAGTCCCGGAGGATGAGCCGCCTCGTCGACGATCTGCTGCTGCTCGCCCGGCTCGACGCGGGGCGCGCCCTCGACCGGAGCCCGGTGGATCTGACCCGGCTCGTCCTCGACGCGACGGAGGACGCGCGCGCCGCGGGCCCCGGGCACCGGTGGCTGCTCGACCTGCCTGAGCAGGCGGTGACGGTCACGGGAGACGAACACCGGCTGCACCAGGCCGTCGGCAACCTCCTGGCCAACGCCCGTACCCACACCCCGCCGGGCACCGAGGTCACCGTACGGCTCCGGTCCGGCACCGGGCCCGACGCCGACCGCCCCCGGGTCAGGCTCACGGTCGCCGACAACGGCCCCGGCATCCCCCCGGGACTCCGGCCCGAGGTCTTCGGCCGCTTCGTCCGCGCGGACCACAGCCGCTCGCGCACGGCGGGCAGCACCGGCCTGGGACTCGCCATCGTCCAGGCGGTGGTGAGCGCACACGGCGGCACGGTCACCGTCACGAGCCGCCCCGGAAACACGGTCTTCACGGTGGAACTCCCCGCGCCGCCGCCGGAGCCGTAGCTCCCGATACGTCCTGGCGGACCCCGTTGACATGGCAGTCCCGTCCCCAGGACGGACCCGCCGCCTGTCCGGCCGGTCCCACCGCTCAGACCGTATGTGCCACCACTGACAACGGCCTCGCGCGCAGGCGCCGTGCGCACCCGCATCCCCTGTCGGACCGCTCGGGAGCCCGCAGAGTGTCGTGTGGTGCGGCGGGCCGGGCTGGGGAAAACTGACTGCCGGGGGACGACCGCCCGGCGAAAGAGACCGCACCATGACCATGGACGCTCCATCAGCTCCCGTTCGGGTCCTGGTGTTCGGCGCCGCGCTGCGCGCCGGGTCCACCAACGCGCGGCTCGCCTCGCTCGCGTCGGAGCTGATCACCGGGACCGGTGCCGAGGTCGACCTGGCCAGGATGCGGGAATTCGACATGCCGCTGTACGACGGGGATGTGGAGGATGCCGAGGGGCTGCCCGCCGGTGCCCTGGCCCTGTGCGAAAGGATCAAGCGCTGCGACGCGTTCGTGATCTCGTCGCCCGAGTACAACGCCTCCGTCCCGGGAGTGCTGAAGAACGCCATCGACTGGGTCTCCCGGGTACGGCCCCAGCCGTTCAAGACCAAGCACGCGCTGCTGGTCTCGTCCTCCCCGTCGATGATCGGCGGCAATCGCGGCCTGTGGGCGCTGCGGGTCCCGCTGGAACACCTCGGGACACGGGTCTATCCGGACATGTTCAGCCTGCCCCGCGCGTACGAGGCCTTCACCGAGGACGGCCGGCTCGCCCACCCCGGCTCCCACGAGCGGCTCACCGACACCGTCTGCGGGTTCATGCGGCTGGTCCGCGCCGACGTGGAGTTCGTATGCCTGCGGCGCCGCTGGTACGAGTTCCCCGGCGACCGCACCGACGCTCCGGTCACCCACCGCAGCGAGGACTGACCTGTTACGGGCGGCGTCCCCACGCGGAGACCATCGGGGCGGTGGCCAGGTCGAGGCGTCCGGTGGCGACGTGCGCGAGGTGGCGGTCGATCTCCTCGTCGGTGGCGAGTCCTTCTGCCACCAGACGGCCGCGGATCTGCCGCACGGTCGCGGCCTCCAGGACGGCACACGCCGGTGAGGTGATCGGGAAGTAGGCGTCGGCCCGTACGTCGTCCAGACCGGCCTCCCGCAGCAGCCTGGGCAGGGTGCGCCCGTACGTGAGGTCCGCGCCCCGTGCCGCCATCAGGGTGCGGAAGCCGGACCGCAACCGGTTGGCGAGCCGCTGTTCGGGACCCGACTCGTCCGGGCACAGCAGCGGCTGCAGCCCCGGGTCGGCGTCCTCCAGGAGCAGCCGGCCGCCGGGCCGGAGCGCCTGGACCATCCGGCGCAGCGCCTCGGCGCGGTCGGTGACGTGGACCAGGACCAGTCGGGCGTGGACGAGATCGAAGCCGCCGGGTGGCGGCGGGTCGGCCGCCACGTCGTGGCGCAGCACCTCGATCACCCCACCGGCGATGTCCCGGGTCCAGGACACGTCGATGTCGGTGGCGATCACCCTTCCCCCGGGGCCGACCCGCTCGGCCAGCCCGAGGGGTACGGACGGACCACCGGCTCCGACCTCCCAGCAGCGCATGCCGGCGGTGATCCCGAGCTGGTCGACGTGCCGGAACGTCACCGGATCGAACAGCTCGCCGAGGGCCTCGAATCGGGTCCCCGACTCCGATTGCCGGTTGTCCAGCAGGTAACCCTGATCCGTGTCGTGCTCAGCCATGCGGCGATTCTGTCAGGTGGCCGCCGGGGCCCGGCGCCGCGGCGGCTCCGAAAGCAGCTCGGCCACCGACGGCTCCGCAGCGGCGGCGGAGGCGGACGCCCTGGCCCTGGTCCAGCTCTCCCATCTGGTCCGGGACGCCTTCACGCGCGTCGCCGAGCGGCATGACCTGACGCCGGTACAGGCGCGCATGCTCTGCGTCCTGGCCGAGCGGCCGTACGGCATGGCGGAACTCGCCCGTCTCTTCGGCGTGGGAAAGGCGAACCTGACAGGGCTCGTCGACCGGGCGGCCCAACGCCGGCTCGTCGAGCGCTCACTCGTCCCCGGCGACCGCCGCGCCGTCCACGTCACCCTCACCGAGGACGGACGCCGTTCGGCCCTCGCCTTCCACGAGAGCGTGACGGAGGAACTGAACGGACTCCTGGCGCCCTTGGCGCCACAGGCCCGGGCCGACCTCCGCAGGAGCGCCATGGCCATCGCCGAGGCGGCCGGCCCGCCCGGCCACCACGCCTGCTGACCTCCTCCGCAGGCTTCGCCCACGAGGGTTCAGCGGGTGCTCGGCGGGGGTCCGGTGCGGGACCACCGGTTCACGGTGGGCCGGCGGAGAGGTTCGGTGCGGCGCTGACGATCGCGTGGACGGTCTCGGTGACGAGCCGCCGGTCCAGGGGCGCGCCGTCGAAGGCGCGGTGCATGGGCCAGCCCTCGATCAGGGCGTCGAGCGCGCGGGACACCCCCGGGGTGAAGTAGAGGGCGAGACTGTCCCGGCTGCGTGCGAGCCAGGTGCGGGCCGTGACAGACACCGCTTCGTTGTGGTTGGCGTAGGCGTACATCTCGAAGATGAGCGTCATGTCGCGCTCCGTGGCGTAGGCCGGCCCGCAGATCAACTCGACCACGGCCGCCTCGGCTTCGGCGGCCGATCCGGCGGCGCGCATGGTCTGCCGGTAGAGCGCGGACATGGTGTCGGCGAGACGCGCGAACGCCTGCGCGAGCAGGTCGTCGATGCCGTCGAAGTAGTACGTCAACGAGCCGAGCGGAACCTCCGCCCGCGCCGCGATCCTGCGATGGGTGGTCCGGTGCACCCCGCTCTCGGCGATGACGTCGAGGGCGGCATCCAGGATGCGCTCCTTGCGTCCGGGGTCGTTGGGGATCTCGCGTCGTGTGCCGCTCACGCGTCCAATGTGCCATGAGGCACCCCCAGGCAAGTGTGTACAGACGTACACGTTAGTGCGTACGATGGTACACACTCTGCTCGCATGTGTTGGGGAGCCACCGTCCATGACCACCGAACTCGCTCTGCGCCGTACCGCCGTCTTCGCCTTGTTCTTCCTTCCCGGACTGACCATCTCCTCCTGGGTGTCGCGCACCCCCGACGTGCGCGACCTGGTCGGCGCCTCCACGGCGCAGATGGGCCTCATCCTGTTCGGGCTCGCGGCCGGGTCGATGATCGGCATCCTGTGCTCGGGCCCGCTGGTGGCCCTCCGGGGCGCCCGGCCCGTGATCGTGGCCGGGACGACCGCGGTCGCGGCCGGCGCCGGGATCATCGGCGTCGGAGCCGGCACGGGCTCGGGGCTCGTCGTGGCCCTGGGCCTGGGGCTCTTCGGCCTCGGGATGGGCGGCGGCGAAGTGGCTCTCAACGTCGAGGGCGCGGAGGTGGAGCGGCTGCTCGGCCGCTCCACGATGCCGGCCATGCACGGCTTCTTCAGCCTCGGCACGGTCATCGGCGCCCTCGGCGGAATGGGCCTGACCGCGGTCGAGTTCCCGGTCCTCGTCCATCTCGCGGCCGTCGCGGCCGTGGTCCTCGCCGCGCTGATTCTCGTGATCCGCCATGTTCCCCCGGGTGTGGGCAGACGGGCCGGCGCCGCGGACCGGGCACCGGGCGCGGAACGCGCGCCGGTGTGGAGAGACACGAAGCTGCTGCTCATCGGATGCGTCATCCTCGCCATGGCCATGGCCGAGGGGACGGCGAACGACTGGCTCCCGCTGGTCATGGTGGACGGCCACGGCTTCGACCCCGCCCTCGGGTCGGCCGTGTACGCCGCGTTCGCCGCCGCGATGACGGTCGGGCGCTTCGTCGGCGGGCGCGCCGTCGACCGCTTCGGGCGAGCCGCCGCGCTCTGCGCGAGCGCGCTCATCGGGGCGGCGGGACTGGCCCTTGTGATCTTCGTCGACCATCAGGCCGTCGCGGCCGCCGCGGCCGTCCTCTGGGGCCTGGGAGCATCGCTGGGGTTCCCCGTCGCGCTCTCCGCGGCAGGCGATTCCGGCGACGACTCCGCCGCGCGCGTCGCGCTCGCCGCCACCGTCGGCTACGTCGCGTTCCTCGTGGGGCCGCCCTCCCTCGGGTACCTCGGCGAACACTTCGGGCTGCGCCAGGCCCTGCTCCCCGTTCTCGTCCTGGTGGTGGCCGCCACCTTCGCGACGCCCGCCGCTCGCCCCCGGGCGCCACGGGTCCTGGAGCGGCACGGCGGGTGAGGTCGCCCCGGTGCCACCGCCCGACGGGGCGGCGGCACCGCCCTGGTCACCCCTGCGCCCCCGCGCCGCCGGGTCCGTGGCGCAGCACCCGGGACAGGCCGAGGGCGGCGGTGCGGACCGCCGGCGCCAGTTGCGCGGGGCGGAAGCGGGCGCGGGGCACCGACACCGAGAGCGCGGCCACGGTGGTGTCACCCGCGAAGACGGGGGCCGCGATGCAGCTCACCCCCAGTGTGGACTCCTGTTCCTCGTAGGCCAGCCCGGACACCTGGATCTTCTCCAGTGCCGTACGCAGCCGTACGGGATCGGTGATCGAGTAGGGGGTGATGCTCGGCAGGGGGCGGGACAGCACCTGTTCCGTCAGCTCGTCGCCGGAGAAGGCCAGGAGCGCCTTGCCCACACCGGTGCAGCTCAGCGGCAGGCTTCCGCCGACGTGCGAGGGCAGTCGGGGCGCGTTGTGGCCGTGGATGCGTTCCAGGTAGACCACTTCCAGTGCTTCGCGGACCCCGAGGTTGACGGTCTCGTGGGTGGCTTCGAACAGATCCTGAAGGAACGGGAGCGCCACGTGCCGCAGGTCCCGCCTGCGGGGCACCAGCGCTCCGAACTCGAACATCTTCACGCCCAGGTAGTAGTGGGTTCCCGACCGCTCCAGCCACCCGAGCCGCACCAGATCGGCCGCCAGCCGGTGCACGGTCGCCTTCGGCAGCCCCGTCAGCTCCGACAGTTCCGTGAGCCGGAACGGACCTCCGGTCGGGGGGAAGCAGTTGAGGATCAATGCGCACTTGTCGAGCATGTTGCCGTCCCCACTGTTCCGTGACACGGAACAAACATTGGCTCACCACGGACGATGCGTCTATACCGGAGGCCACATCGAGGGCACCGACGGCCTCGGTCCTCACTCGTCCCTGGAGGTAGCCCGTGCCCATCGCACCCCCCGCCGTTCCACCGGACTCCGCATCCCCGGCCGTGGTGCAGGCCGCCGGCGTGCTGGCGTACGCGACCCGGTCGCGGACCGCCTGCGATCCGGTGCGTGTGCTGTTCGACGACGGCGACATCGAGAGCGCGTACGCCGTACAGCGGCTCAACGTCCGGCACGGCCTGGCGGCCGGACGACGGGCGGTGGGGCGCAAGATCGGCCTCACCTCCCGGGCCGTGCAGTCCCAGCTCGGGGTCGGTCAGCCCGACTTCGGGGTGCTGTTCGCGGACATGGAGGTGGCGGAGGGCGGCGTGGTGCCGGCCGGCCGGCTGATCCAGCCCAAGGTCGAGGCCGAGGTGGCGCTCGTCCTGGGCGGCGACCTGCCGCACCCGCGGTGCACCGTGGCCGACGTGGTGCGGGCCACCGACGTCGCGCTGCCCGCGCTGGAGATCGTCGACAGCCGGGTGCGCGGCTGGGACATCTCCATCGTCGACACCGTCGCCGACAACGCGTCCTGCGGGCTCTACGTCCTGGGCGGTGCCCCGCTGCCGCTGAGCGAGCTGGACCTGCCCTCGGTGCGGATGACGATGACGCGCAACGACGAGGTCGTCTCCCGGGGAAGCGGCGCCGACTGCCTGGGAAGTCCGCTCAGCGCCGTCGCCTGGCTCGCCTCGACCCTGGCCGGGCTGGGGGATCCGCTCAGGGCCGGTGACCTCGTACTCACCGGAGCGCTCGGACCGATGACGCCCGCTGTCCCCGGCGATGTGTTCGAAGCACGTATCTCGACCCTGGGCTCCGTACGGGTCGGGTTCGCCACGGAAGGAGAAGAGCGGTGAGCGGAGACACGAGCAGGCGCCCCAGGGTGGCCATCATCGGGTCCGGCAACATCGGCACCGATCTGATGATCAAGGTACTCCGGCTCTCCGAGCGCCTGGAGGTCGTGGCCATGGCCGGCATCGATCCCGACTCCGAGGGCCTGGCCCGGGCCCGGCGCCTGAAGGTGGCCACCACCCACCGGGGAGTCGACGGACTGCTGGAGATGGACGAGTTCGCGGACGTGGAGATCGTCTTCGACGCCACCTCCGCCGGCGCGCACCGGCGCCACGACGACGTGCTGGGCGCTCTCGGCCGTACCGTCGTCGACCTCACACCGGCGGCCATCGGCCCGTACGTGGTGCCCCCGGTCAACGGCGACGCCCACCTCCGGGCGCGGAACGTCAACATGGTCACCTGCGGCGGCCAGGCCACGATCCCGATCGTCGCCGCCGTCAGCGCGGTCACCGCCGTCCACTACGGGGAGATCGTCGCCTCCATCGCGTCCCGGTCGGCGGGCCCCGGCACCCGGGCGAACATCGACGAGTTCACCGAGACCACCGCCTCCGCCGTCGAGGCCGTCGGCGGCGCCGCCCGTGGCAAGGCCGTCATCATCCTCAACCCGGCGGAGCCACCGCTGATCATGCGCGACACCGTGCACTGCCTGGTCTCGGAGTGCGACACCGGGGCGGTGGCGGCTTCCGTGGCGGACATGGTCGGCCGTGTCCAGGCGTACGTGCCCGGCTACCGCCTCAAGCAGAAGGTGCAGTTCGACCCGGTGCGGGCCGACGATCCGCTGCGGTCCTGGCTGCCCGCCGGCGCCGCCCGCACCGACGCGGTGAAGGTCTCGGTCTTCCTTGAGGTCGAGGGCGCCGCCCACCACCTTCCCGCGTACGCCGGCAACCTCGACATCATGACCTCGGCCGCGCTGCGCACCGCGGAACGCATGGCCGTACACCGTTCCGGCGAAGGGGCCGCGCGATGACCACGACCGACTCCGGGTCCCCTACGACCGCGGCCTCCCCCACGCCCGTCCTGTACGTCCAGGACGTCACCCTTCGGGACGGCATGCACGCCGTGCGGCACCGTTACACCGTCGAACAGGCCCGCGGCATAGCCGCCGTGCTCGACGCCGCCGGTGTGGCGGCGATCGAGATCGCCCACGGCGACGGTCTGGCCGGCTCCAGCATCAATTACGGTGTGGGCGCCCACACCGACTGGGAGTGGATCGAGGCCGTCGTCGGCGCCACCAGCACCGCGATTCCCACCACCCTGCTGCTGCCGGGCATCGGCACGGTGCGCGATCTGGAGCAGGCACACCGCCTCGGCGTACGTTCCGTGCGCATCGCCACCCACTGCACCGAGGCCGACATCTCCGCCCAGCACATCGCGGCCGCCCGTTCCCTGGGCATGGACGTCGCCGGTTTCCTGATGATGTCGCACATGGCGGAGCCGGCCGAACTGGCGCGTCAGGCCCGGCTCATGGAGTCCTACGGCGCGCAGTGTGTCTACGTCACCGACTCCGGCGGCCGCCTGACGATGGACGGCGTCCGTACCCGCCTGCGGGCCTACCGTGACGCCCTCGACCCCGCCACCGAACTCGGCATCCACGCCCACCACAATCTCGCCCTCGGGGTGGCCAACACCGTGGTCGCCGTGGAACACGGTGTCACCCGGGTGGACGCCTCCCTCGCCGGCCAGGGCGCCGGCGCCGGCAACTGCCCGCTGGAGGCGTTCATCGCGGTGGCCGACCTGATGGGCTGGGAACACGGCTGCGATCTGTTCCCCCTCATGGACGCGGCGGACGACCTCGTCCGCCCGTTGCAGGACCGGGAGGTCCGCGTCGACCGCGAGACCCTCACGCTGGGCTACGCGGGGGTGTACTCCAGTTTCCTGCGCCATGCCGAGGCGGCCGCCGCCCGGTACGGAGTGGACACCCGGGCGATCCTGGTCGAGGTCGGCCGCCGCAGGATGGTCGGCGGCCAGGAGGACATGATCACGGACGTCGCGCTGGACCTGGTGAGCCGGGCGGACCCCGCGTCCTGACCGTCCGGTTCCGGGGACGGTCGCTACCACCACCGCACCTCTTTAACATCCGTACTATGTACGGTACGTTGCAATGAACTGATAACTCCGGCGAAGGCACTGTTCGGTACGGGCCGTCCGGGAAATTCCCGTTCCTTCTATCCGGGAATTGCGCGCATGGCGGAGGGATCACGACATCGCGATGCGATGTGACCGGCGGGACGCCTGCCGCCTCGCCGGTTCCTCTCGCCTCGCCGGTTCCTCTCGCCCCGTCGATGCCGGTCACCTCGCCGCATCGCCCCCGAAAGGAAGAGCAGATGAGTTCTGTGGTCCTCGGAGTGGGTGCCTCTCACAGCACCCTGATGAACACGCATTGGGCGGAGGTGGACCACCTCGAAGGCGCGCACCGGTTCCGCGACGGACTGGCCGAGGCGCGCGAGGCGCTGGCCGAGGCCCGTCCCGACGCGGTGGTGATCATCGGCTCGAACCACTTCCGTGGATTCTTCCTCGATATGATGCCCGCGATCACTGTCGGCGTCGGCGAGGTGCTGGGGGCGGGCGAGGCCGGAACGCCGGCCGGGCCGCTGCCGGTGGACACCGCCCTGGCACGCCACATGGTGGACTCACTGGTGCGGAAGGATTTCGACCCGGCCTTCTCGCTGCGGCTGACGGTGGACCACGGCATCACCCACAGCCTTCAGCATCTGCTGCCCGAGCTGGACGTCCCCGTGGTGCCCGTGGTGATCAACATGTTCGCGCCGCCGCTGCCCTCGCTGGCCCGCTGCCACGCGCTGGGGCAGGCGATCGGCGCCTCCGTACGCGACGACGGCGATGCCAAGAGAGTGGCGGTGATCGCCTCCGGCGGGCTGTCCCATCAGCTGCCCTGGCCCGCGTGGTTCGACGCGCTCAGCGACGACGACCGCTTCCTGGTCGAGGCATGGCTGAACGGACGCGACTCGTGGAGCGAGTACGAGGTGCGCCGCCGCGAGATCATCCGGGCCGCCCGGCCGCGGATCAACCAGGGTTTCGACGAGCGCTTTCTCTCGCTGGTCGAGACGGGCGACCTGAGTCCGCTCCTCTCCCTCACCTCCGAAGAGGTTGCCGCCGAGGCCGGCAACGGAGCCCAGGAGATCCGTTCGTGGATAGCGATGACGGCGGCTCTCGGACCGTGCGAGGGACGCACTCTGGCCTATGCCGCGATGGACGACTGGCTCACCGGAATGGGCGTCGCCGTTCTGGAACCCCGTTCATAACTTCCGCAAGCCGCAAACCAAGGAGAAGAACCGATGAGTATCTGGACCGATCTGGCCGGGGTGGAATTCCGTCTCGCCTACGTGGACGCGGAGGGAATTCGCACCCGGTCGCTCCAAGCGGGCTCCGGCGAGGCCGTGATATTCCTGCACGGCACCAGCGGACACCTGGAAGCCTTCGTACGCAATATCCCGGCTCACGCGGAGGCCGGGTACTCCTGCCACGCGATCGACATGATCGGCCACGGCTACACCGCGGGCCCCGACGCGCCGTACCGCATCCCCCGCTACGTCGCCCACGTGCTGGCGTACATGGACACCCTCGGCATCGACCGGGCCCACTTCGTGGGTGAGTCGCTCGGGGGCTGGGTGGCCGGCCGGCTGGCCGCCGACCACCCCGACCGGGTGAGCCGGCTGACCCTCGTCGCCCCTGGCGGTACCGTCGCCAATCCCACGGTGATGGAACGGATCAGGACCAGCACCCGCAAGGCGGTGGAGGAGGACGACATCGCCTTCACCCGCAAGCGGCTCGAACTGCTCATGTTCGACCCCGCGGCGAACGTCAGCGACGAACTGGTCGAGGTCCGCCACCACATCTATCACCAGCCGGAGTTCGTCAAGGCACTGCCCAACCTGCTGTGTCTGCAGGAGATGGACAACCGTCTGGAGGACCTGCTCAGCCCCGAGCAGATGGGCCGAATCACCGCGCCGACGCTGATCGTGTGGGGGGCGGAGAACCCCTTCGGCGATGTTCCCGAGGCACACGCCCTGAACCGGAGCATCGCCGGATCGACCCTGGAGATCTTCGCCGAGTGCGGCCACTGGCCCCAGCACGAGCATGCGGACCGGTTCAACGCGCTGCACCTGGACTTCCTCAGCGGGGCACGGGCATGACCGCCCCGGAGGACGGGGCGCTGCGCGTCGGCATCCGGATACCGCCCTGCGACCGCGCGGACCGGCTGGTGGAGACCGTCCGGCGGGCGGAGCGCCTCGGCTTCGACCAGGTGTGGTTCCCGGACTCGCAGTTGCTGTGGCGGGACGTGTTCACCGTGCTGACCGCCGCCGCTCTGGCCACGGAGCGGATCGGCCTGGGCAGCGCGGTCACCAACCTGGCCACCCGTCACCCGGCCGTCGTCGCCTCGGCCGCGCGCAGTGTGGCCGAACTCGCGCCCGGCCGGTTCGTCCTCGGTCTCGGCGTCGGCAACAGCTCGGTCGGCCCCGTCGGCATGCGTCCGAGCACCAGGGCGGAGATGCGGGCCGGGCTCACCCTGCTGAAGGCCCTGCTGGACGGCGAGGAGTGGGACTTCGGCAGCGTCAGATCCCGGCTCCGGGACCCCGGGCCGGGGGTCCCGGTCCACCTGGCCGCCAGCGGTCCCCGAAACCTTCAGCTCGCCGGCGAGATCGCCGACGGGGTCATCCTGCTCAGCGGCGTCTCGCCGAGGACCCTCGCCGGCGCCACCGCACAGGTGCGGGAGGGGGCCGCCGTCGCGGGGCGCCCCGCGGGGACGATCCCGTTGACCGTCTCGGCGTTCTGCGCGGTGACCGACGACGTGACGGCCGCGGCCCGGCTCCTCAAACCGATCTGCGCGTCGATCGCCCAGAACGGCGGAGCGGCGTCCCTCGCCCTCGCCGGCATAGAGATCGACGTACCCGCGAGGGTGCACGGGGTCTACCCGGACCTCGTGCACGCCGAGGAATGGGACGCGGCCGTGAAGATCTGCTCGGAGTGGGTGAGCGACGCGGACGCCCTCCGGTTCGCCGAGGAGTTCTGCCTGGTCGGCACCGCCGAGGAGATCACCCGCAAGCTGCGGGCCCTGCACGCCGGTGGAGTGACCGGCGTCTTCCTCCAGCATGTGGGTTCGTACGATCTGCCCACCGAGCTGATCGAGAGTGTCGGCTCCGGGGTGCTGCCCGCCCTGGCGACGGGGGGCGGCCGGTGAGCGTCCTGGAGGAGTTGGCCGGACGCGGCGTCCGCGGCCCGGGCAAGGCCCGTGCGGACACCCGGATCCTGGCCGCTCTGCACGTGCTGGACACCATGGGGTGCGTGGCGGCCGGTGTCTCCCATCCCCTGGCGGCCCAGCTCTCCGCACTCGTGTCGGGCACCGGCGACCGGGGCGACACGCACTCGCCCGCGCTGACCGGGACACACTCCCTGCGGGCGACCGTACTGGTGGAGTCGGTGCTGGCCCATGCCGACGAGTACGACGCCCTGCATCCCGCCTCCGCGGTGGTGCCGTCGGCCGTGGTGGTGCCCGCGGCCCTGGCCGTGGCCGACCTGGAGGGGCGGCCGGGCAGCGCCGTCATCGACTCCGTCGTGGCCGGTTACGAGGTCGCCGTGGAGGCGGGGCTGCGGTTCGGCGGGCCGCGGCTCTACGCGCGCTCCTGGTGGCCCACGGCGGTCTTCGGCGCGCTGGGGGCGGCCGCCGCCACAGCACACCTGCTGGACCTCGACCGCGAGGCCACCACGGTGTCGCTGGGGCTGGCCGCGGCCGGGCTCGGCGGACTGCTCAGCCAGGACGAACTCGCGGCCGGACACTATCTGCTGGCCGGACGCGCGGCGGCGAACGGGGTCGAGGCCGCCTACCTGGCCAGGGCCGGCGCGCGGGCCAGCCCGACCCTGCTGGACGGGCCGGGGGCCGCCGCGCTGGGCGTGGCCGCGGCGCCCGGGTCGGCCGCGGGGCGCCCCCACCTCGACGGCTGCGTCTTCAAGGCGTACCCGTGCGCCCTCCCCCTGCACGCGGCGCTCCGCGCGCTGGACTCCCTGGCCGAGAGCCGGGTACCGGTCGGCTCGGCTCACCGGGTGGAGGTTCTCCTCCCGAGCGCTCTGTCCCGCTTCGTCTCCGCCGACCGGGCGCCCTCAGGACCCACCGAAGCGGCGGCCAGCGCGGCCTTCGCCGTTGGAGCCTGGCTCCGCGGAGCCGCCGGGGACGTCGCCTTCTTCCGCGGTGAACTCCCCCCGGACACACCGGAGGTGGTCCTGGGCCGGGCGCCCGACCTCGACGCGGGCCTGCCGGACCACTGGGGCGCCCGGGTGGTCGTCCACCTGCCGGACGGGCAGCGGGTCGTACGGGAGGAGACCGGCGCGGCACGGGAAACCGCCCTGCCCGCGCTCACGGACATGGTGACGGCCAAGTTCCGCCGCCGGGTGGGAACGGCCGGGGACGGCCCCGGGGACAGCCCCTCCCGGGAGCGGTGGATCACGCGGTGCCTGGCGCTGGACGCCGTGGACGACATCCGCGACCTGCGGCTCGCTCTGAGTTCGCTCGCCGGGCGCTGAAGGCCCCCTTCGTACAGCACGCACAGCAGGTACAGCACAAGGAGTCACAGTGACCCTCTACAAGATCGCTGTCATCGGCGGCACGGGACCGCAGGGGAAGGGCCTCGCCTACCGGTTCGCCAAGGCCGGCCACACCGTGGTCATCGGTTCACGTTCGGCCGGGCGGGCACAGGAGACGGCCGACGGCATCGCCGACCGGATCGGGGTGGCGGGCCTGGTCGGCGGGGCGGACAACGCCGCCGCCGCGGAGGCGGCGGACATCGTCCTGCTCGCCGTGCCCTACCGGGGCCACGCGGAGCTGGTCGCCTCCCTCGCGGCCCGGTTGGCCGGCAAGGTCCTGATCTCCTGCGTCAATCCGCTCGGTTTCGACGAACGGGGCCCCTACGGCCTCGATCCCGCCGACGGCAGCGCGGCCGAGGAGGCCCTGCGTCTCGCCCCCGGGGCCAGACTGGCCGGAGCCTTCCATCATGTGTCGGCGGCGAGTCTCTGGGGACGGTCCCCCGTGCTCGACCACGAAGACGTACTGGTCTGCGGGGACGACGAGCAGGCCAAGGACGTCGCGTGCGAACTCGCGCGCGCCGTCACCGGCCGCCCCGGGATCGACGCGGGCCCGCTCCGCCTGGCCCGCCACCTGGAGCCGCTCACCGCCACCCTGATCAGTGTCAACAGGCGCTACAAGGTACGTTCCGGCCTCCGGATCACCGGTCTGGAGCAGACAACTGGAGCAGATCAGGATGACGGCTCCGTTTCCGGCCTGATCCATGGGTAACGGAAAAGTTTCGCCTCTGCTCGTTCCGGCCACCGGCTCTTGACGCCCGTGCATTGAACCGTACATCGTACGGACACCCGGCACCGTACGATCCCGTGCACCGGCCCCGCCGCGGCCCACGCGCCGCGGCTCCGCCGCACAGCACTCGACGGACATCCCCTTCTCCCGCCACGCCCCCGACGGTCCCTTCCGCCGGGCGGCGGCCCCGCTCGGCGCCGAGCGGCCACCATTCCCCGACGTTTCCGCTCCGGCCGCTCCCGCGGCCCGGCGTCGCACCATCTGTGGCTCACCTCCTGGAGGATCCGATGAGCGTTTCCAGCACTCCCGCGAGACAACGGACGAAAGCGGTGGTGGCGAGCTGGATCGGCACGACGATCGAGTACTACGACAACGCCGCCTACGGCCTGGCCGCCTCACTGATCTTCGCCCCCCTGTTCTTCCCCAGCACGGACCCCGTCGTCGACACACTGCTCTCCCTGTCCAGCTTCGCCATCGGGTTCGTCGCCCGGCCGGTGGGGGCGGTCGTGTTCGGACACTTCGGCGACCGGATCGGCCGCAAGACCACTCTCATGATCACCCTGATCATGATGGGTGTCGCGACCTTCGCGATCGGCGTACTGCCGACCTACGACCAGGTGGGACTCGCGGCGCCCGCGCTGCTCATCCTCTGTCGCGTCCTTCAGGGCATCAGCGTCGGCGGCGAGTACGGCGGGGCCATCCTCATGACCGTCGAACACGCGGGGGAACACCGGCGCGGCTTCTTCGGATCGCTGGTGAACACCGGGTCCACCGCCGGCCTGCTGCTGGCCAACCTCGCCTTCCTGCCGGTGTTCTCCCTGCCCAAGGAGGACACGCTGGGCTGGGCCTGGCGCGTCCCCTTCCTCATCAGCGCGGTGCTGGTGGTGGTGGGCTACTTCGTCCGCCGCGCGGTCGAGGAGAGCCCGGACTTCGCCCGCGCCAAGGAAGCCGGAGACGTGGCGAAGCTGCCGATCGTCGAGGTCCTGCGCCACAACAGGCGCCAGGTGGCCCTGCTGGCCCTCGCCATCCTGGCCGCCGGTGTGTCGTTCACCATGGCGTCGGTGTACTCACTGGCCTACGGGCCCGACGGCCTCGGACTCGGCAACGACGCGATGCTCAAGGTGCTGCTGCCGGCCACCGCCGTGATCCTCGTCTGCGTCCCCGCGTTCGGCGCGCTGGCCGACCGGGTCGGGATACGCCGGGTGTTCCTGATCAGCGCGGCGTCCCTCGTGGTGCTGCCCTTCGCCTGGTTCGCGCTGCTCGGCACCCGCCAGTACGGACCGATGCTGCTCGGCTTCGTGGTGCTCTTCATCGGCTACTCCGCGAACTACGCCGTCGTCCCCGCCTACTTCTCCCAGGTCTTCCCGCCCGCCCTGCGCTACACCGGCATGTCCATCGGCTTCACCACCGGTCTCATCCTCGGCAACGCCTTCGCCCCGGCGATCGCCGCCTCGCTCCTCGACAGCACCGGCGGCTGGCTCGCCATCGCCCTCTACATGGGCGGAGCGGCCCTGGTGTCCCTGATCGCCGGAGTCTTCCTCCGTCCCTCCGACGCTCCGGCCGACAAGCCGGCCCCTCTCGCCGTACCCACCCGCTGACCCGTCCCGGGAGAACAGATGCGCCACCATTTCGCCGACAGCCGGTTCGGCCAGCTCCACTACGTGGAGGAGGGAACCGCAGAGCCGGTGCTCCTGCTCCACCAGACACCCCGGTCCTGGGACGAGTACCGGGACGTCCTGCCCCTGCTCGGGCGGAGGTTCCGCGCCATCGCCCTGGACACTCCCGGATTCGGCATGTCGGCCCGCCCCACCGAGGAGTGGAGCGTGGAACTCTTCGCGCGGGCCGTGCTCGACCTGTGCGACGCGCTGGGCCTGGAGCAGGTCGCGCTCGTCGGGCATCACACCGGCGGTGTGGTCGCGACCGAGGTGGCGGCGGCCGCGCCCGACCGGGTACGGGCGCTGGTGCTCTCGGGCATGCCCTTCGTCGACGCGCCGCGCCGCCATCAGGTCGCCACGGGACGTCCGCCCATCGACCATGTCGAACGCGCGGCCGACGGTTCGCACCTCCAGCGGCTCTGGGACAACCGGGCCCCCTACTATCCGGCCGACCGGCCGGACCTGCTGGAGCGCCTGGTCCGCGACGCCCTGCGGGTGCTGGACCGGGTCGAGGAAGGACACCTCGCCGTCAACCGGTACCGGATGGAGGACCGGATCGGCTCGGTCACCGCGCGCACGCTGGTGCTCTGCGGCGAACTCGACGCCTTCTCCCTGCCGGACGTGCCGAAGATCCTCGCGGCGATTCCGGGCGCGGTCTCCGAAGTCCTGCCGGGTACGGGTGTTCCTTCCGTCGACCACCGGCCGGACCTGTTCGCGGAGGCCGTCGGCCGGTTCCTTCTGCGGGACGGGTCACGCACCCGCGAGTGAGCGACGGCCGTCACCTAGGGCGGCGACAGGTCCGGCCGGGACAGGACGGAGGCGATGAACGCCTCCAGGCCGGCCAGGTACTGCTCGTTCGTGGGCAGGGCGGGGAGCTCGCCGGCGAGTTCGACCAGGCGCGGGAACTGGTCGCGGGGCAGCGCCGAGTAGACGTGCGAGCGCTGCCGGCGCTGCTCGGCGCGGTCTCCGGCGTCGGCGTCCGCCGCGCGGCCCCAGGGCCTGGGGGCCTGGTAGGTGGCGAATCCGATCGAGTAGGTGATCAGAAATCCGTAGCAGCGCACCGCGAGGGGGCCCGGGATGCCGGCGTCGACCAGCCGCTGCAGCGGGGCTTCCATCGCCCCCCGGAGCGCCGGGCGGCTGTCGGTGACCCTGCTGCCGAACAACCGGATGACGGTCGGGTGTTCGTCCATCATGTCGAGGAAGGCGAGCCCGACGTCGCGCATCGCCTCGGCCGGGCCCGCCGGCGGCTCCGCCGGCAGCCGCATCCGGCCCAGTACGTAGTCGGCCATGCCGTCGAGGATCTCGTCGCGGCTGCGGAAGTAGCTGTAGAGCGTCATGGTCCCGACGCCCAGTTCGGATGCGATTCTGCGCACGGTGAGCCGGTCCAGACCGCCTTCGTGGTCGGACAGGCGCAGTGCCGCCTCGATGATCCTGCCGGGCGTCAGACTCGCTGTACGTCTCTGGCTCGAACTCCGCTGTGTCATGCCCACTTCCGCGTCTGATCCGTTCCGGACGAGTCTAAGGGCAGCCGGTGTTCCCGGCTGCCCCGGCTCGTCATCGTGCGGGGCCGGCGAGGGCGACGACGGTGTGGATGAGATGGCGGGCGAGCCGCTCGGCCTCCCGGATGTCGACGGTGTTCATCCCGGCCGGGAAATCCAGCGGGATCGGAGCGTCGGGACCGATCCGGTCCATGCCGATACGAGCGGTGGGCAGCCCCCGGGAGCGCAGGATGTTCGCGTCCGTGGCACCGGAGTTGGCGGTGATCGGCGCGTGCGGACGCCCCTCGGTCTCCTCCCAGGCGGCGATCGCGGCCCGTACGACCGGGGCGTCCTCGGGGGTGGAAGTGCCGGGGATGGACAGGACCATGTCCCACTCGATGTCGGTCTCCGGACATCCCGACCGGATGCCGTCGATCGCCGCCCCGAACTCGCGCCGTACCTCCGCCGGAGTGGTGCGCGGGTTCGTCCGCAGGTCCACCACGAACCGGCAGAGCGCCGGGGTGGCCGACGCCAGCCGGGGCCAGCCGCCCTCGATCGCGGCCACGATGCCCTGCGGGGCGACCAGCCCGTCCGTGTGCCGGGCGGCGTACCGCGGGAACCAGTCCTCCAGTTCCTGTACGACCCGGGCCGCCTGCGCGATCGGATTGCGGTACGGCATACGGTGCCGGGAGCCGACGTAGGAGAAGGTGCCGCGCACCCGCACCTCGAACCAGCAGAGCCCGACCTCCTCCCAGGCGACCGCCCAGCCGGGCTTGGCGATGATCGCGTGGTCGGCCCATACGCCCTGCTCCAGCATGAACGAGCAGCCGACGCCCTGGCCGGTGTTGCGCCGGGTCAGTCCGCGGGCGGTCCGGCCGTTGGTCGGCATCCCGCCCGCTCCCAGCCCGACGACGACATCGCCGGCCAGGGGGACTCCGGCGGCGGCGAGCGCCTCCGCGGCGGCGATCACCGCCGCCCCGTGCCCCTTCGGATTGCTGGCGCCGAGCCCCAGGACATGGTCGCCGTGGACCTCGGCGCGCGGACGCATGTCGGGGCGCAGCTCGTCACCGATCCACGGGACGTCCTCGGCCTCGTCGCCCACGGTGAAGGTGTCGATCGGCGCGTAGAGCAGCACGCCGTCGCCTCCGCCGGTGCCGGGAAGCACGCCGACCGCGTTGCCCTGCCGGTCGTCGATCTCCTGGTAGCGGCCGCGCAGCCCCGCCGCGGTCAGGGTGCCGGCGAGGTGCCGGGCGAGCTCGGCCTCCTCGCCGGTGGGGCTGGGGATGTCCACCATCCCGACGACCAGTTCGGTGATCCGGGTGCGGTCGAGACGCGCCCGGGCGGCGTCGACCCACGCGCGCCGCTCGTCGTCGAGCCCGGTCGCGCGGGGCCGGGGGGCGCTCACGCGGGCCGCCGTACGGTCAGCACGGTGGTGCCGCGGCCCGCCTTGGCGAGCAGGCCGGCGCCGTAGCGGCGGCGTATCACGGTCCGGTCGGCGACGATCAGTGTCGCGAGCGCGGCGGCGCCCAGGGAGGCGGCGAGCAGCCGGGTACGGGTCACGGGTTCTCCTGCGGTAGGGGGACGGGCGGATTCGCCGGGGCGGAGGCGGACATCGGCCCGCCTCCCCGGCCTGGCTCCGGGAGGAACGCGTCGGCCAGGGCGGCGACGGCGTCCGGGCGTTCGGACTGCGGATGGTGCGCGGTACGGCCGAGAACCACCAGGTCTCCGTGGGGCAGCGCACCGGCGAGCGCGGCCCCGTAGGCGGGCTCGGAGAAGGGGTCGTGCGCCCCCCAGACCGCCAGCGTCGGGGCGGTGACGGTTCCGAGGAGGGGGCCCAGGTCCTCGTCGGTGCCGCGGGCCGCCGGATCGGTCGCGACGGCGAGCGCCGTCGCCGTGGTGGCCGCCCGCAGGCGCCCGGCGACGAGTTCCTCCGGCGGTGTGGAGCGATGCCATTCGGCGCCCTCCATGAGCGCGCGCATCCGGGCGGGTCCGGGATCGGCGTACAGCGCGTCGCGCAGCCGGGCGCCGAGCCCCGGGTCCGTGCGCACACCGCGGAAGGCGGCCGGGGTGCTGCCGATCAGCACGATCCGTGCCACCAGTTCGGGCCGGCGCGCGGCGAGCGCGAGCGCGACCGCGCCGCCGAGGGACTGCGCGAGGATGTTCACGGGGCGGCCGATGCCGTCGAGCAGACCGGCGAGCGCGGCCGCGGGTCCGGAGAACCGGCCGGGCGGCAGCCCCGGTCCTGGCAGGGGTGAACGGCCGTAGCGGGGCAGGTCGACACAGAGCCAGGCCCGGCGGGGGCGCAGGGCGAGCACCGCGGCGAAGTCCGCGGCGGAGTGGCAGCCCGGCCCGCCACCGTGCAGCACGACGGTCGGGACGGTGTCCGCCGGGCCGAGCCTGGTGTGGTGCAGGCCGGGGCGGCGGGAGCCGGGCATCAGTGCCCTCGGCGTTTCTCGGCCGGCTGGACGACGGGGCCGGTCTGCTCGATGTGCCGGCGCCACGCCGTCAGCGACAGGTCCGGCCGGTACAGGCGCTCCGGCGGGGCGTCCATCACATCGACCATCCAGGCGTCCTGCGCGGTGAACTGCCCGTGGAAGAGCCAGCGGATCGCCGTGAGGTACTTCGCCTTGAACGCCAGCGCCTTGCGGCCGGTCTCGAACCGCACCATGAGCTGGACGTACCGGACGTGGTCGGCGTCGACCGGCACGTACCACTCGTAGTGGATGAACTGCGGGTAGGCGACGCGCAGCAGGCCGGGCAGCCGGATCGACACGAAGCCGGGCAGGTCCAGGGCGGCGATGACGGGGTTGGCGTCGCCGTTCTTGCCGGGCCGGTCGGGCAGGGGCATCCGCTTCCACCAGCGCTTGTTGGTGAAGGTGCCGACGCCGGGGAACTCGGCGTCCCAGTGCACCTCGTCCTGCACGCGGATCAGCCAGCCGTCCTTCTCCACGATCCGGGTCATGTTCCAGGTCGGCATGACCTTGAAGAGCCGCCAGAGCGCGGTGTTGTGCAGGTATTTGGCATGGCCCTCGTCGAAGCCGTTCTCGGCGGCGAACCGCCAGTTGCCGTCCCGTATCTCGGTCCGCCCGCCCAGGACCAGGGAGTTGTCGTTGAGTTCCGCCGGGATGTCCCGCTCGACCGGCGGCGGCTCCTCCCCCGCCGGGACATCCCCGATGTAGACGAAGACCAGGCCCAGGCGCTCGGCCACGTGGTACGTGGCGACCTTGACCTTGCCGCAGATCGGCGAGCTGGGCCCGTCGGTGATGACGGCGCAGAGCCTGCCGTCGGTCAGGTCGTAGGTCCAGCCGTGGTAGGGGCAGCTGATGGTGCCGTCGAACTGCCGGCGGCCCAGCGAGAGCGGTACTCCGCGGTGCGGACAGCGGTCGTGCAGGGCGCGGACCGTGTTCGTGGTCTCGTCGCGGACCAGCACGATCTTCTCTCCGGCCACCGTCACAGGGACGGGTTTACGGCCGACCTGGTGGGCGAAGAGCGTCGGGTACCAGTAGTCGCGGAAGCCGAGTTCGGCGGCGTCGTAGGTGGCCCAGGAGCCCCAGTCGGCGCCGGCCTGCACGGGCGGCCCGGGGGGCAGTTCCGGCGCGGCCGGTGTGCCGCGCCGGCGCGCGGGGCGGCGCGGAGCCTCCGCCTCGGCCGGGTCGGACGCCGCCGCGACGGCCGGTTCGCCGGGGGTGGTCGCCGCCGCGACGGCCGGATCGGGGGTGGGCCCGGCGGTGCCGGGACCGTCGTCGGAGGCCCGGTTGCTCAGCTCGGTCACAGGAATGCCTTTCGAGGGGGCGGTTCGGGGCGGGCGGCCGGATGGGGCGGTCGTACGGGGCGGCCCGTCAGAGATCGAGGACGAGTTCGGCGGTACGGGCGCGGGAGACGCAGGGCAGGACCCGGTCGGTCACCCCCGGATCCGTCAGGGTGTCGCGGTGCTCGGGAAGCCCGGACAGGACCCGGGTCTCGCAGCTGCCGCAGATGCCGTCGCGGCAGGCGTTGGGCACCTCGATCCCGGCGGTCTCCAGGACGTCGAGGACGCTCTCGCCCGCGGGCACCGGGAGCCGGGTGTTGCTGCGCCGCGCGACCACGTGGAAGGCCACGTCGCCGCTGGTGTCGATGGCGGCGGCGGAGAACCGCTCGACGTGCAGGGTGCCGGCCGGCCACGCGGCGCAGGCGGCCTCCATCGCCGCGATCAGCGGCTCCGGACCGCAGCAGTACACGGCCACTCCCGGACGCGGCTCCCCCAGGGCTCCGGCCAGGTCGAGCACTCCGTACACGTCCTGCGGGCGCACCAGGACCCGCGGATCGCTCCCAAGACGGCCGGTGAAGGCCATGGAGCGACGGGTGCGGCCGCCGTAGAGCAGCCGCCAGTTCTCCCCCGCCGCCGCGATCATCGGCAGCAGCGGTGTGATGCCGATGCCCCCCGCCACGAAGAGGTACTCCTCCGCCGGGACCAGCGGAAAGTTGTTGCGCGGCCCGCCCACCTCGACCAGTTCGCCGGGCCGCAGCGCGTCGTGGACATAGGCCGATCCGCCCCGGGACGCCTCCTCACGCAGGACGGCCACCCGGTACGCGCGGCGCTCGGCCGGATCGCCGCACAGCGAGTACTGCCGTACCTGGTCGGGCAGCCACAGATCGATGTGCGCGCCCGGCGTCCAGGCCGGCAGAAGCCGGCGCTCGGGATCGGCCAGCGTCACCGACAGCACACCGTCGGACTCCCTTCTCAGCTGCACCACCTCCAGTTCGAGCACACCGGAAGGTGGGGCTCCGGCGCTCTGGGTGACGCCTGTGAAAGCTGCCTCACCGGTGTCGATCGACATGTGTACCTCCAGCCACGAGCCTGGTCGTACTAAGTACGGTACACAAAAGTTCCCGGTTGGGAAGAGATCGATCCACACAAAGGAGCGAGGGAAGGAGCGGGGCACGGAGCGAGGGGCTCTACGTGTTCCCTGGACCGTCCGCGACCTCGGTCGCGCTCACGACAGGCCCTACGGCTCCTGGTGCCGGGGGGCGACCGGGTGTGCGCTCGCGGGGTGCCGGAGCGGCACGACCCCCACGCAGGTGCCGTCGTGGCCCAGCAGCCTGCCCATGTGCTTGACCGTGCGCAGCACCACCGAGCGGTCGTCGACGGTGAGCCGGGGCAGTTGCCGGGAGAGGTGGGCCTCGAAGGCGTGCACATCGCTCAGGACCCGTAGCCAGACGTCGATCACCAGGGTGTGCGGGCCGGCGGCGATGAAGCAGGAGCGGACCTCGCGTACACCGGCCAGGATCCGGCTGGTCTCGTCCAGGTACCTGCCGGGAACGGAGGCGAAGTACACGGCGGACAGCGGCCATCCGGACAGGGGCCGGGCGAGGTCGCAGCGCAGGTTGAGGCGCGAGGCGAGCAGGGAGTGCAGACGGCGGCGCACCGTGGAGATACCGGCGTCGGTCCGCGCGGACAGTTCGCGCAGCGACATGCGGCCGTCCGCGCTCAGCAGTTCCAGCAGGTGGGCGTCGAGGGAGTCCCAGCCCGCCCCGGTGACCGGTTCGGCCCGGTGGACCGGGGGGAGGGCGGCCTCGATGCGTGCGCTCTGCGTGCTGTCCAGGCTGCGCAGACGCCACTGGCTCCCCTCGGTGGGAACGCCGGTGGACACATGGGTACGGGTGGCCCTCACTCCCGGCGTGCGCTGGAACTGCGAGGTGGTGAGGCGGGCCAGTTCGTCGAGGCTCATGGTCTGCACGGTGGCCACGATGTCCCGGCCGCCGGCCGTGAGTTTGATGTTCGGCATGGAGGGGTGGGCGGCCAGGGCCCACGCGACGTCCTCGGCGGCGCCCGGCTCGGTGTCCACCTCGATCACACCGGTCACGACGGCCCGCGTGTTGGAGACCCGGGGATAGGCGGTCACCCACGCCAGGCCCGCCCCGGTGAGGCGGTTCCACCGTCGCGCGACGGTGACCGGGTTGATCCCGAGCACCTCGCCGATCAGTGTCCAGGGGGCCCGGGGGTGGATCTGCAGGGCGTGTACGAGGCCGCGATCCAGCTCGTCGAGCTCCGTCACGGCACTATCCTGCGCACTCAGGGGTGGCACTTCTCTGCGTACAGGAACGAATTCGGTACGGAAACTGCGTTGTGACACCGGGTTTTCATGTGCATTCCACACTCTCCTCGCCCACTCTCCATCGCTTGAGGAGTGTCTCCCGATGTCGGATGCTATGACACAGAACGCGTCCCGGACCCCGCTGAGGATCCACAACGCCCGGCTCATCGACGGCACAGGTTCGTCCCCCGTGGACGACGCCGTCATCCTCGTCGACGCCGAGGGAGTCATCACCTACGCCGGACCCGCGGCCACCGCGCCGCCGGTGACCGGCCAGGCCGATCCGGTCCGCGTCCTCGACGCCGGCGGCCGCACGGTACTGCCCGGCTTCTTCGACTGCCACGTCCACCTGTCCTACGCGCATGGTTCCCCGCCCCACCGCCGCGCGGAACTGGACCGGGTCCTCGTGACCCTCGACACCGTCGCCCGGATGCGGCAGACACTCGACGCCGGTATCACCAGCGCCCGGGACCTGGGAGGTCTGTCCGCGGGGTACCGCACGGCGGTCGAGACCGGGCGGATCGTCGGCCCGCGGCTGCACACCGCCGTGCGGATCCTCAGTCACACCGGCGGCCACGCCGATCTGCGCCTGCCCGACGGCACCGACCTGACCGCGGGCATGTCGGAGATCACCGACACCGCCGACGAGGCGAGGCTCGCCGTACGGCGGGTGCTGCGCGAGGGCGCCGACCTGATCAAGGTCTGCGCCACCGGCGGCATGGGCAGCCCGTACGACCAGCCCGACGACGAGGGCCTGCTGGAGGAGGAGATCCGCGCGGTCGTGGACGAGGCCCGGCGGCACGGTGGCAAGCCGGTCGCGGCACACGCCCAGGGCAACGCGGGCATCCTCAACGCCCTGCGCGCCGGCGTCACGAGCATCGAGCACGGTTACGGCCTCGACGACCGGGCGCTGGACCTGCTCGCCGAGCGCGACGCCTTCGTCGTCCCCACGCTCTCCACGGTGTACGCGGGCATCAACAAGGACACGATGCCCGACTACCACTACCAGAAGAAGGTCCGCTGGTCCGGCATCACCAAGACGAACATCGCCCACGCCATCGAGCGGGGTGCCCGGATCGCGCTCGGCACCGACGCCGCCGTCGGTCCGCACGGGGTGAACCTGATGGAGCTGAGCTATCTCGTGGACCTGGGGATGGATCCGATGGACGCCATCGTCGCCGGTACCCGCACTTCCGCCGAACTGCTCGGTGTGGCCGACCGGCTGGGCAGCCTGACGGCCGGCCGTGTCGCGGACCTCGTCGTGTGCGACGGGGATCCGCTCACCGACATCGGTGTGCTGGGCGATCCCGCCCACATCGTGTGTGTGATCCAGGACGGTGTCGTCCGCAAGGGTTCGCTGCACCCGGGCACCCCTGCCGCAGGGCGGCCATGATGCCGGCACCGACTCCTGTGCCGGCCCGGGAGCGTGAGGCCCCGGCCCCGGGCGGGCCCCGTGGCATCGACCGGCTGCTGTCCCTGATCGAGCGGGCCGGCAACGCCCTGCCCAACCCGATTCTCCTGTTCACCGGACTCTTCGTCCTGCTGGCCGTCGTCTCCACCGCGCTCGCCCTGGCCGACGTGTCGGTCACGGTGCCCGGAGTCGACGAGACCAAGAAGGTCGGCGGGCTGTTCACCGGCGAGGGCATCCGCTGGCTGCTGGAGAACTTCGTCCCCAACTTCGCCACGTTCCCGCCCGTCGCCGCCGTACTGCTCATGATCATGGCGGTGGGTGTCGCGGAGAAGACCGGCCTCCTGGAAACCGTCATGCGGGCCACCCTGGCCCGCGCGCCGCGCGCGCTCCTGCCCTATCTGGTGGCGCTGGTCGCCTGCCAGGCGCACATGATGAGCGATGTCGCCTCCATCGTGCTGCCGCCCCTGGCGGCCGTGGTGTTCAAGAGCGCGGGGCGCCACCCCGTGGCCGGTCTGATCGGCGGTTTCGCGTGCGTCGGCGCCGGTTACGCCGCGGGCTTCACCCTCGGTTCGCTGGACGCCCTCTACGTCGGCATCACCCAGCAGGCGGCCTCCGTCCTGCCGGGCGGCGCGGACCAGCACCTGAACCTGCTGGTCAACTACTACTTCACCGCGGCCAGCAGCCTTGTCCTCGGACTTCTGGGCGGTTTCCTCATCAGCCGCGTCCTGGAGCCGCGCCTCGGCCCGTACCGGGCCTCCGCGGACGAACCGGCGGAGCAGAACCTCGCTCTCACTCCGGCCCAGCGGCGGGGGCTGCTGCTGACCGCCCTGGTCGTCGTGGTCTACGCGGTGGTGGTCCTCCTCCTGTGGCTGCCCGAGGGGGGTCCGCTACGCGGTGAGGCCGGGGCGTTGGTCCCGTCACCACTGCTCACCGGCATCGTCCCCGTGCTGTTCGGGGCGTTCATGCTGGCCGGACTGACCTACGGAATCACGGTCAGGGCGCTGACGGGCTCGGAGAGCGTGGTGACCGCCATGTCCGACTCCGTGAAGACCATGTCGGGCTACCTCGTCCTCATGTTCGTCGCCGCCCAGGTCATCGCGCTCTTCAACTGGTCCAACGTGGGCGTGCTCCTCGCCGTGAAGGCCGCCGCCGGTCTCGAATCGATCGGTCTGACCGGCTTCTGGGTGGTGGCCGGCTTCGTCCTCCTGGTGTCCGTCCTCAACCTGTTCATCGTCTCCGGGTCGGCCCTGTGGTCGCTGGTCGGTCCCGTGTTCGTCCCGGCCTTCATGCTCCTGGGCATGAGCCCGGCCCTCAGCCAGGCCGCGTTCCGCATCGGCGACTCCGCCACCGGGATCATCACACCGATGAACCCCTACGTGTTCCTGACCCTGGCACTGCTGCGCCAGTACGAACCGGACGCACGCCTGGGCACGCTCATCTCGCGACTGTCGATCTTCGTCGTGCCGTTCCTGGTCGTCTGGCTCGCGATCCTGGGCGTCTTCTACGGGTTCGACCTGCCGCTCGGGCCCGGGGCGCGCATCGGTCTGGACTGAGCACCTCGGTCCGGGCATCGGTCCGGGCATCGGTCCGGGCCGGGATGACGCGGCAGGCACGGTCTT
The DNA here is from genome assembly GCF_042673865.1 of Streptomyces sp. NPDC056987. NCBI lineage: Bacteria > Bacillati > Actinomycetota > Actinomycetes > Kitasatosporales > Streptomycetaceae > Streptomyces > Streptomyces sp. NPDC056987. Next base: position 223,591 of record NZ_JBHURV010000011.1, read on the forward strand.
CCGTCGTGGTGGTCGGCGAACGCGACACTCCATGACCACCGGAAGCCGTGCCTGCGCGCGTACCGGCTACGACGAAGCCCACCGGGAGAGCGGCGCGGTCCTGGGCTCAGGACAGGAAGCCGCCGTAGGGACCGCTGCGGATCCTGTCCTTCTGCTGCTGGCTGAAGTGGCAGTTCGGGTAGTCGTAGAACGAGCCGGACATCGGCGTGCCGTCGGTCTGCGAGGAGTCGGGCAGGCCGAGGGCGTGGCCCAACTCGTGCACCATGCCGCCGTACCACCGGTTCATCGGGCCGTTGACCCCGGCGGCGCCGTCGGCGTCGTGGCCGCTGAGGATCACCCAGCCGGCGCCTCCGCCGCCGCCGGAGACACCCGCCTTCTCCGCGCTGACTTCGCCGACGCACAGCCAGCGGGGGTCCGGGGATCTGAGACCGAACCTGGCCATCAGTTCCTGCTGCATGTTGAAGACCACCCACCAGTACGCCTCGCCGCCGTTCGGCGTGTTCTCGTACCAGGCCCGCGGGTGGTTGCCCTGGACCACCTCCACCGCCGGGTCGTTCAGCTTGAACGTCACACCGAGTTCCTGGCGGTAGTAGCGCTGTGACTCCCGCATGACGCCGGTGATGCCGTCGGGGTACCGCGAGTCGTTCGCCACGTCCGAGGGCCTGAGCCAGAACACGCGCACCGTCCCGGTCGGCGGGTCGGCCGCTTCCCTGTCCACCGATCCCGTCGCCGCCCGGGCGGTGGCGGTGAACGCCCCGGAACCAAGACCCGCGATCCCCCCGGCCGCCACGGCCAGCACCGAGCGCCGCGTGAACCTACATCCTTCCACCGGACATCCTCTCCATTGAGGCATGGACATGACCACATCGCGCTTGGCGACCAGTGTGCGACACGCCGGCTCCCCGGGCGTAGGTGACATCAAGCCGCAGTCGGGGGCGTCGGGTTCGCCCTGCCTCGGCATCGCCGGCTACGACGGTCGCGGGCGGGGTCCCTCCATGGACAGAACGCTCGTGCCGGGTGCGCAACCGGCCACCAGCTCGGCACGTTCGGAAGCGGGCAGGGAGTTCGCGGAACCCCGGCGGCCGGAGTGGAGGAGGGCGCCGGCGGAGCGGAGCCACTCGGGCCGCGCGGTGACGCCGATGAACCCGGCCATACGGGTCAGTTCGGCGGACGGGTCGTCCAACAGGTCTTCGTAGGCGAGGGTGGTGCCCTGGCCGACAGGCAGCCGGGCGAGGAATTCCGTTCCCTCGGAGACCAGTTGGGACCACAGGGCGCCGAAGGTCCGCAAGGGGATGGGGTGATGGGTCACCAGGGCGGGATCGAAACGTTCGCCCAGCAGCGCCGTCAACGCGGGGGGAAGCGCCCGTACATGGGCATCGGTCAGCTCGTCGAGACGAGTGACCTCGCACCGGCGGAGGATCTCCCGCGTCAGACAGATCACGCGGTAGCCGGGGTGGCGGCTCATCGAGAGCGCGCAGTCGGGGCCGTCGCGGAACAGATGGACGAACCGCGCTTCGGGGAACGCCTCGCGCAGGAGAGGGGCCCAGCCGGTGGAGTAGCCGGAGCGCTCCACGACATGGGTCCGCCCCAGCCGGGTGCACAGATGTCCGAAGAGCGCCCGGTGGTGGCCGGCCGGGGAGCGTTCGGGCCAGCGGACCACCGTGCCCTCCAACTCGTCGAGAAGCCCGTCGGGATCGTCCGTGAGATGCGGGAGCACCATCAGCGACAGGCCCGGGATGCCCGTGGTGGACACGTCGTACCGCCGCCCGGGCTCGCGGGTGTACAGGAATTCCGGCATGGGCAGCCCGCTGCGGAGCATCTGCGCGAAATACGGTGTGGGCGTGGCCAGGGCCCGCCAGAACTCCTCCCCGGTCAGCCGCCCTTCGGGGAAGGCGGTCGCTCCGACGGAGGCCATGTACTCGTTCAGGCTCAACACGTCCGGGTGCATGGCCAGGATGCGGGAGAGCGCGGTCGACCCACTGCGACCGGTGCCGATGACGAAGGTCAGGGTGCGCATGGATGTCCTTCCGCCAGGGAATGAGCGTGCCTGCCGCCGAGCGCGCCACAGACTATCCGCCGGCGGATCCCGCCGACGGGGTCATCCGTCAACGAGGTGCATGCCCATGTCCCTGTTCGCCTTCGACCTCGCCTACGACGCGCTGCGCGCCCGCCGGCCCGAGTCCACCGAGGAACGCGACGTCGCCACCCCGTACGGGCGCACCCAGGTCCACTCGTACGGCCCGACGGACGGCAGCCCGGTGGTGCTGCTGCCCGGCGGATCCGCCACCGGCCTGGTCCGGTTCGCCAACGCCCCCGCCCTCGGCGAGCGCCACCGGATCCACGCGGTCGATCTGCTGGGCGACGCCGGCCGCACCGAACGCGGGGGAACGCCGTTGAGGGACGCCGACGATCTGACGGCCTGGCTGGACGCGCTGCTGGACGGGCTCGGGCTCGCCCGCACGCAGCTGTGCTGTCACTCGTACGGTGCCTGGCCGGCCGCCAGGTACGCGCTGCGCGCGCCGCAGCGGGTCGACCGCCTCGCCCTCGTCGACCCCACCCAGGTCTTCGCCGGCTTCCGGCCCGGCTACCTGCTGCGCGCCCTGCCCACGCTGATACGCCCGAGCGAGGCCCGCGCGCCCGCTCCTTCGCCGAACGCGCCCGCAGGACGCTCCCGTACGGCGAGGTGGCAGTGCTCCCCGGAGCCACCCACCGCTCCCTGCCGCTCACCGCGCCCCGGCAGTTGAACGGGCGCCTGATGGATTTTCTGGGCTGACGTTCCCTTCGGGACGGAACTCCATGACGGTGGCTCCCCCCGGCAGGCGGCCGGACGCGCGCAGGTCGTGCGAGGTCAGCCGGCGGGTCTCGGCCACGTCCTCGGCGCTCTCCGGCGTACCGGGCGCCGGGTCGCCCGGGAGCACCCGCTCGGCGACCAGGACCCGGCCGGTGTCGGGGACGGCTGCCGCGCAGGTCCGCAGGATCCGTACGGCGCTCTCGTCGTCCCAGTCGGCGAGGACACGGGAGAGGAGGTACGCGTCCGCACCGGCCCGGGCGGATCCGGCAGGACGAAAGGAACGGAGTGACCGTGGAGCACCCCATTCTCAAGGCTCGCGACACCGACTTCGTGGTCCAGGAGAGCATGGTCCTGCCCGTACGGGACGGCGAGGACGCTCCTTTCCAGTATCTGCGGCTACGCAAGCGCGGATACACCACCTTCGAGGCGGTCGAACGGATCGCCGCGGTCTGCGGCGTCCCCGCCTCCGATCTCTCGACGGCGGGGCTGAAGGACGAGGACGCCGTCACCGAGCAGCATCTCGCGTGCCGGGGCGGACTCTCCCCGGGCGGCATGGCCGAGTTCAACCAGCGCCATGCCTCCGGCGCACGCACCATGCGGCTCACCCTCCACGGGTACGGTGACCGGGGGGCCGGTTCGTACGGGGGCGGGCCGGTCTAGGGTCTGCCGGTCATCGTGGCGGACGGCTGCCAGCCCGTGTCCCGCGCCCAGGGTTCGGCGACGGCGACGACGAGATCGACGACGGGATCCTTGACATCGGCGTAGGTGGCGAGGTCGGGAACGGCCCCGGCGAGCACCTGCTTGAAGCGCGTGTAGGCCGGCACCGCCTCGGGGTGGGCCCGCAGCCAGTCGCGGAAGAGGAGAGCCAGTCGTTCGTTGGGTGAACCGGCCACCCGGACATGGAGGTTGACGTCCGGTTCGCGGTGGCCGCGCCGGATCCACAGCAGCTTGGTCCAGTGCGCCGGATCGTCGTCGCTGCCGGCCGGGACATGGTCCTGGCGGTACGGTGCGAGCTCGAAGCCCTGGCCGTCCAGCGGCCCGGCGAACGCACCCTCGGCCTCCCGGAGGCCGCGGACGCTGACCTGCACGTCGAACACGGGCTTGGCCGCCATGCCGGGCACCGCGGTACTGCCGATGTGTTCGACGTGCAGCGCGAGCGGGTCGAGCAGTTCGTACAGCCGGTCGGTGAGCGCCTTGCCCCGGTCGGCCCAGGCGGGGTCCGGGTCGGCCACGAGCAGGTCGGGGGAGATGTCCTTGGGCACCGGACGATTCCAGGCCCTGGACCACGGCACCTCCCGCAGCGTCCGCCGCGACGTCGGATGCGGGCGTGACCGGCTGCCTGGGGGTGGCGCACCCCGGTAGGGAGCGGCCTGGCCGGCCTCCGGCGCAGCGGACAAGCTCGGTCTCATGACGAAGAACCTTTCAGAGAACATCTCCTTGTCGGCTCCCGGTGTGTCCGCGGGGTTGCTCGCCGGCCGGGTCGCGGTGATCACCGGGGCAACCGCCGGGATCGGCGCCGCGACCGCACGCCGCTTCGCCTCGGCCGGAGCGGCGGTCGCTCTGCTCGGCCGGCGGTCCTCGCGCCTGGACTATCTCGCCGCGAGCCTGCGCGAGGAAGGCTCCGCGGAGGTCCTGCCCCTCGCCGTCGACGTCACCGACCCCGGCGCGCTGGCGGCCGCCGCGGCGACGATCCGTGGCTCCCTGGGCAGCCCCGACCTGGTCGTCGCCAATGCCGGGGTGATGCTCGGAGCGCCGTTCGACGTGGCGGACACCGCCGAGTGGGACCAGATGATCGACGTGAATCTCCGGGGACTCCTGGCGACCGGCCGGGTCTTCGTCGACGACCTTCTCGCCGCGGCGGACGCCGGGCGGGCCGCGGACCTGGTGAACATCGGCTCCATCGCGGCCGAGGTGATCTTCGCCGACTACCCGGTCTACGGTGCGACCAAGGCCGCGGTCACCCAGCTGACCCGCAACCTGCGCGCCTCGCTCGGGCCCCGCGGCGTACGGGTGCGGTCCGTCGACCCGGGGTTCGCCCTCACCGAACTCGGCGATTCCATGGCACACGAGGCCACCCGGGTGGGGCTGGACGAGATGCGGTCGGCGATCACGCCCATCACCGCCGACGACGTGGCCGACGCGATCACCTACTCGGTGGCGGCGCCGGCCCGGGTCAACATCGCCGAGCTGACGGTCGTGCCCACCCAGCTCGGCTGAGAGCCCTGGCCCCGCTGTCCCGGGCGGTTTCCCTCGTGGGTGTGGTGGCGTCAGGCGGTCAGGGCGGCGAGGGTGGCCTCCAGGTCGGCTGCCCTGGGCTGGTTGTGGGGAAGCCTGGCGAGCACCGCGGCCATGCCACAGGTGTCGGTCACGGCGGAAACGACCAGGCCGCCGGCGACGCCCGCGGACAGCCAGCGCGCCCTACCCCAGTTCCGTCCGGCGGCCAGGCCGGCCAGGACAAGGAGCCCGGCGGTGAGGCGGACCTGGCGCTCCATGGCCCAGGGGGTGCGGGTGCCGGCGGGGCGGTGGGTGTCGTGACCGAGCTGGGTCCAGGCGGTGGTGCCCCCGGCGAGCGTGGCAGCGGTGATGCCTTGATCGGCCAGCCGCAGGCAGGCGGTCGCGGAGCGGGCGCCCGAGGCGCACACGATGAGGAGATCGCCGCGGCCGGCGGCGGTCTTCAGGGCGGGCAGCGCGGTATCGAGGTGGTCGAGGGGAACGTTGTGGGCGCCGGGCAAGTGGCCGGTGGCGTATTCGCCGGGGGTGCGCACGTCGACGACGGTCAGTTCGTGCAGCCGGGCGTTGGCCTGGTCGGCGGTGAGGGCGGTGGATGCCACGAGGGATCGTCCTTTGTTCGGTTGAGGGCGGGGCAACGGCGGCCCGCGCGGGAGGCGTTGGCACCCGTGCGCCCGTGGGAAGGCGAGTGGGGTACCGCGGGCCACGGGCTGGCTAAGCTGTGGCCATGCGGTACTGGCTGATGCGCGGAAGGGATGCGCCGTGACCTCGACGTCTCCCCCGCCGACCATACGGATCGGAGAACTGGCCCGGCTGACGGGGGCCAGCGCCCGGTCACTGCGGTACTACGAGCAGCAGGGTCTGATCCACAGCACGCGGTCCGGCGGTGGGCAGCGACACTACGCCGGGCCGGAGGTCGCACGGGTCCATCTCATCCGGCGGCTGCTCGACGCGGGACTGGGGAGCAGGGTGATCGCCCAGTTGCTGCCCTGTGTGGACAGCGGCGAGGCCGGCGTCGCCGAGGAAGCGTTCGGCACGATGGTCAGGGAACGGGACCGTCTGACCGCCGACATCACCCGGCTCGTCGAGACCCGGGACTCCTTGAACGCCTTGATCGAGGCCAACACCCGGTACCGGCTCGGCGGGCCGGGGCGGCCCTCTTCCTGTGCCCGCTGAGGGTGGTCGCCTCCGCGCGGGGTGCGGTCAGAGCCGCATGTCGATGACGAGCTTGCCCGACGCGTGGCCCGACTCGACGAGCGCCAGCGCCTCTTCGGCCCGCGCCAGCGGATAGGTCCCCGTGATGTGGGGATCGAGCCGTCCGGCGGCCATCAGCCCGGCGACACGCTCAAGACCGCTCCGGTCGAGACGGCGGTGGACCGTGGCGCCGCCGAGCTCGGTGACCGACGGGTCCGCGGCGGAGATGAGCGCGTCCGGCTTCGCCGCCAGTGGGGCGACGCTCCGCAAGGAGTCACCGCCGACCGTGTCGACCACGGCGTCGAAGCCGTCCGGGGCCTGCGCCCGGAGCCGGGCCACGACATCGCCCGCGGTGTAGTCGACGAAGGCCGCGCCGGTCGCCGTCGCGCGCTCCCGCTTGGCCGCGCTGCCGGTGCCGACCACGACCAGGCCCCGGTCCCGCGCGAGCTGGGCGAGGGGAACGCCGACGCCGCCGCCGACGCCGTTCACGAGCAGCGACGCCCCGGCGGGCAACGCGAGTTGGTCCAGGATGTCGAGCGCGGTGGTGCCGGCGACGGGGATGGTCGCCGCCCAGGTCTCCGACAGCGTGTCGGGGATACGGGCCGTCGACTCGGCTGCCAACAGCGTCGTCCCCGCGTATGTGCCGGCGCCGGTCAAGGCGAATCCGGTGACCCGGTCGCCGACGGCCAGGCCGGTCACCTCGGCCCCCACCGCGAGGACGGTCCCGGCCGCTTCCATGCCCAGGACCTGCGGGAAGGGCACATGGCCGTTCAATTCCTGGACGTATCCGGACCGGAGCAGATGATCGAGCGGGTTGACTCCCGCGGCCGCGACGCGGACGAGGACTTCGAGCGGTCCGGGCAACGGCTCGGGCCGGTCGAAGAACTCCTGGACGTCGGCGCCACCGAAGGTCCGGTACCCCAGGGCTGTGCTCATCACGGTTTCCTTTCTCACCGCCCTCGTCCGGCGTTCGGTCGAGGACGCCGCAAAGCTAATCCTTGACATCAATGTCACGTTCAAGTGGCGTGACGGACATCACGCCTGACGTGCGGTCAGCCATGACGCGCGGAGGGCTCCGCCGGGGTCGGCGGAGC